>DAOUAK010000062.1:0-18438 GCA_034433695.1 Chloroflexia bacterium
AAGACCCACTCCCCCCGCAGGTGCAGCGCCTCCCGCGAGGTGACCACTGCCTTCACCTCCTCCCCTGCCTGCAAAAGTTCCGCCACCAGCCCCGCCCCGCCTACCAGGTGCTCAAAGTTATCCAGCACCAGGAGCAACCGCTTCCCCCGCAGATAATTGGCCAGTTGCACCCGCGGCTCCTCCGGCCCGTAAAAGGAAAAACGCAGCGCTTCGGCAATCGCCGAGGCGAGAAACTCCGGCGAGGTCAGGGCCGCCAGCGGCACAAAATAGACGCCGTTGGGAAAGTCCTCCACCTTCTCCGCCGCCGCCTGCAGGGCCAGCCGGGTCTTCCCGATGCCCCCGGGACCAACCAGCGTGAGCAGACGACAGGCCGGATTCTCTAAAAGGGCCAGAACCTGGGCCAGTTCCCTCTCCCGCCCGACAAAGGGCGTGGGCTGCACCGGCAGGTTGTGGGGATGGGCAGAAAGGGAGCGCAGAGGGAAGTCCCGCCAGGGAACTTCCGGATGCTCCAGCCCGTAGACCTGCTGTGGCTCCCCCAGGTCTTTGAAGAAGTGAAAGCCCAGGTCTCGCGCCGTTGCCCCCTCCGGCAAGGGGGACACCCGCAGCACCTCCAGGGTGAAGAGGACCTGCCCGCCCCAGGCGGAGGAAAGCAACCGGGCCGTGCGGTTCACGGCCGGGCCAAAGTAGTCCCTGCCCCGGCGCAGGGCCTCGCCGGCGTGCAGCGCCATGCGGACGCGCACTTCGCCGACCTCGCCCCAATCCTCCCGGGCCAGGGCCTTTTGCACCTCCAGGGCGCAGCGGAGGGGTTGGCCGCGCTCGAAGACGGCCAGGACACCGTCGCCGGTGTGCTTGACGATGCGGCCGCCGTAGCGTTCGATCTCCCGGCGCAGGATGGCGTCGTGGCGGGAAAGGACCTGGCCCATCTGGGCCGGGTACTTTTCCCAGAGGCGGGTGGAGTTCTCGATGTCGGTGAAGAGGAAGATGGGCATCGGAGCATCCCCGGAAAGGCCGGATAGATCACCGCTATGCCCTTGCCGCCCAGGACGCGCGGGCCAAATCCTCTATGCCTGGAACCGTCAACATTTCTCCGGCGAAGGGGGCGAACCCGGGTAGGGCTTTCTCCGGCGGGGCTTTATCCCCCAAAGGCGTCGCGCATACGCTCGAAAACACCCCTTTTCCCGTCCCCTACCTCGCTGCCCAGGGTACGGGCCAGTTCGGTCAAAAGTTCGCGCTGCCGTTCGGTCAGTTTCGTGGGAACCACGACCCGCACCACCACGATCTGGTCGCCGCGCCCGCTACCCCGCAGGTGCGGCACCCCTTTTCCCCGAAGGACATAGGTTCGCCCGTGCTGGGTTCCCGGCTGAATATGCACCACCTCTTCCGTCCCATCCACCGTAGGCACCACCACCTTCGTCCCCAGCGCCGCCTGCGCAATGTTGATCGGCAGTTCGTAGAGGATGTCGTTGCCCTGCCGCCGGAAATGGGGGTGGGGCTTGATACGCAGGGAGATATAGAGGTCGCCTCGGGGGCCGCCCCGCAGGCCGGCCTCTCCCTCGCCGCTCAACCGAATCTGGGCGTTTTCGTCCACTCCGGCCGGGACTTTGACCGAAAGGCGGCGAACGGCCCGGATACGCCCTTGCCCCTGACATTCATGGCAGGGGATGGCGGTGATGACCCCCTCGCCCTGGCATTGCTCACAGGTCGTCATGACGATCATATTGAAGAAAGGACCGCGCTGGCGTACCTCGCCGCTGCCGCCACAGCGCGGACAGCGCATCGGTTGCGTTCCCGGCTCGGCCCCCGTGCCCCGGCAGATCGGACAGGTCTCCAGGCGGGGGACTTCGATCTCCTTTTCCACGCCGAAGACGGCTTCTTCAAAGGAGAGGGTCAGGGTGTAGCGAAGGTCGGCGCCGCGCTGAGGACGCTTGCGTGGAGGAGCGCCGGTCATCGTGGAGAAAAAGGAGTCGAAGGCATCGAAGATATCCCCCAGACCGAAGCCGGCGAAGGGATCATAGGGGGTGCCGCCCATCGAGCCGTTCACTCCGGCGTGGCCGAAGCGGTCGTACAGCGCCCGTTTCTGTTCGTCGGAAAGGACCTCGTAGGCCTCGTTGATCTCCTTGAAGATAGCCTCGGCCTCGGGCGATTTATTCACGTCGGGATGGTATTGCCGGGCCAGCCGGCGGAAAGCACGCTTGATCTCCTCCGCACTGGCCGTCCGTGGAACACCCAGGACCTCGTAATAGTCCCGTTTCGTGTTCATCCCGCCTGCACCTCCGAAGACATTTTCTGAAATACAGTGTAGCGCAATCGCGCCCCCTCGTCAAGCGCCCAGAGTGCAGACACCGGCCATCGGACCGGTCTCCGCGGCCTCGTCCCCGGCGGCAAGCGAATGCGGGGATGCCTCCATCCCCTAACGGCCGACCAGACGTTCCAGGGCTTCGGGGGTCATCCCCCCGGGCACGACCCGGCGAACCACCCCTTCGGCGTCGATGAAAAAGGTCATCGGCAGGGCCCGGACACGGTACTGGACGTTGACCCGGCCGTCGCTATCCAGGAGGACAGGAAAAGGCGGCGCGTCATCCCCCAGAAACTGGCGAACGACCTCCGGCGGTTCTTCCACATTCACGGCCAGGATGACGACGCCTTCGGCCGCCGGGCCGGAGGCAAAGGTCTGCCAGGCCGGCCATTCCTCCCGGCATGGGGGGCACCAGGAGGCCCAGAAGTGCAGGAGCACCGGCCGCCCCCGGTAGGCTTCCAGGGTCACTTCCTGGCCGTCCAGCGTCGGAAGGGAAAACGGAGGCGCTTGCTGGCCCACTCCCGGACCGACGGGACGGGGCGTGGGTGTGGGATGCGAAGGTGCTGGAGAGGGAGAAGGAATAGCAGGAAGATAGGTCGGGGAGTTGGCCGGGGAAGGTGGGAATCGGATCGGCTCGACCGGTGTCCTGTACAGGATCACCGAAGCGACCAGAAGGCCGCCCAGAAGGACTCCGGCCAGGAAAAGGGCGGCTCCTGAGGCAATCAGCAGCCACACAGGCCCCCACCTTCTCCGGCCGGAAATGCCCTCCGGGTCGGGCCGGTCGGTCATGCCTTCTCCTGACCCTCGGCCTGCGCACCTACCAGGCTTCGGTAACGGGCGCGCAGGGTTTCCTCCTGTTGCCGGGCTGCCTGGCAGGCCGCCTCCCGTGCTTCCTGGAGGCGCTGTCGCAGGAGGGCACGGTTCTCCTCCCCGGTTCCCGGCGAAACGAGCAGCGCCACCGCCGCCCCGATGATGAGGCCGGCCAGAAAACCTTTCCAGAAGGGGGGCATCGTCTACCTCCTTCGAAGCAGCCGGCGCAGAAGCAGGACAAGCACCCCGCTCAGGCCGGCAGCCACCCCTAGCGCGACCGCCCCGCGCAGGTCCAGAATCGGTTGCACGGCTCCGTCCAGATGGCGCCCGATCACCAGGAGCGAACGTCCTTCCTCCACCCGTACCACCCCGCCGAAGATGGCCCAGGCATGACTCTTCTCCAGCACCGCTTCCTGGGCCGCAACCAGGCCGGCGCTACATTCCTCCAGTTCGACCTTCTCGGCCCGGAGGAGGCCGATGCTTGCCTCTTCGGCCTCCACCTCTCCGGCCTCCAGACGCAGGACGGCGGCGTTCTCCAGTTCGGCTTCTTCGGCCCGAATGGTGCGCGCCGCCGAAGCCTCCAGACGCACCTTTTGCCCGCGCACGGTGCCCACCGAAACCTGCTTCAGTTCCAGAACCTCGGCGCTGACTTCGGCCGGCTGGGCACTTTCTCCGGCGGAAAGCAGGCCGGTGTTCGTCTCTTGCTCTTCTGTCATGGCCTCTTCTCCTTGCGAGGGGGCTAGACGATCCACTTCCTCCAATTATACCGGGCAAGTTCCCCCCCGTCAAACCGGCCTCGCCCCGCCGATTTGACAGTCCAGGAACGACGTGTTAGAATTCGGCCGCCTGCGTACAGGGCGTGATGCCGAGAGGCATCTGGTTCGAGGCAGATGAAAACTCAAAGAGGAGGTAGCAGCGATGGAGCAGGAACTCAATCCTTTCAAGATCGCCCAGCGGCAGTTCGATCAGGCGGCCGAAATCCTGGAACTGGAACCGGCCATGCGCGCCTTCCTGCGCGAACCGATGCGCGAGTTCCACGTCACCTTCCCGGTGCGTATGGACGACGGCAGTGTGCGCGTCTTCAAGGGCTTCCGGGTGCAGTACAACGACGCCCGCGGCCCGACCAAGGGCGGCATCCGTTTCCACCCCGCCGAGACGATCGATACCGTCCGTGCCCTGGCGGCCTGGATGACCTGGAAGACGGCCGTGGTGGACATCCCGTTGGGGGGCGGCAAGGGTGGTGTGGTCTGCAACCCCAAGGAACTGTCCAGGAGCGAACTGGAGCGGGTCAGCCGGGGCTATATCCGGGCCATCGGCCACTACATCGGGCCGGAGATCGACGTCCCCGCCCCGGATGTCTACACCGATGCCCAGGTGATGGCCTGGATGATGGACGAGTACAGCATCCTCATGGGCTATAACGCCCCCGGCGTCATCACCGGAAAGCCGATTCCCCTGGGCGGTTCGGCCGGCCGCGGCGATGCCACGGCCCGCGGCGGGATGTACTGCACCCGCGAGGCGGCCAAGGTGCTGGGCATCGACCTGCGCGGTGCCACCGCCGCCATCCAGGGCTATGGTAATGCCGGCCAGTTCGCCCACAAACTGGGCGTGGAACTCCTGGGCCTCAAGGTCGTCGCCGTAAGCGATTCCAAGGGCGGCATCTACAACCCCAACGGCCTGGACTATGCCGCCTGTGTCGCCCATAAGGAAAAGACCGGCTCGGTCGTCAACTTCCCCGGGGCCCGGAACATCACCAACGAAGAACTTCTGGAACTCGATGTGGTCGTGCTCTTCCCCGCCGCCCTGGAAAACGTGATCACCGCCGAGAACGCCCCGCGCATCAAGGCCCGCATCTCCGCCGAACTGGCCAACGGCCCCACCACTCCCGAGGCCGACGACATCCTCTACCGGAACGGCGTGTACGTTATCCCCGACTTTCTCTGCAACGCCGGTGGCGTCACCGTCTCCTACTTCGAGCAGGTGCAGAACGCCTACGATTACTACTGGTCCACCGAGGAAGTCCACGCGAAACTCGACGCCAAGATGACCGCCGCCTTCCACGCCGTCCACAGGACGGCTCAGGAGTACAAGGTCAACAACCGCATCGGGGCCTATCTGGTGGCGATCCAGCGGGTGGCCGAGGCCGTACGGCTGCGCGGCTGGGTGTAAGGAGGGAACTTTTCAGGAGAAGAAAAATGGCCATCGTCGGTTATCTGGAAGGCACGGATCCCCTGTTGCTCACCCGGCTGGCGGTGCAGGGCATCGGCACGTTGCCTCTGAGCAACGGCTTTGACATGCACGGCAAGTACATCAACCATTTGACCCGCCAGGACGGGGTCTCGGTGGTCGTCGGGTATCTGCACAAGGTACTCCCCACCCCGGGCATGACCCTTACTCCCCGCGACCTCCTTTTTGCCTGTATGACCCACGGCATCCCCGTGGTGCTGATCGCCGAAAAGTCCTCCCATGAGCAGGCCCGCCTGCTTCTGGGGGAAGCGGCCGGCCACGTGCGCCTGGCCGATCCGGCCGAAGTGTATTCGGCCATCCTGGAGACGATCTCCTAGTTCGTCGGAGCCAAGGCTTTTCTTGACCTGACGGGTCCCGGGACCCGTCAGGTCTTTCTTCATCAGGACTACCCGATGCCGCACTCCGAACTTCGTCGGACGATCCGGCTCTCCATCCTGGAAGGCCTCTTCTACCAGGTCTATTTTTCGCTGGCCGCGCCCGGAAGCGCTTTCCTGACCAAATTTGCCATACTCCTGAAGGCAACGCCCCTGCATTTCGGCATCCTTTCCGCCATCGGGCAACTGGCCCAGGTCTTCCAGGTGCTGGGGGTGGCCGTATCCCGGCGGATGACTTCGCGGAAAAGGGCCACGCTCTGGACCAGCGGCCTGGGGCGGGCCCTGGCCCTGGGCTACGGTTTCCTCTTCTTCTTCCTGCCCCCGCAGATTGCGGTCTGGGTCTTTCTGGTCCTCCTGGCCCTCAGCACTTCGTTCCAGGCGGTCGGCGGCAACCTCTGGGTCGCCTGGATCGCCGATATGATCCCCCTGGCGATTCGGGGACGTTTCTTCGCCCGGCGTTCCCAGTACCTCATGGTGGCCGGCCTGCTCAGCGGCTACCTTTGCGGGGCCCTGGTGGACCTCTTCGATCCCCAGCCGGGGCTGCTTGCCCAGACCCTGCGCTCGCTCCTTCCCCCCTGGCCCTTCCTGTCCGAACAGAACCTGCCTTATGCCCTTCTGAGCGTATTCTGCCTGGGGGGAACCGTCGGCCTGCTGGGGTTGCCCATCCTCGCCCGCCAGCCGGAACGGCCCAAGACGGTTGAGGAGGAACATCTGGGAAGTCTCCTGCTGGACCCGCTCCGGGACGGCAACTTTCGCCGCCTTCTCCTCTACGCCTTCTGGTGGATGACGGCCGTGGGCGTGGGCGCGCCTTTCTGGGGGCCGTTTATGATCAAGAACCTGGGGATGCCGCTGGTCTCGATCATGCTCTACGGCACCATTTCGACCTTCTCTTCCCTCCTCGCCCTGGGGCCCTGGGGACGGCTCATCGACCGCTTCGGCAACAAGCCGGCCATGCGGCTGGCCCTGGTGCTGGGCGGCCTGAACCCCCTCCTCTGGCTGCTGGTTACACCACAACACTATGAGATCATCTACCTGGAAGCGGCCTCGTCGGGAATCATGTGGTCCGGCGCCAACATCGTGGCAGTGAACCTGGTGCTGGCCATCGCCCCGGAGGGCAAGCGACAGGTCTACTCGGGCCTGTTCAACGCCTTCTCCGGCCTGTTTATCGTCCTGCCGATGCTCCTTTCCGGCCTCTTCCTCCCACCCCCGCTTCAGGTCGGCAGGTTTTCCTGGCAACCGGAGCAGGTCCTTTTTGGCCTGGGAGGCCTCCTGCGCTGGAGTGCCCAGATTCCGCTGACCTGGGTATACGAACCACGGGCCAGGCCGGTGCGGGAAGTGCTACGGCACCTGTTCCGTCGAAGACAGGTGCCGTAGGGAGCCAGGCTGCGCCCTTCAAGTCCGTCCGAAAACCGGAAGTTCCGGCCTGCCCGGACAGACCGGAAAATCCTATGCCTGTTTTCGGATACTTACTGCCCCCCTTCGATCTCGGCCACGACCTGTTCCGGCGGGTCATTGGTGTAGATGATGCGCAGGATGCCGGGGAAGTACTTGTCCATGGTCATCACATTGGCATAGACCATCTGCTTGATCAGGGCGGAGGTGAGTTCGTCGCCCTCGACGTCTATGCTGGTCTTGTAGCGGACCTCGCCGTCCCGGAAGTCCATCTCAAAGTTGCCGATGATCAGGCCGTAGTTGGCCCGGGTGAGGTACTCGGCCATGGCCAGGCGCCTTTCCTCCGGGGTATTGAGGGGACAGATGGAATAGAAGATAAAGCGGTACTGGTCCTCGCGGGCCTGGGCAAAGCAGGGCCAGTTTCCGTTCCGGCCGGCGAAGGCGGTGCGCAGGATCGGCTTTCCTTCGATCTGGGTAAAGGGCCACTCGTCTTCGGCGAAGAAGCGGGCGACGGCGTCCAGGATTGCACCCATGGAATTCCTCCTCTTGTTCAGGCGGCCGGCCGCCTTCCGGCCGGCAGACAACGGGGAAAAAACCCGAAGCCAAAAAATATCTTACCACGAGAAAGGGGAAAAAGCAAATCGAACTTTTCGGAACGCCCAAGTTGGTGTATAATATGGGTATCGAGGTTGCCCCGAGAGCCAACGGGGTCCGGTATCCCGCGAGCATACTGGAACAACCGATAAGGAGGTCACCATGAAGCGAAAGCCTGGCCGGTTGATGTTAATTTTGATCCTCCTGTTGCTCCTGGTGTTGGTGATCGGCGGGTATTTCTATCTCCAGTCGTCCGGGGGGCCCCTGGGAGGACCGGCCCAGGTTACCCCCACGCCGATCGAAAAGGTCTCCGTGGTGATGTCCCGTCGTCCCGTCCCCAAAGACACCTACTTGACCACCACGAACCTGGCCGAGTATTTCGAGACCCGCGAGATCACCAAAACGAGAGACCTGCCCACCGACCGGGTGGAAAGCCTCTATGAACTGGAGGAGATGGTCACCCGCATAGACCTGGCCGCGGGTACCATCGCCCGCCGGAGCCAGTTTGCCAAAGCCGGCCTGTCCTTCCGGATCGCCCCGGATAAACGGGCGATGCCGATCGAGGTGGACCGCTTTACCGGAGTCGTCGGGCAAATCGTCCCGGGCGATCGCGTGGACGTCGTCCTCAGCGGGCTCATCGAAGAGTATTTTATGCAAAAATTCCCCCTTTGGGAAAAATACGAACTGCCGGGTGCACCTCCGGTGTACACCGAATTGAAATTTCCCCAGACCAACATCGAGCCGCTGCGCCTGCTTTCGACCAAGGTGATCATGGAGGACATCCGCGTCCTGGACCTCATCACCCTGACCGTCGAGGTGGCGCCGGCCACGGGCCGGCCGTCCGGCACGCCGACGCCGGCCCCCATCGGCATCCCCACCTCCTGGATCGCCATCCTGGAGGTGGACGAACAGCAGGCCGAGTACCTGCGTTTTGCCGTGGACCAGGGCTGGAACATCCAACTCCTCCTGCGCCCGCGCGGAGACACCGGCCGGCAGATGACCACCGGGGTCACCACCTGGTCGCTGCTCGACCCCCAGTCGGCCTATCCCTACCGGATGGCTTACCCTCGGGCCATTCCCCACCCGGCTGCTCCCGCCAGCCTGCCGTCCGGCGTGATTCCCTAGATTGCCCCATAGGGGAGGTATGACAGGCGCGAGGGCCGGCCGATGGAACGTCCCTTTGTCCATCTCCATGTCCATACCGAGTACAGCGTCCTCGACGGCTTTGCCCGCATCGAACCGCTCTGCCAGAAGGCCGCCGAGATGGGTATGCCGGCCCTCGCCATCACCGACCACGGCGTCCTCTACGGGGCTATTGATTTCTATAACGCCTGCCGGGCCCACAACCTCCGCCCCATCATCGGGAGCGAGGTCTATGTCGCCCTGGACCACCGCACCCGCCGCGATGTTTCCGACAAGCGGCAGTATCACCTGGTGCTCCTGGCCCGCAACGCTACCGGCTACCGCAACCTGGTCCGGCTGACCACCGCCGCCCACCTGGAAGGATTCTACTACAAACCCCGCGTCGACCGTGCCCTCCTGGAAGCGCACCATGAGGGCCTCATCGCCCTCTCCGGCTGCGGCTCCGGGGAGCCGGCCCGCCGCATCCGCGAACGCGACCGGGAAGGAGCCCGCGCTGCTGCCGCCTGGTACCGCGACCTTTTCGGACCGGACGGCTACTACCTGGAGTTGCAGCGCCATCCCAACATGCCCGAAATGGAGGAGGTCAACGAAGAACTGGTCCGCCTGGGAAAAGAACTGGGGATTCCCCTGGTAGTGACCAACGACCTCCATTACATCGCCCCGGAGGATGCCGAAGCCCACGACATCCTGCTCTGCCTCCAGACGAACAAGACGCGCAACGACCCCGACCGCCTCCGGATGCCCGATGAAAGTTTCTACCTGAAGAGCCCGGCGGAGATGTGGGACCTCTTTCCCGACCGGCCGGAGGCCCTGGAAAACACCCTGCGGATCGCCGAGATGTGCGACCTCCGGCTGGAATTCGGGCGGGTAGAACTCCCGGAGTTTCCTCTGCCGGCCGGCCATACCCCGGAAAGTTACCTGCGGCAACTCTGTGAGGAAGGGTTGCATCGCCGCTACGGGGCCAACCTCCGCCAGGAGCACTGGGACCGGCTCAACTATGAACTTTCGGTCATCGAAAAGACCGGCTTTGCCCTTTACATCCTGATCGTCTGGGATTTCGTCAACTATGCCCGAACGAAGCGCATCCCCTGCCAGCCCCGAGGCTCGGCGGCCGGCTCCCTGGTCCTTTACTGCCTGGGCATCTCCAACGTGGACCCGGTGGCCCACCGCCTGGTCTTTGAACGTTTCCTCAACCCGGAACGCCACGAGATGCCCGACATTGACATGGATTTTGCCGACAGCCGCCGGCCCGAGGTCATCGAGTACGTCATTCAGCGTTACGGCCAGGAGCGCACCGCCCAGATCATCACCTTCGGCACCCTGGGAGCCAAGGCCGCCATCCGCGACGTGGGCCGCGTCCTGGGTATGCCGCTCTCCACGGTGGACCGGGTGGCCCGACTGATTCCCGCCCTCCCGGTTGGCATCACCATAGACCAGGCTATGGAAAGAAATGCCGAACTCCGGCAACTCTACGAGGCCGAACCGGCCATCCGCGAACTCATCCACCTCGCCCGCCGGGTCGAAGGGGTCGTGCGCAACGTCGGCACCCACGCCTGCGGCATGGTGGTCTCCCGCCGTCCCCTGGCCGAGATCGTCCCCCTCCAGCGCACCATCAAGGACGAGAAGGTGGTCATGGCCTGTTTCCCCATGAACACCCTGGGGGAGATCGGCCTGCTGAAGATCGACCTCCTGGGCCTGGCCAACCTGACCATCGTGGACGAGGTGCTGCGCTATATCCGCGAAAGTACCGGTCAGGAAATTTCGCTGGATGAAATCCCACCGAACGACCCCGACACCTTCCATATGCTCAGCGAGGGGGGCACGGTGGGCGTCTTCCAACTGGAAGGGGCCGGCATGACCCGATACCTGATGGAACTCCGGCCGACCTCGGTGGACGACCTCATCGCCATGGTGGCGCTCTACCGTCCCGGCCCGATGGAGCACATCTCCCGTTATATCGAGGGGAAGAACCACCCCGAACGCATCACCTACCTCCACCCCAGCCTGGAGCCGATCCTGCGCGATACCTACGGCGTCATCGTCTACCAGGAGCAGGTGCTGGAAATTCTCCAGAAGATGGCCGGCTACAGCCTGGGCCATGCCGATATCGTCCGCAAAGCCATCGGCAAGAAGAAGCGCGAACTTTTGGAACAGGAAGAGCCGCGCTTCATCCAGGGGTGCATCCAGAACGGCCTCAGCCGGGAACAGGCCCAGCAACTGTGGGAACAGATTCAGCCCTTTGCCGGCTACTCCTTCAACAAGGCCCATGCGACCTGCTACGGGGTGCTGGCCTACCAGACCGCCTACCTCAAGGCTCACTACCCGGCCGAGTATATGGCCGCCCTCATGACTACCTATGCCGACAATGCCGATAAGGTGGCCCTCTCCATCGCCGAATGCTGGCGTTTGGGCGTAGCCGTCTTGCCTCCCGACATCAACCGTTCCGCCGAGGGGTTTACCATCGAGGAGATCGGGCCGGACCGGAAAGCCACCCTCCCGGAGGTGCGGTACAGGCGGGCCATCCGTTTCGGCCTGGGGGCCATCAAGAACGTGGGTAGCGGTCCCATCCGGGCCATCCTGGAAGCGCGGGAAAAAGGAGGCCCCTTCCGCGACCTGGACGACTTCTGCGAGCGGGTAGACTGGCGACAACTCAACATCCGGGTTCTGGAGAGCCTGGTCAAGGCCGGAGCGATGGACTCACTTCCGGGGAGGCGGGAACAACTCCTGGCCGACCTGCCCCGGGCGATGACCGCCGGCGCTCAGGTGCAGCGGGCCCGCGAATCGGGCCAGATGACGCTGTTCGACCTCCTGGGAGAGGAAACGGCCTCCCGGCCCTCTC
Organism: Chloroflexia bacterium; assembly: GCA_034433695.1. Taxonomy (GTDB): domain Bacteria; phylum Chloroflexota; class Chloroflexia; order DTKN01; family DTKN01; genus JASFBA01. Next base: position 11,696 of record DAOUAK010000062.1, read on the forward strand.
ACCCCTTGCCCGAAGCCCCCTCTCAGCCTCGCCGGGTGCTCCTCTCCTGGGAAAAAGAACTCCTGGGTGTCTACATTTCTGCCCATCCCCTCCACGAGGTCCTGCACCGCTTCCCGCCGGAGGAACGTAAGGAGTTTCCCGGCACCAGGACGATTTCGGAGGAGATGGTCGGGCGGGAAGTACGTCTCCTGGGCCTTCTTGCCCGGGTGCGGTCCCTCCTGACCCGGGATGGGAAGGGGATGGCGGTGGGAGAACTGGAGGACCTGGAGGGCAGCATAGAGATCGTCGCCTTCCCCCGGGTCTATGAGCAGACCCGGGCCTGCTGGCAACCGGACAATGTTGTCCTGGTCGAGGGCAAAGTGGACCTACGTAACGACCGTTTCCAGATCGTCGTGAGCCGCCTCCAGGTCGTAGAAGAGACATTCCCCGCAGAAACCCCCGTCGCCCCGGAACTGATTCCCTACGAAGAAGACCTGGCCCTGCAACCGTCCCCTGCCCCGTCTCTGCCCTATGAGGAGTTTACCGTGGAGGAAGAAGGGGCCGAGGTCGTGCCCCCGGTGCCCGAGGCACGGACGCAACTCGATTCCGCCCCTGCTCCCGTCCCACCTGTCCCACCGCCTAAGGTAGAGGCGAGGTATGCCTCGCCCGTACAAGGTGCAGGCGCCGTACACCGCACCCCAACCCGGTCACCCCTTCACCACCCTCGGAGCAACGGACGGCACATCCTGGTCCTCCTGCCCTCTACGTCCGATCTGGAGGACGACATCCGGCGGATGCAGCGTCTCCATGCCCTCTTCAAGGCCCATCGGGGGAACGATCGCCTGACACTCCTGGTGCGGGACGGCTCGGCGGTCACGCGGCTGGAACCGCTGGAGCGCATCGCCTATTCGGAGGAACTCCACCAGGAGGTCGAGCGCCTGCTGGGAGAGGGTTCGATCCAGGTACGTGAGGAAGACCGATGAGGAAAATTCTGAGGTGGCTACTTCGGGGAATGGCCGGCCTTCCCGAAAAGGTGTGGAACATTCTGCGCCAGGACGTTGCCTGGGGCAAGGTCTCCGGGTGGGGGCTGGCTACGGCCTTTGCCGCCGTATTGCTCATCGAATCGGCCGGCTTGCTGGCGCTGCTGGTCTTTGCCCTGGGCGGACTCTTCATTGACCGGATGTCCTCCCGCCGTCCGCTCTGGAACGGTTTCTTCTACGGCCTCTGGGGGGCCTTCTTCCTCCTGATCCTCATGAACCTCTACGTCCTGGGGACACCGGAAAGACGCCTGATGAACCTGGGGGAACTCCGCTCGGTAGGCGTGATGGCCGGCCTATCCGTCTTCCAGGCCCTGATGGGGGCCTGGCTGTCCACCTCTTTCCGCCGCCTGGGACGGCCCGGGGAGACCCGGACCGGCGCGGGAGAAAAAGAGGAGGAAAAGCCGGCCTCTACGCCGCGTGCCTCGAGGACGACCCAAGAAGGCAGGGCAGAACAACCCCGAAAGAGCCGGAAAGGATGAGGGCCGGATGATTTGCAGAAAAATTTTCCCGATGAGCCTGGGCCGAGTCTACGCAACATCCCTTCCCGAAGACTTCTCGGATCAGGGTAGCGAACCTCCCTCCACCTCGGGGCGAGGGAATACTTCGCCGATTCAGGAACCGGCCTGGAAGCGGGTGCTCATCGCCGCCCTCGTCGCCGAAGGGATTTTCCTCCTTGGCTATCTGGGGGGAATCTTCCTGCCCCTGTTGATCTGGCCGGGTAGCCTGGCTTTTCTCCCGGTCGGCATCTGGCTGGGGCGAAAAAGCCGCCGGCCCTGGGTCGAAGGAGCCCTCTACGGCCTTATTACCACGGTGGTCGTGGCCTTGCTCCTCTTTCTGGACGGCTTCCCCTGGGGCAGCCTCTACGCCCTTTTCCTGGTCCTGCCTCAGGGGATTCTGGGCACCTGGCTGGGAGCCCGTCTCCTCCCGGCCCAGGACAACGCCCACCGGTAACATTCGGCAAAGTACACGGCCATACCCCCGGACGAGGGCATTATAGCCCAGGTCGAGGCAGGAGGCAAACCGTTGGTCCCCATGAGCGCCGTTCTCTTCGATGAGAAAATCGCGCCCTACTACGAGGGCTGGTTTGAGACGCCGGAGGGAAAACGGGCCGACCGGCTGGAAAAAGCCCTCCTGGGGCGGCTCCTCCCGCTCCTGGAGCCGCCGGGTTCTCTCCTCGAGGTCGGCTGTGGCAGCGGACACTTTAGCCGGTGGCTTCAGGAACGCGGCTGGCAGGTCGTCGGGCTGGACCTTTCGGCCCCGATGCTGGCCGAGGCCCGGGCGCGTTCCGACCTCCCTCTGGTACAGGGAGATGCCCTCGCCCTTCCTTTTCCCCGGGCCTCCTTCGAGGTCGTGGCCCTGATCACCGTGCTGGAGTTCCTTCCTTCGGCGGAAAAGGCCCTGGCCGAGGCCTGGCGGGTAGCCCGACGGGGGCTGCTTCTGGGGGTGCTCAACCGGCTCAGCCCCATCGCCTGGCTGCGGCGGTTGCAGGGGCGACTCCGCCCCTCGGTCTACAGCGCGGCCCGCTTCTACAGCCCGTGGGAACTGGCGCGCCTGGTGCGTGCGGGCGGCGGCCGGCCCCTTGTCCTGCGCTGGGGCACCACCCTCTGGCCCCGCTGGCTTCCTCTGGAGGGCAGCCCCCTCTCCGGCGGAGCCTTCATCGCCCTGGCCGCCCGACGTCAGGAGGAGGACCGATGATCGCTCCGGCCGGCCTCCAGGATGCCGAGGAAATCCTGGAGGTGATCAACCGGACCAACCGCGAGGCCTACCGAAACCTGATTCCCCCGGAGCATTTCCGGGAACCGGTCCTGACCCTGGATGAACTCCGGGAGGCGATGGGTCGGATGTCCTTCTACCTCTACCGGAGCGCGGGTCGGGTGGTGGGCGTTGCTGCCCTGAGGCGGGAGGATGCGGAAACGGGCAAACTCCGCTGGGTTTACGTCCTCCCGGAGCACCAGCGGCAGGGCATCGGGACGGCGCTCGTCTCCTTCCTGGAAGAACAGGCCAGGGCCCTCGGGTTGCGCCGGCTGTATCTCCGCACCGTGGGGGGTGCTACCTGGGCGGTGTCCTTCTACCGAAGACTGGGCTACCGCCCGGCCGGCCAGGTCCCGACGCCCTGGGGACAGGATTGGCTCATGGAAAAGGAGGTTCAGATGCCCACGAAAGTGGTCCACTACACCCAGGTCCCGGCGGAGCCGGTGGCCGAGGCCGAAGGCGTCACGATCCGCTGGCTCATTACCCGGGCAGACGGCGCACCGAACTTTGCCATGCGCCTCTTTGAACTGCCGCCCGGAAGCGGTTCGCCCCACCACCGCCACGACTGGGAACACGAGGTCTTTATCCTCGAGGGGGAAGGCGTGTTACGCACCGAAACTGGGGAAGCGGCCCTTCGTCCGGGAACGGCCGTTCTGGTCCCCGGAGGGGAACTGCACCAGTTTTACAACAACGGTTCGGGTCTGCTCCGCTTCCTTTGCCTGATCCCGCATCCCGGGGAATAGGAAGCCCGGTTGAGGGAAAGGGTCAGCCAGCCGGGGGATGGAGGTCCCTGGAAAAGAGCCGGAGGAGGATGGGCCGGGCCCGATGTGCGGCCTGGGCCCGATGGCTGAGGCGGTTCTTTTCCTCCGGGCTCAGTTCGGCCATCGTCCGGCCCAATTCGGGAAGGAAAAAGATGGGATCGTAGCCGAATCCGCCCGTCCCCCGGGGTTCGTCGGCGATTCGGCCCGGGCAGATGCCCTCCACGGTATATACTTCTCCCTCCGGGGTGGCGACGGCGATGACACAACGGAAACGGGCGGTGCGCCGCTCGGGGGGAAGACCCTCCAGTTGCCGGAGGAGAAGGCGGTAGCGTTCGGCATCGCTGCCGGCATGGTAGCGGTGCGAGCGGGGACCCGGTGCCCCGCCCAGGGCATCCACCTCCAGGCCAGAGTCGTCGGCCAGGGTGATGAGGCCGCTTCGTCGGGCCAGGGCCAGAGCCTTCCGGCGGGCGTTTTCTTCGTAGGTGTCGCCGCTTTCCTCCACCTCTTCCTCCAGCCCGATCTCGGCCGGCGTGACGACTTCCAGCGGCAGGTCGCGCAAGAGGTCGCGGTATTCGCGCACCTTGCCGGGGTTGGCGCTGGCCAAAAGGAGGCGCGGGGGCATCTCATCCCTCCTCCGCCGGTTCCGGTCCCTGCCAGCCCAACGTGCGCAGAAAGGCCCGGTCCTCGGCAGTAAGGGGAGCACAGGCCAGGAGGTCAGGCCGGCGCAAAAAGGTCCGGCGCAGCGATTCCCGGCGACGCCAGCGGGCGATCTCGGCGTGGTGGCCGGAGAGGAGGACGGTCGGGACGGTCAGCCCCCCGTAGGTGGCCGGCCGGGTATAGTGGGGATGTTCCAGGAGGCCCTGGTGGTGCGATTCCGTAGCCAGCGATTCCGCGTCCAGCACCCCGGGCAGCAGCCGCACGACGGCATCCACCAGGACCATGGCCGGCAGTTCCCCACCGGTGAGGACGTAATCGCCGATGGAGATTTCCTCATCCACGTGGAGGAGCCGCACCCGTTCGTCCAGCCCCTCATAGTGGCCACAGAGGAGGATCAGGCGGGGCCGGCCGGCCAGTTCGGCGACGAGGCGCTGGGTCAGAAGCCGGCCCTGCGGGGTGAGGAGGATGACGGGAGCCGGTTCGGCCAGGGCACGTATGGCACCGATGGCCCGCCCCAGCACATCCGGCTTGAGCACCATGCCGGCCCCTCCCCCGTAGGGTGTGTCGTCCACCGTGCGGTGGCGGTCGGTCGCCCAATCGCGGATGTTATGGAGGAAAATCTGAACCCGCCCCTCTTCCACCGCCCGCCGGATGATGCTTTCTGCCAGGGGGCCGGAGAACATGCCGGGAAAAAGGGTCAGGATGTCAATCCGCATCGCCTTCCTCGTCGGCCTCCCAGACCTGCAGGCCGCGCAGGTCGAAGTTAAAGGGCACGACCTGGCCGCCGGCCTCCTCCAGGGCCTGGGCGATGCGGTGCTTGCGCTCAAAGGGGCAGAGGAAAAGGAGGTAGCCGCCCCCGCCGGCCCCCAGGAGTTTCCCGCCGATCGCTCCGGCCCGCCGGCCGGCCTCGTACAGCGCATCGATGGCCGCGTTGCTGATGCCCTCGGCCAGACGCTTCTTGTTTTCCCATTCCTGATGCAAAAGGTGCCCAAAGTCGTTCAACCGGCCCTGGAGGAGAGCGTTCTTCATGGCCACGGCCAGCGCCTTGATCTCGTCCAACGCCGCCACCACCTCTTTCTTCCGGCTCACATAGCCGGAAATCTGCCGGTCCAGGATGCGCTCGGCCAGGCGCGTCCGGCCGGTGTAACAGAGGAGCAGACGGTACTGGAGTTCGTTCAGGGTGGTGCGTTTGATGCGCAGCGGGTTGACCACCACGTCGTCGCCCAGGAATTCGATAAAGTTAAAGCCGCCGAAGGTGGCGGAGAACTGATCTTGCCAGCCGCCGGGGATACCGAGTTCCACCCGTTCGATGTGGTAAGCCAGACGGGCGATCTCGTACTCATCCGGAGAGCGGTTCAGCCAGCGCAGGAAAGCGCCCAGAAGAGCCACGACCATAGCGGAGGAAGAACCCAGCCCGGAGCCGGGCGGTGCATCGGTATGCAGGAAGAGTTCCAATCCGTTCCCGCCGCCCAGGGTGCGCACGACGGCCTTGACCAGGTCCAGTTCCCCGTCATAGGGCAGTTTTTCGTCCACATTGTACTTGGCCACGATGTCGTAATCGAGCGACTCGACCCGAATCTGCCCGTCCTGGCGGGGGCGGAGGCTGGCGTAGGCATATTTATCTATGGTGGCCGAGAGGACCGCGCCGCCTCGTTCCCGAGGATACGGCTCGACATCGGTGCCGCCTCCGGCGAAAGAGAGCCGAAGTGGCGCCCGGCTGCGGATAATCATGTTTACCCTCCAGCGGCGTGACGACCGTATTGTACTACACCCGGCCGGGATTGCAAATGATCGGATTCCCTGCCCCGACCTCTCGTTTGGGGGCACGGGGGATGTCTCGAAACGCCGGCCCTTCCGTCGGGGGACTCGGCCTCCGAGGCTTCCGTCGGTGCGAGGGGCGAGATTGTGTCCTATATTTTCCGGAGATGGGGGAACCGCTTGTCGAAGGACCGGACCCAGGACACGGCCGGAAGGGCAACCCGGCCCTGCGGCGAGGATTCGCAGGGAAAGAAAATAGGCCGGGGAACGGGGGAAGAAAATCGTCCGAGGATTTCCGGAACCTTTGGGGGACATCCCCATGTCGTCTTCGCAAGGTGTTGGGTAGGGGTGAGGCATGTCTCGCCAACACTTACCTCAAGATAGATGAAAAAACATAACTTGACAAAACAGAGAAGATGTGGGATAATATCTTTGTGCCAGAGGGCAGAATGCCCTGGGGCAGATGGCCGATCTACGAGAGCCGAAAGGAGGTGAAGACGGGAACAGAACTTCCCCGGGCCGGCCCAAGGCGGAGCGGGCAGCGGGCCGGCGCTCCCCGCAAGGAGGAATGCCCCAAAAGGAGGAAAGCGATGAGCAAGCGCATTTCTGGACTTGGGGCCTTGTTGGGCCTCCTTCTCCTGGCCTCGGCCTGCCAGGCCTACTTCGCCTCTCCCCCGGCCGGCCAGGAAGCCCTCCCCACCGCCGAAGTTGGCGGCCCCCTTCCCCCGACGATCACCCCCTTTCCCCCCGGCTACCCCAGGCCGCCGACGGAGGCACCCCTCCCCACCCGCCGGCC
>DAOUAK010000063.1:0-14436 GCA_034433695.1 Chloroflexia bacterium
CGCAGGGCATTTTCGGCGTTGCGGCGGATGGCCGGCCACTCGGCCTCGCGCTCGGGCAGGTGGCGCAGTTCCCAGCAACCGGCCAGAGCCTCCAGGTTACAACCGGTGAGGAGGTCCGCCCGTCCTTGCGGCACCGCCGGCCCGCGGATGATCGCTCCGTCCTGCTCGATGGGGAAAACATAGACCAGCCCGCAATGGCGACACTGCACGACCGGGCCCGGTGAGCGGCGGGGTCGGAAGAGCGGCCTGGGGGCATCTTCTCCGCAGAGGGGACAGCGGGGACGTTCTACCGTATCCGGGGAGTGCAACTCGACCTCAAGATCTGCCCGTTCGACCACAGTTCCTTCCCGGCCCGCGTGCGCAGCGGGGGCAGAAGCCAGACGAGCCCCCAGAAGAGCAGTTTGGTTGCGCTGACGCCGGCAAAGAGGAGGCGCAGGAGAAACGTCCTCCAGCGGCCGTAGTGCTTCTGGAAAAAGAGCAATTTGCCCCGGTAGACCAGGTGGCGGCGCCGCCAGGGAGTCAAACTCTTTCCCCCGAAGTGAATCGTCCGCAGGTCCGGCAGGTAGACGATTTTCCAGCCGGCCTGCTTCAGGCGGTACTGCAGGTCGGTCTCGTCGGAGTAGATAAAGTACTCCTCGTCCACCAGCCCGACCTGCTCCAGGGCCTCCCGCCGAAAAGCCATGAAGGCGGTGCTCATCCAGTCCACCTCGCGAACCTCATCGGCGGGTGGGTGCGAAGGGTAATACGGCCGGATGAGGATGCCCAATTTGGTCACGATGAGAAACTCTTGCCGGAGGGAAGGAAAATCCACATAGCCCGATTGAAAGGAGCCGTCCGGGTTGAGCAGGTTGCCGCCCACTCCGGCGACGTCGGGGTGCTCCTCCAGGTAGGCCACGGCCCGCTCCAGCATCCCCGGAAGGACCAGGGTGTCGTTGTTCAGCAGGAGCACATACTTTCCGTGGGCGTGCCGGATGCCCAGGTTGTTTCCGCCGGCGATGCCCCGGTTCTCCAGGCTACGGATGACGGTCACCTCCGGGTAATGTTCCTGGAGCCAGGCGGCATCGTTCTCGGGGGAGGCGTTATCTACCAGGATAATCTCATCATCCAGGCCGGGCGCAGCCTGGCGGATCGAGTCCAGGCATTGGGCGGTATAGTCGCGCTGGTTGTAGTTGACAATGACGATCGAAAGCTCAATTGGAGGAACCATAGCACTTCAGCAGAGACACCAACGAACCCAGCAAAAGCCAGGAGTAGACGCTGTGCTGGAAGCCTTTGATGGTGATGTTATAGACAAAGGGCAGAAGCCAGTCGGCAAAGGCGAAGGAGGAGATCAGGAGGGCGACGAATCCGGCCAGGACGCCACGAGCATAGGCCCCCAGAAAGCCTTCGGGTAGACGGCGACGGGCCTGGTCGGCCAGGCGGAGCAGGGCGACCAGGGCCCACAGGAAGCAGGACAGGCCGACCAGCCCGGTCTGGGCGAAGATGTCCACATACATATTATGGGAGGGCGGGGCATAGCCCCAGTGAATCCAGGCCCGCCAGTCGGTGCGTTCCAGCGAGTAGGAGGTGAAAGTAGGGTCGCGCCAGTAGTACATATAGTTCGCCGGCCCCAGGCCGAAGATCGGGTCGCGGGCCGTCATCCGCAGGACGTCCCACCAGATCGCCGGCCGCAGGAACGAGCCCCCCTGCTCCTCCGGCAGATAGGTGGCCGGGAAGATGGCGTTCCAGTTCAGGGCGACAAGAAGGACGGCCAGCACCGTAAAGGCACCAAAGAGCAGGCGCGAGCGCAGCAGAAACAGGACACCCAGGGCCAGCAGGGCCGGCACCCAGCCGCTCTTCCAGGCAAAAGGCTGCAGCCCAATCCAGGTCAACCATAACGGCAGGCTGAGCCAGCCGAGGAGGCGGGCCTGCCGGGAGAGGTCCCGATTGAAGAGGAGTTGCGCCCAGAGCAGGACAAAAGGCCACATCAGCATACTGCCGCTCACCCCCTGGGGCCGGCGGTAGCCGGGGAAGAGGTCCAGGACAAGGGCCACCAGCCCGATCGTGATGATGAGGCCGTTCCACCAGCGGATATGCTTTTCCTCCAGGTGATGGTTAGCGGCCAGGAAGAAGGCGGCGGTGGAGAGGATGAATATGGCCACCTGGCCGGCCTGGACGAAAAAGGCGTTCCCCGGCTGGGGCACGGTGGGCTTCCAGAGGGCATAGCCGGCCAGCCAGGAGACGAGCGCGGCCAGGTTGAAGAGGAGCAGGGGGCGGTTGGCGGCGCAGGGGACCAGATGCAGGTCGCGCTGAAGGGACATCCGGAAAAGCCAGACGCCGGTATAGAGGGCCACCAGGAGTAGACTCAGATGGACCGGGCTCTGGGTACCGGTGGAAAGGGAGAACTCGACCACCGGTGAGATGGCGACCAGCAGAGTGAGGGCGGCCGGCATACTGTGGAAAGCCAGGAGGGCCAGAAGGAGCGCTCCCAGGCCGGCGGCGATCCAGAAGGGAGCCAACGGCGGACGGTAGCCCACCCAAAAACATAGCCCCAGCACGCCGGCGACGACCAGGAGCCGAATCCAGCGGGCCGGGAATAGGCTCGGGAACGCGGGCAGGTGCAACTTCATCGGGCGGCTGCCTCCACGAGCGACAGGAACGCAGGCATGACCTTGGGCCAATCGTAGCGTTCTGCAACCAGAGCCCGTCCCTCCCGGGAAAGGTGTTCCCATAGAGGGCGGTCCCGGAGAAGCCGCAGGACGGCCTGGGCGAATTCCGGCGCACTTTCGGCCAGCAGAAGGTGCCGGCCGTGGATGACATCCAGCCCTTCGGCCCCTTTGGGGGTACTGACCACCGGCGTGCCCAGGGCCAGCGATTCCAGGATCTTGAAGCGCGTTCCTCCTCCCCGACGTAGAGGCACCACGGTAACCCAACTTCCGGCCACCAGAGGGCGGATGTCCGGCACCCAGCCGGTCAGTCGTACCGGCCCGGGAAGGGGAAACGGCGGCCAGCGGATTCCCCGGTGCGATCCGGTGACCACCAGGGAAACCCCGGGTTCTTCCTCCAGGATCCGGGGGTAGATTTCTCGAAGGAAATAGACCAGGGCCTCGTAATTGGCCGAGTAGGTCAACGCGCCGGGGAAGACCAGTTGTCCCCAGCGTCGCTCGGCCGAGACCGAGGCGTACTCCTGGACATCCACGCAGTTCGGCACAATGGTGAGGGCCGGGTATTGGGGGGCAATCGCCCGCACCCATCGAAACTCGGCTTCGGAAACCACGGTACAGGCGCGAAAGTGCGGAAGGAGGCCGGCAATATAACGGCGAAGTTTAGCCCAGGTCAACCCGAGGCGCAGGCGGCGCAGCCCCCGGGAACACCGGTAGGCATCGTACAGAGACCCGATTTCCAACTCCTCCAGGATGGCCGGAAGGTGTCGGAATTCCCGCCAGTAGGAAGCCGTGGTCACTTCGGAGGCAATCACCAGGTCGTAGCCCTGAGCGATCTCTTCCCGGATGGCTTGTTGCATGGCGGGGGAGAAAGTATCCACCAGCGATCTTGGCTTCGGGTTTAGAAAGCCCAGGAGGGCGCGCCAGCGATAGGGAGAAAAGGGTCGCCAGGGGATGGCTCGCACCCTCTGGCACCAGGTCTCCAGGACGGCCAGGCCTTCCTGCCGGTCGTCGGGGCCGTAGAAGGTAAGCAGGGTGACCGGGTAGCGGCCGGCCAGGGCCCGCAAGAGGTGAAAGATGCGCAGTTTGGAGCCGTTATCGGGCGGATAGGGAAACCAGCCGGAAAGGAACAGGATGCGCATCTATCGTCGCCCCTCGATGGCGGCCCGGTAGGCGTTTTCCTGTTCGGCGACGATTTGGGCCCAATCGAAGCGGGTTTCTGCCGTACGCCGCGCCTGAGTCCCCAGTTGACGACGCTGCTTCGGGTCGCGGAGCAGCCGCACACTTTCGCGGGCAAATTCTACGGGCGTTTGGGCCACCAGAAGGTCCCGGCCGGGATGGAGGCCAAGCCCCTCGCATCCCAGGGGCGTGGAAACGATGGGCAGGCCCATGGCCATCGCTTCCAGAATCTTGAGCCGCGTCCCCCCTCCCAGACGTAAGGGGACGATGTAGACGGCAGCCTGGGCCATATAGGGGCGCACGTCCTCGACCGCCCCGGTGACTTCGATCCCCGGCTGTGTGCTCAACGCCTGCACCTGCGGGAGGGGATTTCGCCCCACGATGGAAAGATGGGCCGAGGGTATCTCCCGCCGTACCAGCGGCCAGACCTCTTTGCAGAACCATTCCATGGCGTCCACATTGGGAAAATAATCCATCCTACCGGTGTAAAGAAGGACCGGTTCGTCCGTTTGTCTCTCCGGTGGGCAAAAGGCCTGGGTATCCACCCCATTGGGGACAACAAAAACGGGTACCTGGGGCACATGTTGTCGAAAGTAAGCGGCGTCGCGTTCCGAGACGCAGGCCAGGGCGGCGAAACGCCGGGAGATGGCCACCTCGTACCTCCGCCAGCGACGGTACTCCAGCGTATCGAGGAGACGGCGCAGGGAAGGAGGCTGGGCCTGCAACTGCCTTTGCTGGATTTCCGCCTCGACGTTGTGATGGGTCAGAACGGCCGGCAGGGGGGCAAGGTCCGGTGCATACTGGGCGAGGTAAATCTGGTCCACGTGCACCACATCGTAGCGGCGGCTCCGGGCCAGGAAGCGGAGCAAGCGGGCCATGGCGTGGGAACGGTACCGCGCCAGGGAGATAGGCCGGCGCTGAAAGAGACCGATTGCCTTACGCGGCAAGGTGCGCGGGGGAGGGAAGGGTGGAGGGACGGAAAACACGTCAGCACAAAGAGGGCGCAGTGCTTCCAGCCGCTGGGCATCGCGGGTTGGATCGGCGAAAGTCAGAAGGGTCGTCTCATGTTGCCGGCCGACCTGCTTCAAGATGTTGTAGGTGCGGATACGGCCGCCATCGTTGAGGGGATAGGGAGGTTCCAAAGCAAGAAACAATACCCTCATGGGTTAGCCAGTCGCACGACTTGAACCCCTGCAACTCCGCCAATCATCGGCCATTCCGCCGGAGTCGTATCGCTCAATCGCACTTCGAGATATACCCCTGCATCCGTAGCCAGCGCTCCGTTTCCGCCATGGCACGCGCCAGCGGCCATTCGGAACGGTAGCCTAACCGTTGTTTGGCTTTGGCCACACTGACCTGGGCCTTGCAGCGATACAGGGCGACTTCCCAGAGACCTACCTTGTACAGTGGACCGGCGATCTTGCGTAGCGCACGCAGGCCCACCAGAATCCCTGGTCGTATACCGTGCCGTCGTGCCTCTCTTCCTCGCAAATGCTGGGTGCTCTTATCCAAGAGGCTGGTCAGGCATTACAGCGACTGAGAGACCTTTCCGCTCCGGTTATATCCCTGCTATCAGGAGAAGGCGGCGGTTGGATTGCTTCCACGTGCCCTGGTCCATCACGGACACCATCCGGCAGCCGGAGGAGGCGATGATATACCCCGAGAACATGGCAACGCCCTATCCGGAGTTGGTGACCGGAAAGATAGAGGGAGAGAAAGCATATGCATAAGCCTCTTCTAGGCAAGGGGCGATAACCCGCCAATCGTACCGGCCGGCCACTGTCTTCCGGCCCTGCTCGGCCAGATCTCGGCAGCGATCGGGATGGCGAAGCAGGTCTAACACCCGCGAGGCAAATGCCGAAGGGGTCTCGGCAATAAGCAAATCCCGCTCATTCAGCAGGTCCAATCCCTCGGCGCCTATCGGGGTCGACACAACCGGGCATTCGGCAGCCATCGCTTCCAGTATCTTGAGCCGCGTACCGCCCCCAACACGGAGCGGCACGACGCATATGAAAGCGCTCCACAGGTAGGGACGTATGTCCTCCACGAACCCGACGTAGTGGATACCAGGCAGCTCGCCCAGGGTCACTACCTCCTGTGGAGCGTTAGGGCCGACAATGCTCAGGGTCACCTCGGGGAAATGAAGACGAATGAGAGGAAATATCTCCCGGCAGAAATATGCCACAGCATCTGCATTGGGAGAATAGCCCAGATTCCCAAAAAAGAGTAGCCCCGCGCGTTGACCGGGATTTTCCTTTGGTGGCGCAAAGTGGGCGGTGTCAACCCCGTTCGGGACGATGAATACGGGAGTATCAGGGGCCATCGCCCGCAATTCGTCGGCATCGGCTTCTGATACGGCGATGCAGACCGTGGCGCGCCGGGCCCACAAACGCTCCCACCGCCGAATCTTCTGCATCTCGATCCATCCCGCCAGCCGTCGGGCCGGTGTGGCCGCCTGCCTGACCTGGCGTTCGGTTCTCCGACTTTCGATATTATATTCAACCAAGGCCCAGGGCCGACCGCCGGTTGCGTTCCCAAGCGGTGCGCTGAAAAGGTGCTCCAGATCAAGGATATCCGGGGGCGATTCTCTTAAAACATCGCGCAATCGCTTGCGCAACCCCTCCAGAGGGTAGGTGCGAGCATAGCATGGCCAGGGGTCAAACAAGAGTTGGCTCCAGGAGCGCATCCGGTTGCGCCAGCCTCCCAAAGGTGATGGAGGGGCGAACGGCACAGGAATTACTTCGATACCCAGGTCATGGAGTGGCCGGACTTCTCCCGTCTCGGCGGGTTGCACCAGGCTGAGGACCGTAACCTGGTGTCTTTGGCAGAGGTATCTCAGGAGGTAATACTGTCGAACCTGTCCCCCAGTACGTCGGCTGGGCAGTTGGGGCGTGACCCAAAGGATTCTCATGATTGTGGCCTTCCACCCAAGAGAGACCTACAGGCTAAAAAATCTCCTGATTCTACTTTGCCGCGCCACCCAACTTGCGGGTGACAACCCCTCTCATAAACGACCACCATTCGGGATTCCCCGGGTGAAGTAGGAAGGAAATGACAGCAAATCGCTGGGGATATCCTTGTCTAACAGAACGCGCCCCTGCCGCCCACCAGAGAAAGCGGTGGCCCCACTCAGCTCGAGAATACCGTTGAACCCAATCCGGGGTTTTGCTCAGAGGACTGAATACCAAGCGATATCCTAATGACAACCGTCGCTTCAGTGCCCGCAGCAGGGCAAGCCGGGCATTTGCCGTTTGCTCCTCTCGATATAGCTTCGTGGTCATGTTGCTGTGCCAGCGGTAGCAGTATAGAGGCTCCGGAAGGATGGCTACGTCCCACTGTTCGCTTATACGCAGCCAGAGATCGTAATCCTGGGCGGTGCGCATATCTTCGGCATAGCCGCCACCGACTTCGGTCAGCGCCTGGCGCCGCATCATCACTGAACCATGCATGAAGCAACAGTATTGGAGAAGTCGCTCCTGGATTTGAGCATTGTTTATTGGCTGCTGCCAGATCTCCGATGTTTCTCCTGCCTCGTTTGTCCAGATTGCTGTAGTGCCCACCAATCCAGTTCGCGGTTCTACTTCCAGATAGGCAACTTGCTGGGCCAGCCGCTGGGGCAGTGAAACATCGTCGGCGTCCTGTCGAGCAATATACTCACCGCGTGCCAGAGATAGCCCCCGGTTTAACGACCTAGCCAATCCCAGGTTCTTGTCATTATGTAGCCGAACAATACGCGGATCAGTGTACCTGTTCAATACCTCTGGGGTGGCGTCTTTGGAGGCATCGTCAATGATGATGAATTCCCAATCGGCAAAGGTCTGGGCCAGGATGCTTTCTATCGCTTCACTCAGATAGCGCGCACCGTTGTATACGGCCAGTAAAATGCTGACTTTGGGCATGCGCTTCACCGCCGTGCAAACTACTGCATACGCTTCCGCAGGCTTCTGATCACATCGTCATTCCAGGCAGACCTCTGGGGGGTTCCCATCCAAGAAATTTCGGCACCATAGTTCAAAATTGAGTAGGAGCCAGATATTGCGGCAGAAGTTCTTTTTCCCCGCTATGTGTGCTTTGACCATGTACTCCACCGTTGGCGGATGGAAAAAACCCCGTTGCTGCGCCGTAGTGTCCAAAAGCAGGTCTATAACCATCGGTTTCAGATCGCCAGCCAGCCAGCGTTCCAATGGCGGGGAGAACCCCTGTTTGCTCCGCTCGCAGATTTCTGCCGGTAATAGCGGACGAGCAAGCCGCCGGAGAAGGATTTTGGTGCGCTCCCGGTCAATCTTGAGGTGAGCGGGTATGGCCGCGGCCAACTCGACCAGGCGGTAGTCCAGGAAAGGGGCGCGAACCTCCAGCGAGTTGGCCATGCTGGCGATGTCGATTTTCACCTGGAGGCCGTCGGGCAGATAGGTCATCAGGTCGAGGTAAAGGAGCCGATCGACTTGCGGTCGCCCACGTGTTCGTTTCCATACAGCCTGGAAGGGGAGCAGCGCCTGTTGGGAGTATATGGTTACTCCCAGATCGGGCGAGAGAATACTCTCTGCCCCGTCTTTCCAGACAATCCAGTTGAGGGCATAGCGGTCCATAGGGGACAGAATTTCCCGCAAGCGGTAAATCAGTTCGCCTCCAAATGCCCGCCAGCGCCCCATGTTGAGCATAGCGGCAAGCGGATTGTTGTTGACAAGGATAGATTTGACTTCTGTCGCGAGTAGGCCACGGAGGGAATGCACCGCGCTGAAGGCCAGGTATCGAGCAATGCGCGGGTATCCGCCAAAGTTTTCGTCACCCCCATCGCCGCTCAGAGCGACCGTGACGTGCTTTCGAGCCATACGGCATAGATAGTACGTCGGAATGCACGACTCATCGCCGAACGGCTCGCCATAATGACGTACCAGTAGAGGAAGAACATGAGCCGCTTCCGGTCGGATAATCTCTTCGTGATGCTCTGTGCCGAAATGTTGGGCAACCAGACGGGCAAAGGGGAGTTCGTTGTACCCTTGTTCTTCAAAGCCGATGGAGAAGGTTTTGACCGGTTGATCTAGAAATTGGCTCATAAGTCCGACAATGATACTCGAATCCAGCCCTCCTGAGAGCAGTGCTCCTAAAGGTACGTCACTGACCAAACGGATGCGGATGGCATCCTGGAGAAGGAATCGGATGTGCTCAAGCCACTCCTCCTCCGAAAGAGCGAGTTTGTCCAGACCCACGTCCCAGTAGCGTTCCAACCGCACCTGGCCGTTGTGCCAGATCAAGAGGTGGGCTGGTGGGAGCTTTTTGATCCCTTCAAACATTGTCTGAGGTGATGGCACGTAGCCGATCCGAAGGTACTGGAGGAGGGCTGTGAGGTTGACGCGACGCTCGATGTCAGGATCCTGCAGGATCGGGGCAATCTCTGAGGCAAAGACCAACCCAGAAGGGGTGATGGCGTAGTGAAGCGGCTTTTGCCCCAAACGGTCGCGGGCCAGCAGCAGCGTTCTGGACCGGGTGTCCCAGAGGGCGAAGGCAAACATCCCGTTGAGCCTCTCGACACAGCGAGGCCCTTCCTCTTCGTACAAATGGACAATGACCTCTGTGTCGGTACGGGTGGCAAAACGGTGGCCCCTGGCTTCCAGGAGAGAACGGAGTTCGGCAAAGTTGTAGACTTCTCCGTTGTAGGTGATCCAGATCGTTCCGTCCTCATTCGCCAGGGGCTGGTGGCCACCTTCCACGTCAATGACGCTGAGGCGACGTGTACCCAATCCGACCTGGCCGTTCAGGTAGATACCCTCTTCATCCGGCCCACGGTGGAATGACAAAGTGCACATTCGCTGAATTTGTGCCCGGTCTACTGGGCCTGTGAACGACAGTTTACCGGCGATGCCGCACACAAGTTTACCTCAGCAGAACCTTGAAAGTCGTGAACGGTGTCCGGGGTTGATGGTTTGGTGGTAAGGTTTGGTAATCGGGTGAGTCCCTGGCGTGGCTTTCTCTCGCCAAGGTAGAATACGCGAGTGAGTGTTTGTAGTTTGGTCCAGAGGCCATGTCGCTACGACCCATGTTCACTTCGTCGCACGAAGCGGCCTATATGGCCACTCGTCCAGGGTAATGAAGTGTCATGATGTTTTTCGGCACAATATCCATTCCACTCCTGCTAGTGTCTCGATTGCGCTCGGATGAGCCCCACATCATGCCACCCAACTCCTGGAATCCGGCGGAATTGCCAGTTGACGTTGGCAAAAAGGGTGTCCGCGCATACAGTGCCGATTACGCCAAGGCCGAACGAGCGGAACCAGGTAGACCAGAGGTCGCTCTGACGAACGTCAAAGGGCATCTTGGTCCAGCCCTCATAGTACATAATCTGGCAAGGAGGCCGATATGGCTTGCGCAGGAGACGGTCGAGACCGAACGTTTCACCTACGCGGCGTTTCCAACTCTTCGGTGGCAGCGGCCGGAGGCGTGCCCTGCAGAAGCCGCCGTCTTCACTTCGGTTGCTCAGGAGCCCATGGAAGGTCCGTTCCAACGCGGTTTGCACCGCGGCGCCGTGATGCGGTGTCACTAGACTGCACTGGACCAAAATGCCCACGGCATCTACGTCCAGACAAGCGTCACCTCCACCTTGAGGGTGGAAAAGGCCGTCCGGTTGCTGCAACGAAAGTGTGCTTTCGATCATTCGCTCTGGGTGGTGGATAGGGCGGCCAAGACAGAAGTAGAAGGGCAAGAAATGATATCCTCCAGCCATCGCATGCAGGAGCGATGCCCCCTGGCGCGTTCCCCAGAAGCCCGTCTCCGGGTCCTGATGAGCATCCAGCCAATCCAGCAAAAAGCCCAGGGCGACCCGTGCAGCGTGATTGTCTTCCCACTGCCACTTCACATAGAGGGACGCTGCAATAAACATCACCCAATTGCTTTCCCGCCAGGGATTAGACCAATCTAGCCCCTCAAGCCAGCTCTTAAGGAAAGCGGGATCACAGTAAGGGTCCGCGTAGCGTAACGGGTACACCGGCCTTGCGTCCAGGGCGTCCAACGCATTCAGCGCAAAGTAGGTAGTCTGGTGAACCAGGTAACCCCTCCCTGGGTTCCCTGCCCTGAGATCCCCTGGATGAAGAAGGGGATCGATGAATAGCCCTGTTTCTGGATCCTGAACCGAGATAAGGGTGTGACACCACTGGTCCCGCTGATCGCCGCCAGGGAGCGCATCATACAGTTCGGTTATCAGAACTGCAAAGCAAAGCGACATGATCGTCGGATCGGGCGCAATCGCACTGATGGCATAACCCGTGCCCTCCGGATTCCCCCTTTGACACTGTCGCATCCAGTCTAGCACGCGCTCTCTAAGTTCTCGTCCGTCCATCACGTTGCTATCCCCCACCGGCCAGCAGTTGTTGGCCATTCACCTTGTGCGTATTTTTCGCAGCCAGCCTCGCAACAGGTGAACAGCAGAGAGACCTGCAACGGATAAAAGCCCCCGATTGCCGGCGCGGGTAGGCCAAAGCACAAAGCCGTGCGCTGCTGCGGTGAGCGCCTCTTTCCAGCGACCGCTGCGGTAGGCCAAGAAGGCTCGACTCGCCGAAATTAAAGCCCCGGTGCGCCGTACCAGGATGGCCGGTGGGGCAATGGCCGGCCAATGGGCAAAGACTCCTGCGACAATCTCGTTCGTGCTTCTGGCGGCCCCTGCTTGCAGGGCGTATCCTAAAGCGTACTCTGCTAACCTCTGGGCAGCCTCTGGCCGCCCGGCAAATGAGGGATCCACCTCTAGGGCCCTCTCTATGCATCGCGTGACCAGAGCGGCCTCGCCAAACGCAGCCTCGGCGCACGCCGCTACCAGGCAAGTGAGCGCATAGTTGCGGTGCGGTACCGCCACTTTACCCCATCTACAGCGTCGTTGCAGTGCGGCTTCGACGGCTCTCAAGACGCATCGCTGTTGCCACAGCCCTCGAGCGCTGTAGGTGATGGAGCCGGACACACCTCGCTTGAAATAAAGGGGATCAGGAAGGTTGGCGACCCTGGTGCGCTCCGCGATACGCAATACCAGATCGTAGTCCTCTGCAGCCACGTAGCCCTCATCATACCCTCCGATCTCATCCATGAGCCACTTCCGGATCATCAAAGAGCTATGGAGTAGACAATTTTCCCCAAGCAGCAACGCCTGGATTTCCTCATTGTGCAATGGCACTACCAAAGGATACTTCCCGCCCTCGGTTAGAAGGACTCCCTGGGAGCCAACCAGGCCGATTTCAGGATGTGTGTCCAAAAAAGCGACCTGCTTCTCGAGCCGATCCGGAGAAGAGAGGTCATCTGCGTCATGAACGGCGACATATTCCCCACGCACGATGGCTCCGCCTCGATTACGGGCTCGAGCGACGCCCAGGTTCGTTTCATTGCGCAATCGCACGATGCGGGGATCGCCGTACCGATCCAGAATCTGGGGTGTTTCGTCCGTGGAGCCATCGTCCACGATGATGAGTTCAAAGTCGGAATAGGTCTGGGCCAGGATGCTCTCCAGGGTCTCTTCAAGGTAGGGAGCCGCATTATAGACCGCCATCACAATCGAGACCCGAGGGGTACGAGAACCAATACTCAACTGACTCGACTTAGCCTGTTTTCGACAGTCAATTCCGGGTTCAGGCAACACGAAATCGATCCCTGAACCGGTGGCGTTTGCACCTTAACAATCGAGCCACCCATTCGGGCCCAAGGGAGCACATATGAGACATGGCTGACGCCGGGACGCCTGGCCATGCCACTGCAGATGCCCAGGGCACGGCCCCAGGTGGTTCACCCGCAGCGGTCATGGGGACGACCGGCATCCGATCAGGCTCATCGAGGCCAACCCACCGGCTGCCTCTTGATCCTTCGACCACCAGCGACGCACGGCGCCGCCCCCGGATCAAGCCCTGACCGGCGGGGTGACGAGCCGCCTCGGACGGGCGTCAGCGCTCCAGAGGGATCAGGCGAGCATAGCGCTCAGGGGGCGGCCACCCTAGCGTATCAAGGACTTGGGCCTGGAAAGGGCTCATCTCTGCTGCCCGGCGCTGGCGGCTGCCATCGCTCCACACTACATCCACCGCCTGCAAGGTGGCAAACCCGCGCCAGAGACGCCCCCCACTCAGCGCCAACCCTCGCTGACGGCAGGCTCGCTCCAGGATGGCTCGCACCAGGAGCGCCAACAGGGTGATGAACACCAGGCCCTCGATCCGGCGATCGCTGCGCACAAAGAGCGGATGCACCACCAGCGGACCCTTGACGTCGCCTATGCGCCTCTCTACCCCGTCCTGACCCTTGAACAGGGTCAGGGCCTGGTTGGCTTCCAGGTGAGCGGCGTTGGTGGCAATGGCATAGCGGCCATCCAGGGCTTGGGCCGCCGCCAGGCGCTCCCGGTTGATGTGGAAGGTGAGTTGCAGTTGGCCGTCTGCGCCTGCCAATTCTACATCAACCAGGTTCTGGGCCGGATTGCCCTCCCCCACCTTGGCCAGACGCCCTTCCACATAGGCCCGTTGCTTGTAGCGGCGGGTGTTGAGCTTCTTCTGGATGTCGGCCAGGTTGTTCAGAAACCGCTTGAGGTAGAGCTTGCGTTTCCGCTCGTCCAAGCGCTGTTTGCCAGCGCTCCACACCACCAGCACCCGGTCGGTGACCCGTTCCCCTTGGTGTTCAAAGGTGAAGGGGCGCCAGACCCCCTGGTAGGGGACGAAGTTCGGGTCCTCGGCCCTGACCCGCTGCGGACGATAGGCCAGGGGATGGGCGGCCAGTTCCTGCGCCGAGACGCTGCGCAACACCGCCTCGGTGGCCGTGCCGTTGGGCAAAGGCCCCAGGTAGAACAGGCCGTGGCGATGACAGGCCAACACCGCTTCGGGGGTGACCATCTTGCAGTCACTGACCAGGATGGGACGCAGCCGCCGTTCGGCCAGTTCGGGCCGGGCCAGGAAGCGCAACAGGGCCCGCAGGTGGGGCAAGGGGCGGGTGATGTCGGCCGTGTTGCCCGGCAGCACCTGGTACAACACCGGCACGTAGCCGTCGTGGGTGACATCCACCTCCAGGTTCACCTGCTTGGTGTCGGGGCGGTGGTCCCGGCTGTAGCCATAGGCGGCCAGTTCGCTGTCCTCGTAGGCCCCTTCAAAGTAAATGGAAGTGACGTCCCAATGCAGGACATTCAGGTCCAACTCGTAAACCTGGACGGCCCGACCGGCCAGCCTGGCCCACAGCTCACCCAGGTGGGGGTAGAGGCGGTCCAAGGCCCGCCCCAACCGATTGTCATAGGCCTGCTGTGGGGTGATGCCCAGCACCTCCGGCAGGACCGTCTCGGCCAACCAGTCCTGCACCTGATACAGCGGCTGAGGAGCCAGGAGGCGATTGAGGGTTAGCAAGAGGACAACCCGCCCCAGATCGATGTCTGCCTCCGTGGGCACCAGCTCATTGACCGTCTGGCGCACGTCCAGGGCTTCCAGGATGGGATAGAGCAGGGGCAAGGCGCCCATCTGGCGCGGACGCAAGGCCACGATGGCCTGACCCAACTGTTCAGCCTGAATGGGATCCATCGCTCTACCTCCTTACCTGTGTGCTTGAGGCAGAGTATACACCATGTGGCTCGATTGTTAAAGTACGACCAGCTCGAACATCTGGTCTATGTCGAAAGCAGGCT
>DAOUAK010000064.1:0-28805 GCA_034433695.1 Chloroflexia bacterium
AGAGGGGCACGAGGAGCAGGAGTTCGGGGTCGTGGAGGTGAATGACCTGGGGCCGCAGGCGGAGGGCTCGGCAAAATAGATGCCACCAGACGCGCATCCGGCCCAGCCGTCGGGCGGGTCTGGGTACGCCTACCACCTTAACCCCATCGCGCTCCAGCCGGGAAAAGTCGGCCGGGGCCAGAAGCGTGACCTCATACCCGGCCGCGGCCAGCGCCCGGCACTCCCGATGGAAGATGCGCCCGTCGAAGGGGGAGTGGACGGAGGTCAAGACGGCGATCCGTGTACCCATGACCCGATCCATTGGCTTTGCTCGGCCGAACTCATGGTCCAAGCGTCCCAGAGGTGGAGACTCGCCGGGCTTCCACAAGGAGCCGGTAGATCTCCTCGTGGTGTCTCATGCCCACCCGGGCATCGGCCCGGTTGTGCACCAGCGACAGAGAAGCGACGCGCAGCCGCGCATGGAGTGTGCTCTCCGTGAGCAATCGGACCACGGCATCCGCGATGGCAGCTACATCGCCGACAGGGACGACCAGCCCTTGCTTTTCGTGACCTACCCATTCTCGTACCGAGGGAAGGTCGCTCACGACCGGCACTACTCCACAGGCCATCGCCTCAAGCACCGACTGCGGGACGGCGTCGCTAAAGGGCACGGAAAGCGCCACGGTGCTCAGACGATACAGGTCCGCGATGGCCCGGTCGTCCGGAAGTTCGCCCACATAGCGAACGGCTTCCGCGCAACCGCTTTCCTGCACAACTCTCTGAAAGCGGGCAAGCAAGCCGGGATCGGGAGCATAGGTGCGCACGACAAAGCGGGCCTCGGGGACGCACTTGAGCACCAGAGGGATCGCCTCTGCCACATCGAGGGGGCGATAGACCGCACGCACCGGGCGCAGGGAGATAACGAGCGGCTCTTCCCCCAATCCGAGCCGGGCACGCAGGCCTTGGTCTGCAGGAGCTGGGTGAAAACAGTCCAGATCCACCCCCCACGCCACTACTTCCACGTGCTCTGGAGGTGCGCCTAGCGCTTGGGCACGGCGGGCCAGTTCGCCGGAAACACAGGTCACATAGTCGGCACGCCTTAGCACCCGGCGCGCCAGCGCCCACTGCACGCGAGAGCGTCGCGTCGCAAGCAGCAGGTCCGAGCCCCAGGCCGTCACGAGAAAGGGATGCCAGCCGGCCGCCGCCCCCAGCCATCCCGCGCTGGCCACCTGGTGGGCGTGCAGGAGGTCGGGGCGGATCATCCGAACCAGCCGGCGCACGGCGAGTGCCCAGACAAGGTAACGCACCTTGCGCACGTTCACATGCCGGGTCATGTCGTGCAGCGTCACCCCAGGCGGCGGGGCGTAATGCGTCGGATGCTCGCCGATGAGGTGGATCTCATGCCCGCGCTCGGCAAAGTAGCGCACCCAGCGCCGGGTGTGGATGCTCTCCGGATTGGCGATGAAGCAGAGGCGCACAGTTCACTCCTCCGGCAGGAATTCGGCGCGGTGCGCCTCGAACTCGGCCACAGCGTGCTCGCAATCGCCTGGTCGGCCGATGTCCAGCCAGATGGCGGAGACAGAAGCTGCCAGTCTCTCTCTAGGTTTCCTCTCGAACCCGCCTTCTCCAGTCATCCAGTACATCGCGCAGGGTCTCCTCGAGGGGGATGGCGGCAGACCACCCGGTAAGGGCACGGATCTGTGCCGCGCTGCCGATCTGGGCCGGGGTATCGGCCACCTGGAAGCGGGCCGGGTCCGTGCGCACGGCTATGCCGTCCCGACGGCTCAGGCCAAGCAGGATCTGGAGCAGCCGTCGAATGGGTGTGCCCTGTTCCGAGCAGACGTTATACACCGCCCCGGCCGCACCCCTCTCCACAAGCAAGCGGTAAGCTCTCATCGCGTCTCGCACATCGGTGAAATCGCGCACCGTGTCCAGATTTCCCACAAAGAGCACCGGGGCACGTTGACCGGCCTCGATCTCGGCGATCTGCTGTGCAAAGGCCGAAGCAACAAAGCGGGGACTCTCTCCTGGGCCTGTCAGATTGAAGGCCCGGGAG
This sequence comes from Chloroflexia bacterium, assembly GCA_034433695.1. Classification (GTDB taxonomy): domain Bacteria; phylum Chloroflexota; class Chloroflexia; order DTKN01; family DTKN01; genus JASFBA01. The sequence goes on from DAOUAK010000064.1 coordinate 2,036, forward strand.
CGGATGACGCGAATGCCGTATGCCGCAAAGTACTGGTAGGCTATCATCTCCTGGACGATCTTGCTCACGGCGTACAAATTGACGGGCCGGAACGGCTCTTCCTCGCCGATGGGCAGCGCATCCTCCGGTGCACGTCCGTAGACGGCGCTCGTGCTGGCAATCAGGACCGTAGCCTCCGGACAGACCTGGTGGACGGCCTCCAGCAACGCGAGCGTACCCAGAGCGTTGACGCGATGGAGTTCCTGATAGTCCAGGCGCGGATCCGTCAACGCAGCGAGGTGAAAGATTACCTGCGGCCGCAGCGCGGTCAGCAGCGCGGCCAATCGCTCGCTGTCGCAGATATCCCCTTCGTACACCGGGACTCCGGCGAGGGGGCCACTCTGCCGGTCAAAGCCGGCAACCTCGTAACCCGAGTTCAGGAGATGGGCCGCGAGATGGCGGCCGCAAAAGCCTGCCACACCGGTTACCAGTGCAACACGCCCGGTGCTCATCCTCGTGTCCCTGCCTCATCCAGCACGGCCGCCAGCCGTCCGGCCAGGACGCGGCGATCATGGCGCGCCACGACCTGCGGGTCCGTTGTTCCTGCCAAATCGCCTTGCTGCCAGCGGTTGTAGAGGGCGGCCAGGTGCGCGGCAATGGCCAGGACATCGTTGGGATCCACCACCGGCCCGGCGTGCGCCTCGGCGATCAGGTCGGCCGCGGCCCCCGGCGTCGCCAGAGTCAGGATCGGTCGGCCCACGGCCAGATACTCAAAGGCCTTGGCTGGAATAAAGACTTCGCTCCCCGGCCCACTGGTCGGGATCAGCAGGAGCAGGTCGGCCGCGAGCAGGTAGGCGATGCTCTCGCGGTGCGGCACATAGCCGATCAGGCGAACCACGTCGTCCAAGGCGTATTCCTGTACCAACGCAGCCACCTCGTGGCCGACGTTGCCGACGAAAGAGACTTGCACTCGCTGCCGTGGCAACGTCCTGGCCTCCATCAGGTTGCGCAGGGCCTGAAGAAAAGGCCGCGCCGTGCGCATCTGCCCATAGAGCGAACCCACGTGGACGATCTGGAAGCGTGTACGGTCGAGCGGTGCCGGGGCCACATCTGCCAAGTCGTCCGGGTCATAGCCGTTAGGGATGGCCAGCAACCGCCCGCCCTCCAGCCCAGGGTACTTGCGCCGGTAAAAGTCAAGCGCCGTCGCGGTGTTGACAACGACCCGGTCGGCCTCAAGAAAAGTCTGCCGCTCCAACCGCTCCACCCAACGCCGGTGAAATGGCGAGGCGAAGGCCAACGCCGGGTTGTCTACCCAGGGGTCACGCAGGTCGGCCACCCAGGGCCGCCCCGTCGCCCGCTTCAGCCATAGTCCGATGAGGTGATCGGTGTAGGGAGCCGAAGTGGTGTAGATGACCGCGATGCCTGTCTCCTGGATGAGGCACTTTCCCCGGGCAACGGCAAAAGGCAGCCAGCCGACCTGCTCGTCCACCACGAGCAACCAGCGCGTGAGCCAGCGGCGCACGCGCCACGGCACAAGGCGTGGTAGCAGCAAGGCGGGAGTACGGTGCACGGAAACCGTGGACGGGACCTCTCTTGCCAGCGATTCATCGCGTAGCGTCGAATCCGATCCCGTCACCGTAAGCACGATCGGCTGCCAGCCGAATTCGGGCAGGTACTTGACGAACTTGAGCGTCCTTTGCACGCCCGCGCCTCCCTGCGGTGGAAAGTAAAAGGCAATGACCAGCACCCGGCGCATGTGCTACTTCCTCATGGTCTCCCATACCGCGTCCGCTTGGATACGGCAAAGGCGTACCGCACTTTCAGATACGCGGCCATGGCCTGCTCGCAACGCCCCGTCGCCTCTCCCATGGAGAACCGGCGCGAGCGTAGGACCTGCTCTACCGCAGTTACTTCTTCCTCACCCAGGTCAATGTCCGAAAGGGGAACCTGCCAGACCATGTCTACTCTCCCGACAAGAACTGACTGCGCAGGCGGGCAAACTCCTCCGCCGCCTGGGCATAATCGTCGGCACGGCCGATGTCCAGCCAGTACCCATCGTAAGGGTAACCCATCACCCGTTCGCCGGCCGCGAGCAACTTGAGGACCAGGTCGGGGAAATCGAGCCGCTCGCCGCGCGGAATGTAGCGCAGTACCCGCGGGTCAAAGACGTAGATGCCCATGCTGACCCGATACTGGTAGGTGGGCTTTTCGATGTAGCCGATGACCCGGTTGGTTTCGTCGCTCTCGATCACCCCCAGATCGATGCGCACGGCGCGCTCATGCATGGCAATGGTGGCAATGGCCCCACTCTGGTGATGATAACGCACCAGTTCGCTGTAGTCGAGCGTGGTCAGTACATCGCCGTTCATGACCAGGAACGTTTCATCCAAACCGGGGATCAGCGCCAGTGGGCCGGCCGTGCCCAGCGGGGTTTCTTCCTTGGAATAAGAAATACGTACCCCAAAGCGGCGGCCGTCGTTGAAATAGGCCATGATCAACTCGGCCAGGTGCCCGACGGCCATGATGACGTCATCGAAGCCGTGTCGCCGCAACTGGCGGATCACCACTTCCAGGATCGGCGTGTCCCCCAGCGGCATGAGCGGCTTGGGAAAGACTACGGTGTAGGGAGCCAGACGTGTGCCTTTGCCTCCGGCCAGGATGACCGCTTTCATACCTGATACTCCCGCGGGCGATAGTACTCCAGGTGCATTTCGATCCAGGCGATGGTCCGGCGCAGCCCCTCCTCCAGCGATATCTGGGGGGACCATCCGAGAATCTCCCTGGCTTTGCGGTTATCGGCCCACAGCCGGTAGACCTCGCTCTTGGCCGGCCGCAACCGTGCCGGATCGGTAACGATGCGCGGGGTCTTGCCCAGCACCCGGAAGATGGTCTGGGCCAGTTCGCCGATGCTGACTTCGGTATCGGTCCCCAGGTTGATTTCCTCGCCCAGGACCTCGTCGCCGGCTTGGGCCATGCGAATGAACCCCTGGACCGTGTCGGCGACATAGGTCAGGTCGCGCCTGGGAGTGAGATCGCCCAGGCGAACCTCGTCCGCGGTGAGAGCCTGGACAATTATGGTCGGGATCACCGCGCGGGCCGACTGCCGTGGGCCGTAGGTGTTGAACGGGCGGAGGATGCACACCGGCAGGTCAAAGGAGCGGTAGAAACTCTCGGCCAGACGGTCGGCCGCGATCTTGCTGGCCGAGTAGGGCGATTGGCCCTGCCAGGGATGGTTTTCGTCTATCGGGGTGTAGCGCGCCGTGCCATAGACTTCGCTGGTGGAGGTATGGATAACTCGGCCCACACCGGTCTGCCGCGCGGCCATCAGGACGTTGAGCGTGCCCAGCACGTTGGTCTCCACGACCTCGCGCGGGTTGCGGTAGGAGTACGGGATGGAGATCAATGCCCCCAGGTGAAAAACGATCTCCACTCCCTGACAGGCCTGCTTCACGGCGTGCGGGTCACGCAGGTCGCCAGGGAGCACTTCCATCTGCGCCAGCGTCTCCGGCGGCACGAGTTCCAGCAGCCCGCGGTCGTTGCGCGAGTTGTAACGGACAAAAGCCCGCACGCGAGCCCCCAATTCCACCAACCGTTCGCTCAAGTGGCTGCCGATAAACCCGCCGGCCCCGGTAACCAGAACCTGTTTGCCCTGTAGCGTGCTCAACTCGGACCTCCTGGAACCTCTCACATTTTATTTATGGTGTCTCTCGTACAGCGCCATCCACCACACATAGGTCTGTTCTTTCGGCCAAAACCGGCGCAGTCGGGTGTCGTGGCTGCTTCCGATGGTGGACGACCTTTCCTCCCGTCCGGCCCGATCACGCCGGTATCCGCACTGCGGGCAGATGGCGAACCAAGGATAGGCACCCCTATGCCCCAGAAGCCGGGCCAGGGCCAGGCGCAGCCGGGGAAAGCGCAGGACCTGCCGGGGCACGATTCCCTCGGCCCGCAGCAGACGGAACGAACCGTTGGCCGAGAAGAGCCGCTCCAACGTGCCCCGGTCGTAGCTGCGCATATGCCAGTAAGGATGAAAACGACAGCCGCATGACGGGCAGATGACCTGGGCAACAGCGCGGTCTTCGCAGTAGGGTACCGTAATGAGCAGATAGCATCGGGCTACACGGGCCATCTCTGCCAGCGCCGGTTCGTAGGACGGATCCGGTAGGTGCTCAAGCATCTCCATCGAAACGACAGCATCGAAGGAGCCATCGCCAAACGGCAGGGCCACAGCGTCCGCCTGACAGCACGGGACCCGCACGTGGCGCAGTGCCGCCAGGCTGCGGTCCAGGCCGGTCACCCGTCGGCCGGTAACGCGGTTGGCAAAGATACCGTTCCCACAGCCCAGGTCGAGCACCGAAGCGGCGTTGGCCGGGAGCCACTCCAGCGCCAGGCGAACTCGCCCGGCGTCCGCGTCGCCGTAGCGCTTGGGATCCCAGTAGTCTACGGTCTCATAGAAAGCACGTTCGCGGCACAGGCTCATGGGGCGCCCACCTTGAATCTTGTTTCCCCAGGTTTACACGTCCAGATTCCCGGCACTTGTCCCAAGATGCTGGTGCGAGGTTGCCGGCTTGTACCAGGATCTCAGGGTGTCGCTGCTGGCTTCTGTCCGTTCCTCCGCCAGTCCACAATCGCAAGCAAGTAACGGTACAGGGCAGGGTCGCGGCGCAACACCAGCACATAATAGCCTACCAGCAACAGGACCACCGCCAGCGGTACCGGCCATAGCAGGTTGGCGAACCACAACTTGACCGGGAGGATGATGAGCATAGCCGGGAGTAAGAATAGCCCATATTGCCACAGGATGCGGCCGGCTGCGCGCAACGGCACCCCGGCCAGCCGCATATTCCAAATCGCCAGCCCACCGTACACCACTACCCCGGTGCCGGTCCAGATGCCCAGAGCCAGATAGATGTTCTGTAGCACGCCGCCGACCGTCAGGGCGGTGACCCGGGTCAGCAGGATGGCGACATGGACGAGGAGGGCCAGTTCCTGCCGCTCCAGTACGGCAAAAAGGTTACTCAGCGGTGAGGAGATGACCAGGAAGAATATCCACAGCCCCAGTACCTGCGCATAGAGGCCGGCCTCAGCCCAGTTGCCTCCAAGAACCACGATGAAGAGCTCCCGACCGCCAATGGTAAGCATCACCGCGGGGAACAACCCCAATGCCACCAGCCGCCGGAAAACCATTTGGGTGGTGTGCGACAATTCATCAGGCCTGTGGCGCAATTCGGAAGCCCGCTGGAAAAAGACCTGGGTGATGGCACTGCCGACAAGGGTCAACGGCAACAGGATGATCCGGCTGGTTTGCCCGTAGTAGCCCACCGTTTCCTGGGAGAAAAAGGCCGAAAGCATCAGCGCCGGCAACTGCCAGGAGAGGGTGTTAATCAGGATCCCCCAGGAGTCGATCAGGGGGAACTTGCGGTAGCGTTTCATGGACTCCATCATCCGCCGCAAGCGTATGGCGCCCAGGAAACGGCGCAGGTCTCCCCAGACCCGGCCGGCCAGCGTCCCGGCAAAGACCGCCGTTCCACCTATCCAGGAGCCGATCAGCGCCCCCGGCCCGGTCTGCTGTAGCGCTGCCAGGGCCATGGGAACGGCGCTGGTCGTGGCCGAAGCGGAGATGCGGGCGATGGACAGCCGGCCAAAACGCCGCATACGCGAATTCCACAAGTTCACTACCTGGAAAATCCCTTGGATCAGTAGGGCCAGGGGGACCAGCCACAGGAAGGGGGCCAACTTGGGCACCCTGAGGAGTATCACGATGGGCTTTCCTGCTACCAGTACCACAGCGGCGGCGATCCCGCTGACGATGAAGGCCATAGCGGCGCTTACCGCCAAGACGTTGACGGCCTCCTCGTCATCTTTGGGCAGCATAATGGCCTGTTCATAACGCAGGCAGACGATTACACTGACAATGCCAACCATCGAGGTAAAGACGTTCAGAGTGCCAAAGGCAGCAGGAGCAAAAAGCCGGGACAGGATCGGCGCGGTCAGCAGGGTAATGGCTTGGGCAACGGTAGTTCCGCCGGCCAACTTGAGCACATCGCCGGCAAAAGCGCCCCCAGCGCTGGCAGGAGCCGCAGAGCTGTTTCGCACCGTTTCCTCATCCTGGGCCATGGGGTCCTCGTTCACCTGGACAAGTCCGAGGGATGGCCAGCAGGCCATTCTACCACAAACCGCATCCCCTCCGCCCGCACGGTGGGAAGGGCCGGGTTGGAGTTCTTTACCACGCGCATCCCCATCTCCAGACAGGTCAGGCGAAAGATTTCCATCGCCTCACTTTGGCCGGCCACGCGGACCGCCGTATAGCCGGCCTGGCGCAGCCGGCCCAGTACCTCGGCAGCCGCCCGGCGCAGTTCGCGGTAGACCCGCAGCGAGGCTTTCATATACTGCACGATCAGCCGGCCCTTGAGCGCCATCCCCCTGGGGGTGACCAAGTATTTGAGTCGGCGGCGCTGCAGGCGGGTGGCCTTGATGTAGCCCTTGCGGATCAGCCGCTTCAAATACCAGTTGACGCTTCCTACGGCCAAGCCCAACTGCGCCGCCAGGCCGGCCTGGGTGAGTTCAGGGTTCGCCTCCAACGCCTCCAGGATGCGCAGTTCCCGCTCGACTTCGGACATCGGCCGCCTCAAATATTCAACGATTGAAGTTCAGTGATTGAATTTTACCACCTCGGCAGTGTCCCGTCAACTCCGCGTTTTGCCCTGGGGCTAAATGGTCCGGGTCTTTGACCCAGCCCGGCATCAGGCGGCCATCTGCGCTGCGAAAACGACCATCTCCCTTTTGCCCTTCCCACCCCTCACCCCAGCACCTCCAGCAGGCGGTCGATCTCGCCCGGCAGGTTGTAGAAATGGGGGGAGACGCGCAGGTAGCCCTCGCGCAGGGAGACGAGTACCCGTGCCCTCTTCAGCCGGCGATAGTCCCGCTCCACGTCGGCCGTGCGGAAGGAGACGATGCCGGCCCGCCGCTTGCGCTCCCGAGGGGTGAGGACCTCCAGCCCCAGCGCTTCCAGGCCGGCCAGCAACCGGTCGGTCAGGTCGAGCACCTGGGCCTGGATGCACTCGATGCCGACCTCCAGGAGGAGAGAAAGGGCGGCGTGCAGGCCGTAGATGCCGTCCACATTGGGGCTGGAAGGCTCGAAGCGTCGGGCATCGGAGCGCAGGGTCCAGTCATAGCGCAGGTAAGGCTCCGGCGAGGGAACGGCGCGGTAGTAGGCATAAATGGGATGAAGGCGCTCGATCCACTCCCGGCGTACATAGAGAATGGTAATGCCGATGGGGGACAGGAGCCACTTGGCTCCGTTGGCGGCCAGGATGTCCACCCCGGCGGCGCGCACGTCCATCGGGATGACCCCCAGCGACTGGATGGCGTCCACCACCAGGGCGGCGCCGGCCTCGTGGGCCAGACGGGCCAGGGCAGCAAGGTCGGCCCGAAAGCCGGAGAGGAATTGCACCGAACTCACCGTGACCACACGGGTGCGCCCGTCCAGGTACTCGGCCAGCCGCTCCGGGGTCAGGCCGCCCCCGTCGTGGGGGACGATGCGTACCTCTACCCCCCGCTTCCGCAGGTTGAGCCAGGGGTAAACGTTGGCCGGGAACTCCATATCGCAGAGGATCACGTTGTCGCCGGGGCCGATGGGCAGGGTCTGCGCGGCCAGGTTCAACCCGTCGCTCGTAGAGCCCACAAAGGCAATCTCCTCGGGGGATGCGTTCAGAAGGCGGGCCGCCAGCGCCCGGGTCTCGGCCATCACCGGCGGCGGCCAGACCTTCAGCCCCAGTTCCCCCTTTTGCCGGTCCTGGAGGAAGCGCTTCATCGCCCGTACCACCCGCCTCGGCAGCGGGGCCACGGCGGCATGGTTCAGGTAGGCCCACGTTCGGGCAATGGGAAATTCGCTCCGGTAGGCAGCCAGGTCCATGCGCTTTTCTCCTGTTGGGTTCCAGCCCGACCGCCGCAGGTCGAGTGGACAACCCGACCTACCCGGTCGTCCTTCTGCGCAAGGGGTTGGGCCCCAGGGCCCGGACACGTTCGGTCACCTCGGTAGCAATCTGGGCAAAGCGAGGCCCTTCGGCCGAGGAAAGGTTGTAGAAGGCCAGGCGGTCCCCTTCAAGCCCGATTTCCTCCAGAATTTTTCGGGCATAGGCAACCCGTTTTTTGGCCCGCAGATTACCTTCCAGGTAATGGCAGGTTCCTTCCAGTCAGCCGGCCACAAAGACACCGTCGACGCCCCGTTCAAAGGCGTGCAGGATGTGCAGGATATCGATTCGACCGGAGCAGGGCAGTTCGATGACCTTGACACTGGGAGGGTAGGAAAGGCGCATCGCTCCGGCCAGGTCGGCCGCGGCATAGGCGCAGTAATGGCAGCAGAAGCCGAGGATTTCGGGCTCAAAGTCTTCGGCCATTCGGTCCTCCGGGAGAAAATCGGCAGCATCTGCAAGCATCGTCGAACGCTGGAACATCCTACTTCTACAAACCGGGATGGTTTTTCGTCGATCTACGGCGGTATCCCGGTGCCGATGGGCAAAATGTTGCGCCGAATATTGTACACGACGAGGGACAATTCTGCAAAACAGTCTATTTGCCCTTCGCCTCCATCGGGGCTATAATAGGAAACGGGTTCGGTTCAGGAATGTAAGGAGGACTCTTTGGATACACCGTTGCGCCACCAGTATTTACGCATCAAGCGGCGCTATCCCGACGCCATCCTCCTGTTTCGCCTGGGGGACTTTTACGAGTCGTTCGACGACGATGCCCGCATCGTCTCTCAGGTCTGCGACATCGTCCTCACTTCCCGCCCGGTGGCGAAAGACCGGCGGGTGCCCATGGCCGGCGTGCCCTACCATGCCGTGGAGACGTATGTGGCCCGGTTGCTTTCGGCCGGCTACAAGGTGGCGATATGCGATCAACTGAGCGAACCGGGGCGGGGGCTGGTGGAACGGGACGTGGTCCGCGTGATCACGCCCGGCACGGTGGTAGAGCCGACGATCCTTCCGGCCGGCCGAAATAACTATATCGCCGCCGTCCTGGTGGAAGGGGAGCAGGCCGGCCTGGCCTACGCCGACGTAAGCACCGGGGAATTTGCCACCACCGAACTGCGCGACGAAGAGGCCCTCCTGGAGGTGCAACGGGAACTCAGCCGGCTTCAGCCGGCCGAACTCCTCCTCCCGGAGGACCCGGCAGCCGCCGCCCTGGGCAATGCCTCCGGCATCGCCGTCACCCGTTACCCGGCCTGGCACTGGCAGGAGGAGACGGCCCGCCAGGCCCTCAAGGACTATTTCGGCGTGGAGCGGCTGGAGGGCTTTGGCTGCGAGGGCAAGCCGCTGGCCGTCCGCACCGCCGGGGCCCTCCTGCAATACCTGCAGGACACCCAGCAAAACCTCCTGCGCCAGATCCGTGCCCTTCGCACCTACTCTACCGGCCACTATATGACCCTCGACCCCCAGACCCGCCGTAACCTCGAACTCACCGCCAACACCCTCACCGGCGAGACGACCTATTCTCTCCTCTGGGTGCTCGATCAGACCCGCACTCCAATGGGGGCACGTCTGTTGCGGCGCTGGCTCAACCAGCCCCTCCTGGACATCGCTGCCGTGAACGCCCGGCTGGATGCGGTGGAACTCTTCGTCCGCGATACGGCGCTGCGAACGGGGGTGCGGGACCTCCTTTCCGGTATGCGCGACATCGAGCGCACGACCTCGCGCATCCTCTCCGGCATCGCCGGCCCCCGCGAACTTCTGGGGCTGCGCGCCAGCCTGGAGAAGGTGCCGGCCCTGGCGAGCCTCCTCGAACCCGTCCTGAAGGAGCGGCCGGCCTCCGTCCTGACCCTCCCCGATCCCTGCGCCGAGGTGGCCGAACTCATCGGCCGGGCCATCTCCGAAGAAGCGCCGGCCACGCTGGCCGCCGGCGGGGTCATCCGCCCCGGCTTTTCCGCCGAACTGGACCAGATCGTCTCCGCCAGTCAGGAGGCGCGGGAGTGGATCGCTTCCCTGGAGGAAAAGGAGCGCAAGCGTACCGGCATTCGGACGCTCAAGGTGGGCTATAACAAGGTCTTTGGCTACTATATCGAGGTCACCCGCGCCCTGGAGAAGATGGTCCCGCCGGAGTACATCCGTAAGCAGACCCTCGTGAATGCCGAACGCTACATTACTCCGGAACTGAAGGAGTACGAGGCCATCGTGCTGGGAGCGCAGGAGCGCATGGCCGAGATCGAGGCCCGGCTCTATAAAGAGGTGCTCCTCCAGATCGCCGCCGTGGCCGACCGTCTCCTGGCGACGGCCGATGCCCTGGCCCGGCTGGATGTCTGCGCCGCCCTGGCCGAGGTGGCCGTGCGCAACCGTTACGTCCGCCCGATCCTGAACGAGGGGGAGGTGATCTCCATCCGGGCCGGCCGGCATCCGGTGGTCGAACTCACCCTGAAGGACGAGCCGTTCATCCCCAACGACATCTACCTGGACTGTAACGACGCCCAACTGATCGTCCTCACCGGCCCGAATATGAGCGGAAAGAGCACCTTTCTGCGTCAGGTCGCCCTGATCGTCCTGATGGCCCAGATCGGTTCCTTCGTCCCGGCCGACTCGGCCGAGATCGGGCTGGTGGACCGCATCTTTACCCGGGTGGGGGCGCAGGACGACATCGCTACCGGCCGCAGCACCTTTATGGTGGAGATGACCGAGACGGCCAACATCCTGCACCACGCCACCCGGCGCAGCCTAATCGTCCTGGACGAGATCGGCCGGGGCACCTCCACCTACGATGGCCTGGCGATTGCCCGGGCCGTGCTGGAGTACATCCACAACCACCCCCGTCTGGGGGCGCGGACGATCTTTGCCACGCATTACCACGAACTCACCGAGATGGCCCAGGTGCTGCCCCGGGTGCGCAACTTTAATGTGGCCGTGGCCGAGGAGGGGGGAAAGGTGGTCTTCCTGCGCAAAATCGTCCCCGGCGGAGCCGACCGCTCCTACGGCATCCACGTGGCCCAGTTGGCCGGCCTGCCCGGGAGCGTGATTCACCGGGCCGAGGAGGTGCTGGCGCAACTGGAAAAGACGCGTCAGAAGGAGGAACGGCGCGAGGTCCTGCGCCAGGTCACGGTGGTGAAGCAACTGCCCCTCTTCGGCCCCGGCCCCGGCCGGGTGGTGGAGGAACTCAAGCGCATCCGGGTGGAGGAACTGACGCCGCTGGAGGCGATCAACAAGTTGTATGAATTGAAGCGGATGGTGGAGGAGGAGCATGGCTAAAGGAAGCGAACCCCACCGCGTCCCTATGCGGGCCATCCATTCCGTGGTGGGAAAGATTGTCGAGAGGTTTCATCCGGAGAAGGTCATTCTCTTCGGTTCCTATGCTTACGGCCGGCCCGGGCCAGAAAGCGATGTGGATTTACTGGTGGTCATGAGGACCTCTTTGCGCTCACGCCAGCAACGGCTGGAGATCTCCCGGGCTCTGTCCCCTCGTCCCTTTCCCATGGACATCCTGGTTCGCACGCCGGAGGAATTGGAGGAACGTCTGGCCCAGGGAGATGTTTTTCTGCACGAGGTCGTAACCCGAGGTAAGGTGATATATGAACGGCATAGTGAGTGAATGGGTTGAGAAGGCCGAAGGGGACTTTCGGACCGCCGAACGGGAGATGCGGGCCCACAAAGCCCCGAATTATGATGCAGTCTGTTTCCATGCCCAGCAGTGTGCCGAGAAGTACCTGAAAGCCTTTTTGGTCTATCGTCAGATCCCGCTCCGCCCTCTTCATGACCTTTACGCGGTAGATGTGCGTTATCCGGGTGAGTTTGCCACGCGAGAGGAGGCGCGGGCGGCCATAAAGGCGATGCGAACCGTGCGTGCCTTCCTCTGGCAGAAGTTGGGATTGCCGTGAGATGGAGGTGTCCCTTGGTGCGAGAAACGGCCATTTTCACCCGAGGACTGGTCAAATGGTACGGCCGCATCCAGGCTCTGCGGGGCGTGGACCTGGAGGTGCGGCGGGGGGAACTTTTCGGCTTCCTCGGCCCCAACGGAGCCGGCAAGACGACCACCATCCGTTGCCTCCTGGACCTCATTCGCCCCCAGGCCGGGGAGATTCGCGTCCTGGGGCTAAACCCCCAGGCCGACCCGGTGGCCGTGCGGGCCCGCGTCGGCTACCTGCCGGGAGAACTCAACCTGGAGGCCAATCTGCGGGTGGAACAGGCCCTGCGCTACTTTGACGAACTGCGCGGGCGCCGGACCGACTGGTCCTTTGTCCGGGAACTGGCCGGCCGGCTGGAACTGGACCTCCAGATGCCTATCCGGAACCTCTCCAAGGGCAACAAGCAGAAGGTCGGCCTGGTGCAGGCGCTGATGGCCCGGCCGGAACTCCTCCTCCTCGATGAGCCGACTGCCGGGTTGGACCCGCTCATGCAGCAGGAGGTCTACCGGCTGCTGCGGGAGGCCCGGGCCGAGGGGACCACCATCTTCTTCTCCTCCCACATCCTGAGCGAGGTCGAGGCCCTGGCCGACCGGGTGGCCATCATCCGGGCCGGCGTGATCGTCGAGGAAGCCGAACCCGGCCGGCTTGTCCATATGGCCATGCGGCGGGTTCGGGTGCGCTTCAAGAGGCCGGTGGACCTTACTCCCCTTGTCCATCTGGACGGCGTTTCTCTCCTCTATCAGAACGACGGCATCGAGGCCACGCTTCAGGTGGAGGGGGATATGGAGGCCCTGATCAAGGCTCTGGCTGCCTTTCCGGTGGGCGATATCGAAACGGAGCACCGTTCGCTGGAGGAGGCTTTCCTGGCCTATTACAAGGAGGAACGTTGAGATGTTCACCGAATTCAAACATACCCTGCGCCGTCTGCGCGGCTCGGCCCTGGGCTGGGGCATCGGCCTGGCCCTGTATGCCCTGATGATGGTATCCTTTTACAACTCGATATCCGCCCTCAAGGGGCAATTTCTGGAACTCGTTTCTGGTTATCCCAAGGCCTTTGCCGCCTTTTTCGGGGATTTGACCGACCTCTTTTCTCCTTCGGGCTACCTGGACCTTTACTATTTCGGCTACCTGACCCCCATCATCGGCATCTTCGCCGCCGGCGCCTGCGCCGGCCTGCTGGTCAGCGATGAGGAAAAGGGGATCCTGGACCTGGTGCTGGCCCACCCGGTCAGCCGCACGGCCCTCTTCTGGGGACGCTTCCTGGGTTTTGTCGCCGCCCTGGCGGGGGTGCTCCTCCTGAGTTACCTGGCCTGGGCCATCCCTTCCCAGAGCGTGGGCTTCGCCCTTTCCTGGGGGCAGTTGCTTTTGCCCTTTCTCCCCCTGTTCGCCGTCCTCTTCCTCTTCGGCGCACTGGCCCTGCTCCTCAGCCTCCTCCTGCCCTCGTCCCGGGCGGCCGGGATGCTTTCTGGCGGCCTCCTGATCGCCAACTTCCTCCTGATGGGTCTCTCTCGCCTCTATCCCGACCCCTTCGGCCCTATCGTCCGTTTCACTCCGCTGTACTATTACCAGGGGGGCAAGGCCGTCCTGGGGCTGAACTGGGGCTGGCTGGGAGGGTTGCTCGCCTCCGGCCTGATCCTGCTCCTTCCGGCCTGGCTTCTCTTCCTGCGTCGCGACATCCGGGTGGGTGGCGAACACGGCTGGCGGCTGCCGGCCCTGCGCTTCCTGCGTCGGGGATAGTCTCCCCCGGCGTTGCAGGCCGTTTCCTCCTGCAAGGAGCATACCGCCCTCCGGTATGGTTCCTCCGGTAACACGATCTTTTGAGGGAACGGCCGGGGTATGTCCCAATTTTGTCGGGTTGGGTGGGTGACGGCACTACCGCCGCCCACCCAGCGAAGAAGGGTGGCGTTTGCATTTGCCCCGCTTTTCGGATACAATGCACACGGCCTGTCAAGGCGCTTTGTGGCCCAGTCCGGCCGGGCAAGTCTCCCCGGCCATACCGATGTCAAGGAGGAAATCATGGCGGTCCGTGTCGGCATCAACGGTTTCGGCCGCATCGGGCGGCAGGTTTACAAGGTTATTCTGGATGTGTACGGCGAGGAACTGGAGGTCGTCGCCGTCAACGACATCACCGATGCTCCTACCCTGGCCCATTTGCTCCGGTATGATTCCGTCTATGGAGCCTTTGACGGCGAGGTGGAGACGACCGAGCGAGGGTTACGGGTGGATGGGGAGGAAGTGCTTGTCCTGGCGGAGACTGACCCGGCCAAACTTCCCTGGGCCGACCTGGGAGTGCAGATTGTCATCGAGTCCACCGGCCGTTTCACCGAAGCCGAAAAGGCCCGGGCCCACCTGCAGGCCGGGGCGAAGAAAGTCATCATCACCGCACCGGCCAAGGGCGAGGACATTACCATCGTCCTGGGCGTCAACGAGGACCGGTATGACCCCGAAAAGCACCATATCATCTCCAACGCCTCCTGCACGACCAACTGTCTGGCCCCGGTGGCCAAGGTGCTTTACCAGCGCTTCGGTATCCTGCGGGGACTGATGACCACGGTGCACTCGTACACGGCGGATCAAAGGCTGGTGGATGCGCCGCACAAGGACCTGCGTCGGGCGCGCCACGCCGGCCTGAACATCGTCCCCACCTCCACCGGAGCGGCCAGGGCGCTGGGGCTGGTCATCCCCGAACTCAAGGGCAAGTTCGACGGCATCGCCCTGCGCGTGCCCACGCCCACCGTCTCCATCATCGACTTTTTCGTCGAACTGGGCCGGCCGGCCACCGTTGAGGAGATCAATAACGCCTTCCGCGAGGCCGCCAAAGACGAACTGGACGGCATCCTCTTTGTGAGCGATGAACCGCTGGTCTCCTCCGACTTTATCGGCGCCGAGTATTCCAGCATCGTGGATGCGCCCCTGACCATGGTGATGGGCGGCACCATGGCCAAGGTGATGGCCTGGTACGATAACGAGTGGGGTTACTCCTGCCGCGTGGCCGACCTGACCAGCCTGGTCGCGGAAAGTCTCTGACGCTCGGTGACTTCCGGGAGGAAGGTAGCATGGCTACGTTCCTCCCGGTGGAAGCGAGCCATGGCCGTTCCGGAGGGCTTTCTCTTTACCCAGACGGCACTGCGCACCTACCAGGAGTGCCCCTACCGCTTTCGCCTGCGCTACCTGGAACAGGTCCCCTGGCCGGCCTTTCCGGTCTCTCCGGAGGCCGAGGCGGCTTTTGAGCGGGGCCGTCGCTTCCACGAACTGGCCCGGCAGCGTTTCCTGGGGCTGGAGGTGGGCGAGCAAGCCGCGGCCGGCGGGGAGGAAGTGGCCCGCTGGTGGGCAGCGCTGGAGGCCTCCCCGCCGGCACTGGAAAGATATCCGCACCGTTTCCCGGAGGCCGGCCTCTCCATCCCCTTCGGGCGGCACCGTCTGGGGGCGCGCTATGACCTTCTGGCGGTAGGGGAACACTCCGCCTGCATCGTGGACTGGAAGACCGGCCGGCCCCTTCCTCCGGAGCAAGCCCTGGCCCAGGACCTCCAGACGCGGGTCTATCTCTTTGTCCTGGCAGAAGGGGGTGCCGTCTACCATGCCGGCCGGCCCTTTTCCCCGGAAGCCCTGGCTATCCTCTACTGGCATCCCCAGGGCCAGGTGCACCTGCCGTACAGTGCCTCCCGGCGGGAGGAAGACCGCGCCTACCTGGAAGCGTTGATTCGGGAGATCACCTCCTCCCGGCCGGAAGACATGCGGCCGGCCGCAAGCGAAAAGCCCTGCATCTCCTGCGCCTACGCTCCGCTGTGCGGCCGGCCGACGGCGAGTTCCTTCGAGTGGGAAGAAGAGGAAGAGGCCCTTTTGGCCGAGGCGGAGACCTGGCCGACGGAATAAAACGTCCGCAAGCCGGTATGGGACCGCCTTTTCAGGCCGTCCGGGCCGGCCGGAATTTCCCTGCGGGTTTTCGGAAAGTTCCAGGGCGACGCCGCCACATCGGGTGTGCCCCGGCCCTGTTGGGTTTTTCCGGGAAAATCACTCCGCCGGCGGCCTGAGCCAGGCCCGGAAGCGGGGCAGAAACTCCATCTGATATCCCCGGGGGGTATATCCGAGCAGACGGCCCACCTCCTCGGCCGGCCGGCCGGAAAAAAGAAGGTGGGCCGCCGCCGTGTCGCGCAGAATCTGGGGATTGACCGGCCGGATGCCGGCCCGACGGGAGAGCCGGAGCAGGATGTTGTTCACCTGCCGGCCGGTAATCGGTACCAGCGGAGAGAAGGGGCTGTAGGTTCCCAGCGCCCGGCAGCGGGCCTCGTAACGGGCCAGCGCTTCGGCCAGTTCCGGCGGCAGGGGGACGCGCCGCGACTTTTTCTGCAACTTGCCGGCATAACGTACCACTACGGCCGGCTCCGGCACCCCCAGTTCCAGATCGGCGAAGAGCAGGGCCAGGAGTTCCTGCTTCTTCAGACCCACTTCCCCCAGCAGGCCTATCAGGATGCGCTCAAAGTCGTCGGCCCGGGCCACTTCCAGCAGACGCTCCCGTTCCTCCCACGCCAGCACGAGCGGCATCTCGACCTCGACCTCCTGGAAGGGGATGTCCTCGGCAGGATTTTCCTTCACCCAGCCTCGTTTCAGGCAGAAAAACCCCAGCCGCTTGAGGAACTCGAGGCCCAGGTTGTAGGCGCTGGCCGGCATGGTAACCTCGCGCCGGTGAGAAAAATAGTCCAGGAAAGCCAGGAGGTCTTCCCGCCGTAGCATCCCCACGTCGGCCGTCCGACGGGCGGCAAAATAGTCCAGAAAACGTCGAGCGATGGAAAAGTGGTTGGCGGCCACGTTCCCCGTGCGTACCCGCACCGCTGCCTCCAGGTAGGCCTGAACCGCTTCTTCCAGAGGAACGCTGGAGGTCATGGTTTCCTCCTGCCGGCCCCCAGGGCCGGTCTCCTTTGTATGCTCTGAGGAAAAATATACCGTACATATCGCTTTTTGTCAATACAGGGACCTCGGCAAAACCGGGTTTGCGTTTTCTTCAGGAATATGATAAACTTTGGCCGGCTTGCTCGATGGCTCAACGAAGAGACCTGGAGCACAGGATGCCTGCCGAACGGACCTATCGAATTCTGGTCATCAACCCGGGCTCCACCTCCACCAAGGTGGCCCTCTTTGCGGACGAAACCCTGCTCCTTCAGGAGACGTTGCGCTACGAAGCCGCTGAATTGGCCGCCTTTCCCCATATCGCCGATCAATATGCCTTTCGCCGGGATAGCATCCTCCGCTGGATGGAGGAAAACGGCCTTGCCCTTTCCGACCTGGACGCCGTGGTAGGGCGGGGCGGCCTCTTCGGCCCGCTGGAAAGCGGCACCTACCGGGTCAACGAGGCCATGCTGGAGGAGATGCGCACCCCCGGCCCCCGTGAGCACGCTTCTAACCTGGGTGTGCTCATCGCCCAGGAAATTGCCGAACGGGCCGGCATCCCGGCTTTCACGGTGGATCCCGTCTCGGTGGACGAGTTCGACGACCTGGCCCGCATCTCCGGCCTGGCCGAGATCGAGCGCAAAAGCCTCTCCCATGCCCTCAACATCAAGGCCGTGGCCCGCCGGGCCGCCGCCGATATGGGCCGGCCTTACCCGGAGATGAACATGATCATCGTCCACCTGGGCGGGGGCATCTCGGTGACCGCCCACCGCCGGGGACGGATGGTGGACGTGAACAACGCCCTGGACGCCGGCCCCTTTTCCCCGGAGCGTTGCGGGACGCTCCCTCTGACCGACCTGATCGAACTGTGCTACTCGGGCCGGTTCACCAAAGAAGAACTGAAGAGATACCTGGTCGGCCGCGGCGGGCTGGTTTCCCATCTGGGAACGAA
This sequence comes from Chloroflexia bacterium, assembly GCA_034433695.1. Classification (GTDB taxonomy): domain Bacteria; phylum Chloroflexota; class Chloroflexia; order DTKN01; family DTKN01; genus JASFBA01. The sequence goes on from DAOUAK010000064.1 coordinate 19,738, forward strand.
CTCGACCATCGAGGTGGAAAAACGGATCGCCGCCGGCGATGCCCACGCCCTCCTGATCTCCCAGGCCATGGCCTACCAGATCGCCAAGGAGATCGGCGCGATGGCCACCGTGCTCAAGGGCGAGGTGGACGTGATCGTCCTCACCGGCGGAGTGGCCCACTGGAAAGACCTGGTGGAGTGGATTCGGGAACGCGTCTCCTTCATTGCCCCCGTCCGGGTCTACCCGGGCGAGGACGAGATGCTGGCCCTGGCCCAGGGGGCGCTGCGGGTGCTCCGGGGTGAAGAGGAAGCCAAAACTTACGTGCCCCGTTGGACCGGAAGCCGGGGAATCGAGGCCGCGCCCCGCTCCGCTCAGGGCAAACCGGAAGTTGTTGCCTGGCGAGAAACGTTGGGACAATAGACGGAGGTATCCATGCCCATTCGCAACTTTGCCCAGTTACGGGAGGAGGCCAAAAAGGTTGGGTCCCGGGTGGTGGCCATCGCCGATGCCCAGGACCACGAGGCGCTCCTGGCCGCCCGGGATGCAGAGGAGCGCGGCATCGCCCACTTCATCCTCATCGGCGACCGCGCCGCTATTGAAGCGGAGGCGGAAGCCCACCAGGTGGACATCAGGAACATGAAGATTGTGGAGGAAAGCGACCGCCGGATGGCCGCCCGCCGGGCGATGGAGATGCTTGCCCGGGGCGAGGCCCACTGCGCTATGAAGGGGAAAATCTTCACCGCCGATTTCCTGAAGGCGGCCCTGGACCCATCCGTGGGGCTGCGCACGGGGAAACTCCTTACCCATGTGGCCGTCTTCGACATTCCCGGCTTCGACCGGTTGATTCTCCTGAGCGATGCCGGCGTCATCGTGGCTCCGACCCTGGAGGAAAAGGTCCACATCGTTCAGAATGCCATCGACGTGGCCCACCGTCTGGGCATCGAAATGCCCCGCGTGGCCGTGCTGGCTGCCGCCGAGATGGTCAACCCCAAGATTCCTTCGACGATGGACGCGGCCAACCTTTCCAAGATGGCCGACCGGGGGCAGATTTACGGCGGAATCGTGGACGGGCCGCTGGCCCTCGATAACGCCATCTCCCTGGAGGCGGCCCGCATCAAGGGCATCCGGGGAGAGGTGGCCGGCCGGGCCGACATCCTCATCGCTCCGGACCTGGAGGCCGGCAACGCCCTGGCCAAGGCCATCATCTACTTCGCCCATAGCGATATGGCCGGCGTGGTCGTCGGCGCCCGGATGCCGCTCATCCTCCCCTCCCGCGCCGACACCCACGAGGCCAAGATGATGTCCATCGTGCTGGGCGTGCTGATGTCGGCGTGAGGTGTGTTGCGTGATGCGTGATGCGTGATGCGTGTTGCGTGTTGCGTGTTGCGTGTTGCGTGATGGAGGCGGGATGATGATCGAAGTTCGATTTCACGGACGCGGAGGGCAGGGCGTGGTCATCGCCTCCGAGGTGCTGGCCGACGCCGCCTTCCGCGAAGGCAAGCGGGTGCAGGCCTTTCCCTCCTTCGGTGTGGAGCGTCGGGGGGCACCGGTGCTGGCCTTTACCCGGATCGACGACCGGCCGATTCGGCTGCGCTGCCAGATTTACGAGCCGGACCACGTCGTCATTCTGGATCCCACTCTCCTGGAGGTGATGGACGTTACCGCCGGCCTGAAGGAAGGGGGTACAATTCTCCTCAACAGCGCCGACCCGCCGGAATCGTTCGGCCTGCACGGCCGCTTTCGGGTCGGCACGGTGGACGCCAACCATATCGCCTTCAAGTACCATCTGGGGCCGCGCAATGCCCCGATTGTCAACACCTCTATCCTGGGAGCCTTTTCCCGGCTGACCGGGATCGTGGGGCTGGAGGCCCTCTGCGCGGCCGTGCGGGACGCCGTGCCGATCCGCCCGGACGAGAACGTCGCTGCCGTGCGCGAGGCGTATGAAGCGGTTCGCTTCACGGAGGCTCCGGGGGAATGATTGAAAGCGAAAAAGCCGGGGTATTCTGGATGGAATTGGACGAAATCCAGCCAAGCCAGTTGTTCATCAGTTCCGAGAAGTTGTCCCGGGTGATGAAAGAACTGGATTCCCGCCGGCCGGAGTCCTTTGAACCTATCCCGGTAAAGAAACTGGGAAACCGGGTCATTTTCGTAGACGGGCACACCCGGGCCCTGGCCGTATACCTGTGCGGGTTTTCGCAAGTTCCGGTATTCTGGGAAACGGATGAACTGGATTGGGAGGCCTATGAAATCTGCGTCAAGTGGTGCGAGGAAGCAGGTATCCGTAGCATAGCGGACCTGAAAGATAGAGTGGTATCCTCGGAAGAGTACGAGGTGCGATGGCTGAAGCGATGCGAGGAGATGCTGTAGGTGAAATCCGTCCGGATTCGCCCAAGATCCGAGGAGGGACATCCGATGCCCAAACATGAAGCCAGAGTGATCGTCTTCCGCTCGGCGGCGGAGATGCCTCCGATGCCGGCCTCCGTTGCCACCACCCTTTACAACCGGACCGGCTCCTGGCGCTACATTCGCCCCGTCTACCGGGAGCGCACTCCGCCCTGCAACGAAGCCTGCCCGGCCGGGGAGGACATTGTGGCCTACCTGGGCCTGGTGGCCGACGGGCGCTTTGCCGAGGCCTGGGAGGTGCTGCGGCGGGAAAATCCGCTGCCGGGCGTCTGCGGGCGGGTCTGCCCACACCCATGCGAGACCCAGTGCAACCGCGAGCGGCTGGGGGGTGCCATCGCCATCCATCACGTCGAGCGCTTCCTCTCCGACTGGGCGGCGGAGGCCGGCCTTACGCCCCCGGTACAAAAGCCCACCCGCAAGGAACGTATCGCCGTTGTCGGGAGCGGGCCGGCCGGCCTCTCCTGCGCCTACCACCTGGCCCGTAAGGGCTACCCCGTCACCATCTTCGAGGCCGAATCTCTCCCCGGCGGGCTGCTCCGCACCGGCATCCCGGCCTATCGCCTGCCCCGCGAGGTGCTGGACCGGGAAATCTCCGCCATCGAGGCCCAGGGGGTGGAGATTCGCACCGGGATGCGCCTGGGGAAAAACCTTTCCTGGGACGACCTGTCCGGCTACGCCGCCGTCTTCCTGGCCCTGGGACAGCCCCTGAGCCGGAAACTGGACATCCCCGGGGAAGAAGCCCAGGGCGTGCTACACGGCCTGACCTTCCTCCGCCGCCTGAACCTGGGCGAGCTGGTGGAGATCGGCCGGCGTGTAGCCGTCGTGGGCGGCGGCAACACCGCGATGGACGCCGCCCGCGCCGCCCGCCGGCTCGGGGCCGAAGTCACTATCCTCTACCGCCGCTCCCGCGCCGAGATGCCGGCCATCGCCGAGGAGGTCCAGGAGGCCGAGGAAGAGGAAGTCCTCTTCCATTTCCTGGCCGCACCGGTGGAGGTGCTCACCCAGGACGGGCGTGTCTGTGGCCTCCGCTGTATCCGGATGCGCCTGGGCGAGCCGGATGCCTCGGGCCGGCGCCGGCCGGAGCCAGTTCCCGGGAGCGAATTCACCCTGGAGGTGGATACCGTCATCCCGGCCCTGGGGCAGGAGGCCGATTTCTCCTCCCTGCCCGAGGACGTCCGCCGGGAACGGGGGGCCATCGCCATCGCGCCCACCGGGGCCACCACCCGCTCCGGCGTCTATGCCGGCGGCGACGCCGCCACCGGCTTCGGCACCGTCACCGCCGCCATCGGCTCGGGCAAGCGCGCCGCCATCGCCATCGACCTGGCCCTGCGAGGCGAGCCCGTGCCCGACTTCCCACCTCTGCACCATAATATGCGTGTGGAGCCACGCCCGGTCTCGCCCGAGGTGGTGGCCTTCGAGGAACTGAACCCGGCCTACCTGCGCCCCATCCCCCGGCCGGCCGACCGCCTCCGCCCGCCTCAGGAACGGCTGGGCGATTTCGACGAGGTGAACCCCGGCCTGGACCGGGAGACGGTCATCGCCGAGGGCCAACGTTGCTTCTCCTGCGGCACCTGCAACCGCTGCGATAACTGCCTCATCTTCTGCCCGGATGTGAGCATCCGCCGTCGGGGCGACTGGACGAAAACCTACCCTGTTTATCCTTACTTTGAGGTGGATTACGACTATTGCAAGGGCTGCGGCATCTGTGCCAGCGAGTGCCCCCGGCGCGCCATCACGATGGAGGAGGAACTGCTATGGAGAAAGTGATCACCGGGAACTATGCCGTTTCCTATGGGGCCAAACTGGCCCGCGCCCAGGTTATCGCTGCCTACCCGATCACGCCGCAAACCTCCATCATCGAGAAACTGGCCTCCTTCTGCGCCGATGGCGAACTGGACGCCGTCTTCATCAAGGTCGAATCGGAGCATTCGGCCATGGCCGCCTGCATCGGGGCCTCGGCTGCCGGAGCCCGCGCCTTTACCGCCACTTCGGGCCAGGGCCTGCTCCTGATGCACGAGATGTTGCACTGGGCGGCCGGCGGACGCCACCCGATCGTCATGGGCGCGGTCAACCGGGGCATCGCCCCCGGCTGGTCCGTCTGGACCGAACAGAGCGATACCCTGGCCCAGCGCGATACCGGCTGGATCCAGTACTACTGCGAGAACAACCAGGAGGTGCTGGACACCGTCATCCAGGCCTTCAAGGTGGCCGAGACGGTCTACCTGCCGGCCATGGTCGTCCTCGATGCCTTTGTCCTTTCCCATACCTCGGAAGCGGTGGACATTCCCGACCAGGAACTCGTGGACCGCTACCTCCCGCCCTTCCGGCCGCGCTGGAAACTCGATGTGGACGACCCCCACGCCTTCGGCGCGCTGGTTACCCCCGGCGAATGGTTCGAACTGCGCTACAAGATCCAGCAGGCCATGAAGGAGGCGCTGGAGGTAGCCCGACAAGCCGATGAGGAATACGGCCGGGTCTTCGGCCGGAAGTGGGGAGTGGTAGAATCGTACCGGATGGAGGGGGCCGAACTCGCCCTGGTCACCTCCAGCACCATCACCAGCACCGCCCGCGAGGTGGTGGACGAGTTGCGGGCCGGCGGCCTTCCCATCGGGCTGGTCAGGGTGCGCCTTTTCCGTCCCTTCCCCGTCCCGGACATCGTCCGGGCGCTTTCCGGGGTAAAGAAGGTGGCCGTCTTGGACCGCAACCTGACCTTTGGTCAATGCGGCGTCTTCGGGGAGGAGATCAAGGCTGCCCTCTACAACACGCCGCTGCGGCCGCCTCTCTTCGACTTTGTCCTGGGGTTGGGCGGCCGCGATGTAACGCCGGCGACGATTCATGAGGTGGTCCGTTACACCCTGGAGCACGACGTTCCCGACGAGCCGATCGTCTGGATAGGGGTGAAGCGATGAGAGAGACGAAACTTCTGGGACACCGGCCGAATTATACCCTTCCGGAGGAAGAACTTCTTTTGCAGGGGCATGTGGCCTGTCCGGGTTGCGGAGCCTCCCTTTCGATGCGTTACGCGCTGAAAGCGCTGGGGAAGCAGACCATCGTGGTCATCCCGGCCTGCTGCTGGTCCATCATCGCCGGCCCTTTCCCCTACTCCTCCCTGGAGGTGCCGATCTACCATACCGCCTTCGAGACCACCGGGGCCCTCTGCTCGGGTGTGCGGGCCGCGCTCCAGGTCCAGGGAAAGAAGGACATCACCGTGATGGGCTGGGCCGGTGACGGCGGCACCTTCGACATCGGGATTCAGGCCCTTTCCGGCGCGGTCGAACGGAACGAGGACTTTATCTATGTGTGCTATGACAACGAGGCCTACATGAACACCGGCATCCAGCGTTCCTCGGCCACCCCCTGGCTGGCCTGGACCACGACGACCCCCACGGCCCATCCCAAGGATGAGCCGAAGAAGGATATCGTCGCCATCATGGCGGCCCATCGCATCCCCTATGTCGCCACGGCCACGGTGGGCTTCCCGGAGGATATGATTCGCAAATTCCAGAAGGCCCGTTCCATCCGCGGGGCCAAATTCCTGCACCTCCTCAGCCCCTGTCCCCCCGGCTGGCGGGCCGAGGCCGCCGATACCATCCGCCTGACCCGGCTGGCCGTGCAGAGCAAGGTCTTCCCGCTCTATGAGGTGGAAAACGGGGAAAAGTACACCATTACCGTCTGGCCCGAGCCGGAAGTGCCGGTGCGGGAATACCTCATGCTCCAGGGCCGCTTCCGCCATCTGACCGAGGCGCAGGTGGAGATGATTCAACAGGAAGTGGACCGAAACTGGGCGCGGCTGGTCAGGCAGGCGCAGGCAAGCGCCGGGTAGCCCTCGCCTCCCGGGAAACAGGTGAGGCGCAGGTCTCCCGTCGGTGAGGAGGCCGATGTCCTGGGTGGATGCTCTTCCGCTCCTCGTTCTGGCGACGTTCTGCGCCGGTTTCTATGCCTTGTTCGGCGCACGCGGCTACCGCCGGCTGCTTATCGGCTGGTTGGCCAGCCTGGCCGGGGCCATCCTGGGCTATGCTCTGGGCCATGCCATCGGGCTGAGCCGACCCCTCTGGCTGGGAAGCCTCCCCTGGCTGGAGGCTATTCTGGGCGCCATCCTCCTGCAGGTGGTTGCTTTGCGCTTGCGGGTATGATATAATGGTGTAAACCGATAGCGGAGGTTGCCGTGCCCGAAGAGGTCCCTTCCCCACAGGCAGTTCCGGAGCGGAAGGAACGGAAGGTTTCCCCGTTCCTCTGGGTCAGCCTGGTCATCATCGGCCTGGCCCTGGCCATCCCGGTCGGCCTGGCCTTTGTGCCCCGGGCAACGATGGCCCACATCCGGGATATCGCCGTGGTCCTGCTGGTGATTCTGCTCTTCTTCTTCCTGCTCCTCCTCCTGCTCCTCCTGGCGGCTCTCATCGTCGCCATCCGGACGGTGAGCGCCCGACTGGAGGAAACTCTGAAGCGCGGCGGTGCCGTGCTGGAGGAACTCAAGGGCACGGCGGCCACGGTCAAGGGCACGGCCGATTTTATCGGCGAACGGCTCTCCTCCCCCTGGATCCGCCTTTCGGCCTGGGCCGAAGGGCTTGGGCAGGGGATGCGAACCTTTTTCCGAGGAAAGAAAGGGCTAGGAGGTTCCCCATGAGCGAAAATCGCGACGGTGGTTTTGGCTGGTTTCTCTTCGGTTTCCTGCTGGGCGGCCTGGTGGGGGCGGCCATCGCCCTGGCCTATGCTCCCGAAAAAGGCGAACAGGTCCGTGAACGGCTGCGGGAAAAGGGCATCGAACTGCAGGGGCGGGCCCAGCAAACGGTGGGACAGGTCCGAGAACGTCTGACGGAACTGGGCAGACAGGCCCAGGTGCAGATCGGCCAGGTCCGCGAGCAGGTCTTGCAGGCCACCCGTCCGTCGGTCGAGGAGGCGCAGGTGGCGGAGGAAGAGGCCCGGCCTGCCCCCCGGCGGGGGCGTCGGGCCAGGAGGGCCGCTCCGTCCGAGGAAGGCGAGACGGCCTGAGACCATCCTCATACGGGTGCCGCCATGAGTGCTGGGCAGGACAGTGCCTGGTCTGTGCGTCTGGCCGAACTGGAAGGCCGGTTGCGTCTCCTGGAGCGGGAATACCAATCGCAGCGTCAGGAACTGCGGGCGGCCTACCAGGAGATCCAGGTACTCTCCGGCCTGCAAGATGTCGCCCTGGCCTTGGCCTCCACGCTGGAGCCGGAGCCGCTTCTCCGCCGCATCGTCGGGGCGGCGATGGAACTCATGCATGCCCAGGGCAGTTCCCTTCTCCTGCTCACGGAGCGAGGGGACCTGGTCTTCCAGGTGGTGGATGGCGCCGTCAGCCGGCAACTTGTCGGCCGGCGGCTCAAGATAGGAGAGGGGATCTCCGGCTGGGTAGCCCAAACAGGCGAGCCGGCGCTGGTCAACGATGTCCAGAACGACCCGCGCTTTTCCCGTGAGGCCGATGCGGACACGGGTTTCCGCACCGAATCGCTCCTCTGCGTGCCTCTGGAGTTCCAGGGCCGTCTCCTGGGCGTCCTGACCGTGGTCAACAAGACCGACCCGGCCGGCTTTGAGCCCAAGGACTTGAAATGGCTCAAGGCCCTGGCCGCTCTGGCCGCTGTGGCCATCGAGAATTCCCGCCTCTACAACCGCCTGCGGGAGGAACGCGACCGTGTGCTCATCGCCCAGGAGGAACTGCGCAAGAAACTGGCCCGCGACCTGCACGACGGCCCCACCCAGACCGTCTCCAACATCGTGATGCAGATCGAGTTCCTCAAGAAACTTCTGGAAAAGGAGCCGGAAAAGGTGGCCGCCGAACTGGACCGCCTGAGCCGGTCAGGCCAACAGGCTGTGCACGAGATGCGCACCATGCTCTTTGACCTGCGTCCGCTGGTGCTGGAGACGCAGGGCTTGCCGGCCGCGCTACAACTCTTCGCCGAGCGCCACCAGATCGAGGGCCGGGCACGCCTTCACCTGCATCTGGACGAAAGCGTGGGACGCTACCCGGCCCATGTAGAAGGGGCCGTCTTCAGCATCGTCCAGGAGGCGGTCAACAACGCCCTCAAGCACGCCCAGGCTCAGAACATCTGGTTGCGTCTGGGAGAAAAGGGGGAAATGCTGGTCGTAGAGGTCGAAGACGACGGTGTGGGCTTCAGCCTGGAAACCGTCCTCCAGGCCTACGAGAACCGAGAACGTTTCGGCCTGCTGAACATGCGCGAACGGGCCGAGATTCTCGGCGGCGAACTGACCATTATCTCCGCCCCCGGCCAGGGCACTACGGTGATGCTGCGCATCCCGATTGAGCGTGCCAAGGAAGGAAAAGAATGTACCGAAGAATCGGCCATAGAACCCGTGGCTGCCTCTTGAGTTTCCTGGCGGTGGGAGGCGCGATCGGCACCCTCCTGGCCGTCCTGGTGCTGGTCGTCCTGGTCTTGCTCTGGCGTTTCCCAGGGCCAACCCTCGGTCTTCTGAGCGGCGCGCTCCATCTACCAACGCCGACGGCCCCGCCCACCCCGACCCCGGTCCCCCCCTTGCCCACCTACACACCCTATCTGACCGCTTCTCCTGCGCCCACCTACACCCCCTACCCAACCTACACCCCCCTTCCCACCACCACGCCGCTCCCGACCTATACGCCCCGGCCGACCTATACTCCGCTGCCCACCTATACCCCCTTCCCAACCCTCACCCCGTCCATCACCCCCACCTC
>DAOUAK010000065.1:0-16285 GCA_034433695.1 Chloroflexia bacterium
GGGGACGGCATACGCCCTTCTTCTCCGGGTATCGGCCGCAGTTCTACATTCGGACGACGGACGTAACGGGGACGATCCTCCTCCCGGCGGGGGTGGAGATGGTGATGCCGGGGGACAATGTGAACATGGATGTGGAATTGATCGAGCCGGTGGCGATTGAGGAGGGCTTGCGCTTTGCCATCCGGGAGGGCGGCCGGACGGTGGGCGCCGGCGTCGTCACCAAGTTGATCGAATAGAGGGGAACAGGCCCTCAGGAGGGAAACCAGCGTGGCCAAACAGAAAATCCGCATCCGTTTGAAGGCCTATGATCACCGCATCCTGGACGAGTCGGCCCGTCAGATTGTGGAGACGGCGGAGCGCACGGGAGCCAAGGTGGCCGGCCCGGTGCCGTTGCCGACCAAGATCGAGCGCTACTGCGTGATCCGCTCTCCCTTCACGGACAAGGACTCCCAGGAGCACTTTGAAATTCGGACGCACAAGCGGCTGATCGACATCGTGGACCCGACTTCCCAGACGATCAATACGCTGATGCGCCTGAACCTGCCGGCCGGAGTGGACATCGAGATCAAAATCTAGGCCGGCGAGAAGCGAGTGGGTGAACGATGATTACCGAAATTCTTGGTCGGAAAGTCGGCATGACCCAGGTCTTTGATGCGGGCGGGGAAGTGATCCCCGTCACCATCATCGAGGCCGGTCCCTGTGTCATTACCCAGATCAAAACCCGGGAACGCGATGGCTATGGGGCGGTGCAACTGGGCTATGAGGAGGTCGAACGGAAGCGGCTGAACAAGCCGCTGCTGGGCCATCTGCGCAAACTCCCCCCCGTGCGCATCCTCCGGGAAGTGCGGGTGGAGGACCCCTCGGCCTACCAGGTCGGACAGCGGGTGGACGTCAGCGTCTTCCGGGTGGGGGACTATGTAGACGTCACCGGCACCTCCAAAGGCCGGGGCTTTGCCGGCGTGGTCAAGCGGCACGGCTTCGGCGGCGGCCCGCGTACCCACGGCCAGAGCGACCGATTGCGTGCCCCCGGAGGCATCGGGGCTTCGACCTATCCGGGGCGGGTGCACAAAGGGAAGCGCATGGCCGGCCGGATGGGCGGCCGGCGGGTGACCGTACAGGGCCTGCGGGTGGTCGAGGTCGATCCGGAGCGCAACCTCCTGCTGGTGCGCGGTAGCGTCCCGGGGTGCAACGGCGGCCTGCTCCAGGTGCGCAAGTCGGTCAAGCGCAAGAAGTAGAGGGATGACGATGGAGACGACGATGGAAGAAGGCACGCTGGCAACCCCGGTCTTCAACATGGCCGGGGAGCAGGTGGGCAGCATTCACCTGGACGGCTATATCTTCGGCATTCGGCCCAACCTGGCCGTGATGCACCAGGCGTTGCGACGGCAACTGGCCAACGCCCGTTTGGGCACGCATCAGACCAAGACCCGGGGAGAGGTCAGCGGTGGTGGGCGCAAGATGTGGCGGCAAAAGGGCACCGGTCGGGCCCGGCAGGGCAGCCGGCGGGCGCCGCACTGGAGAGGTGGCGGCACCGTCTTCGGCCCCCACCCGCGCACGTATACCCAGGACATGCCCCGCAAGATGCGCCGCCTGGCGGTGCGCTCGGCCCTCTCGCTCAAGCGGGCCGAGGAGCAAATCGTCCTTCTGGAGGACCTGCGCCTGGAGGAAAAGCGCACCAAGGCCATGCTTCAGGTGCTGGAGAACCTGCATCTGGCCGAGGCCAAGACCTTGATCGTCCTGCCGGAGAAGGACCCCGTGGTCCAGGCTTCAGCCCGCAACCTCCCAGGGGTAAAGACACTTCTGGCCCCCTATTTGAACGTGGCCGATCTCCTGGACTATGACCGGGTCCTCATGCCGGTGGCCAGCCTGGAAGTCATCGGCCGCATCTGGGGCCGGCGGGAGGAATGAGATGGATCCGTATGAAGTGCTTCGGCGTCCGATCCTGACGGAGAAGAACACCCTCCTGATGAATCGCAACAACCAGTACACCTTCGAGGTGGACATGCGGGCCAACAAGGTCCAGATTCGGGAGGCGGTCGAACTGGCCTTTGGGGTGCAGGTCGTTGATGTGCGCACCTGCATTGTTCCCGGGAAGCCGCGCCGTCGAGGGCGGGTGATCGGTTCGAGCAAGCCGTGGAAGAAAGCGGTGGTGACGCTAGCGCCTGGGGAACGAATCGACATCTTCCAGGGCGCCTAAGGGTTACACGCTACACGCTACACGCTACACGTTTACAGGAGCGAAGAAATGGCGATCAAAAAGTTCAAGCCCACATCGCCGGGCCGGCGCTGGATGAGCGGGGCCACGTTTGAGGAAATCACGCGGGAGGAACCGGAAAAAGCCCTCTTGCGTCCGCGGAAGCAAAAGGCCGGCCGCAACAACCAGGGGCGGATTACGGTGCGCCATCGAGGCGGTGGGGCCAAGCGTCGCCTGCGGGTGATTGACTTCAAGCGGGACAAGTTCGACATCCCGGCGCGGGTGGCTTCCATCGAATACGATCCGAACCGCTCGGCGCGCATCGCTCTGCTGCACTATGCCGATGGCGAGAAACGCTACATCCTGGCGGCCGAGGGCCTGCGGGTGGGCGATACCCTGATCTCCTCGCGCAACGCCGTAGAGGTGCGGGTGGGCAACGCCATGCCGCTGCGCCACATCCCTCTGGGCACCCAGGTGCACAACCTGGAACTGAACGTGGGCCGGGGGGGACAGTTGGTGCGAGCGGCCGGCACTTCGGCGCAACTGATGGCCAAGGAAGGGGACTATGCCCACGTCCGGATGCCTTCCGGCGAAGTGCGCCTCATCCGGCTGGACTGTATGGCCACGATCGGGGTCGTGAGCCATGCCGAACACTCCCTGATCAGCCTGGGCAAGGCCGGCAGGAAGCGCCACCTGGGTTGGAGGCCCTCCGTGCGGGGTTCGGCCATGACCCCGCGCGACCATCCCCACGGCGGCGGAGAGGGCCGTTGCCCGGTGGGGATGCCGGGCCCCAAAACCCCCTGGGGCAAGCCGACGCTGGGGTATCGCACCCGCAAGAACAAGCGCGCCGACCGCTTCATCATCCGCCGGCGCGGCGCTTCATAATGCCTGGAGGTTGAAGCATGTCCCGTTCGCGGAAAAAAGGTCCCTATGTGGACCCCAAACTGCTGAAAAAGATCGAGGAGATGAACCGTACCGGAGAGCGTCGGGTCCTGCGCACCTGGTCGCGGGATTCGGTGATCTTCCCCCAGATGGTTGGCCACACCATCGCGGTACACGATGGCCGGCGGCACGTGCCCATCTACATCAGCGAGAACATGGTGGGCCATCGCCTGGGGGAGTTCGCCCCGACCCGCCTCTTCCGCGGCCACGGCGGGAAAAAGGCCCGCATGGCGCGCCTGAAGAAGTAGCGCCGGGACGAAATGGAGGAACAGGCCATGCAGGTTCGAGCCGTCCATCGCTATATCCGAATGTCTCCGCAGAAGGTGCGGCAGGTGGTGGACCTGGTGCGCGGCCGTCAGGTGGACGAGGCGTTGTCCATCCTGCGTTTGACCCCGCGGGCCGGCGCCCGCGAGGTGCTCCGGGCTCTGGAATCGGCCATCGCCAACGCCGAAAATAACCACATGCTGACCCGGGAGGACCTCTACGTCGCCGCCATCGCCGCCGACGGCGGGCCGACCCTGAAGCGGTGGCGCCCCCGCGCCCGGGGACGGGCCGACCGCATCCGCAAGCGCGCCTGTCACATTACGGTGGTGCTGGACGAGTACGAAGAGGCCGGCGAGGAGGCCGGCAAATAAGGTACGCTGTGGCGTAAGGAGGATGTCTTGGGACGCAAAGTTAACCCGATCGGCTTTCGGCTGGGAATCGTAACCGACTGGCAGTCCCGGTGGTTTGCCGAGCGCAACTACACCGAACTCCTGCACGAGGACTTTGCCCTGCGCCGGCTCATCCAGGAACGGCTCAAGGGCGCTGCCGTGGCGCGCATCGAGATTCAGCGTTCGGCCAACCAGGTGGAGATCACCCTGCACACCGCCAAGCCCGGCATCGTCATCGGCAAGCGCGGGGCCAGCGTGGACCAGTTGCGGAAAGAACTGGAGGACTTTACGGGGAAAAAGGTCCGGCTGAACATCGAGGAGATTCGGCAACCGGAACTGGAGGCCATCCTGGTAGCGGAGAGCATCGCCGAGCAGTTGAGCAAGCGGGTGGCCTATCGCCGGGCCATGAAACAGGCCGCCTCCCGGGCCATGCGCCTGGGAGCCAAGGGGATCAAGATTCGCTGTAGCGGCCGCCTGGCCGGGGCGGAGATGGCCCGTTCGGCCATCGAGATGCGCGGTCGGGTGCCCCTCCAGACGATTCGCGCCGATATAGACTATGCCGTGGTACACGCCCACACCATCTACGGGCGCATCGGGGTCAAGGTATGGATCTACAAGGGCGATATCCTGCCCGAGAAGGTCGAGGCGCCGGCCCTGCCGGGTGCTTCGACGGAGTAAGGCCGGAGGGAAGCGATGTTAATGCCCAAGCGCACCAAGTATCGCAAGATGCATAAAGGACGGCTCAAGGGCCGGGCCACCCGAGGCTGCACCGTCGCCTTCGGCGAGTACGGGCTACAGGCGCTGGAACCGGTCTGGATCACCAGCCGGCAGATCGAGGCCGCCCGTCGCGCCATCACCCGCCACATCCGTCGGGGCGGCAAGGTCTGGATCCGCATCTTTCCGGATAAGCCGATCACCCGGAAGCCGGCCGAGACGCGCATGGGTGGAGGCAAAGGCGCGCCGGATCACTGGGTGGCCGTGGTCAAACCGGGCCGCATCCTCTTCGAAGTGGCCGGCATCAGCCGGGAGGTGGCCGAAGAGGCGATGCGCCTGGCCTCCCATAAACTCCCGATTCGGTGCCGCTTTGTGGCCCGTGAGGAGACGTAAGGGGGGTGAGGAATGAAACGAACCAACCTTTCCGATCTGACCATGGCGGAGTTGCAGCAAAAACTGGAGGAGGCACGGCGGGAACTCCTGGACCTGCGTTTTCGCCTGGCCATCGGCCGTCTGCCCAACTACAGCCGCATCCCGCAGGTACGCCGGGAAATCGCCCGCATCCTGACCGAGCAGCGTCGGCGACAGTTGCAGGAGAGCGGCTTTCAGGAGGCGAAAAGATGAACGGAAGACGAAAAACGTTGATTGGCCGGGTGGTCAGCAACAAAATGATGAAGACCGTCGTGGTCGAGGTCGAGTACCGCCGTCGCCACCCCCTTTACCAGAAGATCGTTCATAAGCGACGCCGCTTCCTGGCCCATGACGAAGAAAACACCTGCCAGGAGGGGGACCTGGTCCGAATCGTCGAGACGCGCCCGCTGAGCCGGCTGAAGCGCTGGCGCGTGGCCGAGGTCCTGGAACGGGCGGCGTAGCAAGACCAGGAGGAGGACTCGGGTGATTCAGCCGATGTCACGCTTGAAGGTCGCCGATAACACCGGGGCCAAGGAAATTATGTGCATCCGCGTCCTGGGCGGGTCGAACCGGCGCTATGCCGGAATCGGCGACGTGATTGTCGCCGCGGTGAAGCAGGCCGTGCCCGACGGACAGGTGAAGAAGAGCGAGGTCGTCCGGGCGGTGATTGTGCGCACCACGCGGGGGCTCCGTCGGCCGGACGGTTCCTACATCCGCTTCGACGAGAACGCCGCCGTGCTGATCACGCCGCAGGGCAATCCCCGGGGCACCCGCATCTTCGGCCCGGTGGCCCGGGAACTACGCGACCGCTTTATGAAGATCGTTTCCCTGGCCCCTGAGGTATACTAGCGGGGCAGGGGGAGGCAACCGATGAAAATCCGTCGAGGAGACTTGGTACTGGTTCGGGCCGGCAAGGACCGCGGCAAGCGCGGTCGGATCAAGCGGGTCCTGCCGAAGAAGGAACAGGTGATCGTCGAGGGCGTCAACCTGGTCAAGAAGCACCGCCGGCCCCGGGGACAGATGGACCAGGGGGGCATCATCGAACTGGAGGCCCCGTTGCACGTCTCCAAGGTGATGCTGATCTGCCCGCGCTGCAAGGAGCCGACCCGCGTCGGGTACGAACTTTTGCCCGAAGGCGGCAAGGCCCGCATCTGCAAGGCCTGCGGCCAAGCGGTGGACTAAACGGGAGGCATCCTGATGGCTCGTTTGCTGGAATATTACCGCCAGGAAGTCGTCCCGGCCCTGCTCCGGGAATTCGGCTACCGGAATGTCATGCAGGTACCGCGACTGCACAAGATCGTGGTCAACATCGGCGTGGGCGAGGCCATCCAGAACGCCCGCGCCCTGGAAGCGGCGGTGAACGACCTGCGCCTGATCACCGGACAGCAGCCGGTGGTGCGGCGCGCCAGGCGCTCGGTGGCGGCCTTCAAGGTGCGCACCGGGATGCCCATCGGGGTTAGCGTGACGCTGCGCGGCCGGCGCATGTACGAGTTTCTCGACCGGCTGATCAACATCGCCCTGCCGCGCACCCGCGACTTTCGCGGGCTTTCGTCCAAGTCGTTCGACGGCCGCGGCAACTATACGATCGGGTTGCGCGAGCAACTGGTCTTTCCCGAGATTGTCTACGACGAGATCGACCGGCTACGGGGACTGGAAGTCTCGATCATCACCACGGCCCGCAACGATGCCGAGGCCAAGGCGCTTCTGGCCCGGCTGGGGATGCCGTTCCGGGATTAGTTTCAGGAGGAAACCTTGACCCGCAAGGCGCTTTTTGTCAAGGCCAATCGGCCTCAGAAGTACCGGGTTCGCCAGTACCATCGCTGCAAAATCTGCGGCCGGCCGCGGGGTTACATCCGCAAATTCGGCCTCTGCCGCATTTGCTTCCGCGAATACGCTTCGCGGGGAATGCTCCCCGGGGTGAAAAAGGCCAGTTGGTAACCGACCTGCGTCCCCGCCGAGACGGGGAGACCGGGTCGGACGGAGGAGGATAATGACCGATCCAATCGCCGATATGTTGACCCGAATCCGCAACGCCCTTATGGCCCGCCATGAGGAGGTTCTGATGCCTTCCTCCCGCCTCAAGGAGGAGATCGCCCGCATCCTGAAGGCCGAGGGCTTTATCCAGCATTATGAGGTTTTCCAGAAGGGTGCTCGGAGAACGATGCGCATCGTGCTCAAGTACACGGACGGACGACGGCCGGTTTTGAGCGGGTTGAGTCGGGTGAGCAAGCCGGGGCGGCGCGTTTATGTCTCCCGCGATGAGATTCCCCGGGTCAAGGGCGGGCTGGGCTTTGCCATCCTCTCCACCTCCAAGGGGGTGATGACCGGGGAGGATGCCTGGCGGGCCGGGGTTGGCGGCGAGGTGCTCTGTTACGTCTGGTAGTGAGGCCGAGGGGTTCGGCCGAGGAGGAATGGCAGTGTCGCGCATAGGCAAAAAACCGATCCCGCTGCCGGCGGGAGTAACGGTAGAGATAACGGCCACCGAGGTGGTCGTGCGCGGCCCCAAGGGGGTGTTGCAACAGCCGATCCTGCCGGGCATCGAGGTTGCTCTGGAAGACGGGCAGGTATGGGTACGCCGTCTTTCGGATGCCAAGCCCCAGCGAGCCTATCACGGCCTGATGCGCACTCTGGTGGCCAATATGATCACCGGGGTAACGGAGGGATTCCGTAAGGAACTCCAGATCGTCGGCACGGGCTATCGGGCCGACCTGGACGGAAGCGACCTGGTGCTGCACCTGGGCTATTCTCACCCGATTCGGGTGACCCCTCCGCCGGGCATCCGTTTCGAGGTGGGCGGGAAGAACGATGTGATCGTCGTTTCGGGAATTGACAAGGTGCTGGTCGGCCAGCAGGCGGCCAACATTCGTGCCCTGCGCAAACCGGAGCCGTACAAGGGCAAGGGCATCCGCTATATGGGCGAACAAGTCCGCCGCAAGGCCGGCAAGTCCGGCAAGGCGTAGGACCGTTGATCGGCACGTTTGGAGATGGACGGATGATCAAACTAACCACATCCAAGCAACGGCATCGGAAGCGGCATCAGCGGGTGCGGGTACGCGTTTCCGGGACACCGGAGCGTCCCCGGCTGAACGTCTTCCGCAGTCTGAACCATATCTATGCCCAGGTTATTGACGACACGGTGGGCCATACCCTGGCGGCCGCATCCAGCCTGGAGCGCCAGGTCCGGGAGGTGGCCGGGAAAAAGACGGAGAAGGCCGCCCTGGTGGGCCGGCTGGTGGCCCAGCGGGCCCTGGCCCGGGGTATTCGGAAGGTCGTCTTCGACCGGGGCGGCTACCTGTATCACGGTCGGGTCAAAGCCCTGGCCGAAGCGGCACGCCAGGCCGGGCTGGAGTTTTAGGGGCAAGCCGGCGACGGGGCAGGACCCCCGACCGGGCGAGGAGGAACGGTGGCAAAGGCAACGATTGACCTGAACGAGGTCGAACTGGAAGAACGGGTGATCGAGATCAACCGCGTGGCCAAGGTGTACCGAGGTGGCCGGCGTATGGGCTTTCGCACCGTTGTGGTGGTAGGAGACCGGCAGGGCCACGTGGGGGTCGGCGTGGGCAAGGCGAATGAGGTGCCCGAGGCCATCCGCAAGGGGGTGGAGCAGGCGAAGCGCAACCTGATTCGCGTGCCTATCGTCGGCACAACGATTCCCCATGCCGTGACGCGCTCTTTCAAGGCGGCCAAGGTGATGCTGAAGCCGGCCGCGCCGGGGGCCGGCGTGATCGCCGGCAGCGCCGTGCGGGCGGTGGTGGAACTGGCCGGAATCAAGGACATCCTGACCAAGTCGCTGGGCAACTCCAATCCGGTCAACCTCTGCCGGGCCACCTTGCTGGCGCTGAACGAACTCACCTCCGTCGAAGAGGAGGCCACCCGACGAGGCAAGACGGTGGAGTACCTTCTGCGTCGCCGGATGCGCCCCAAGCGCCGGAAGGAGGCTCAGGGATGAGGACGAAGAAGAAGCCGGCCACCAAGCGGCTATGCATCACCTGGGTGAAAAGCACCATCGGTTGCCCCCGAGACCAGCGGGCGACGATTCGGGCCCTGGGGTTGCATCGTCTGCACGAAAGCGTCTTCCATGACGATACGCCGGTCATCCGGGGCATGGTCTTCAAGGTCCGCCACCTGGTACAGGTGGAGGAGGTTGAGGCGTGAAGCAGCATGAACTCTGGCCCCCGCGAGGGGCGACCAAGGCGCGTAAGCGGGTCGGGCGGGGACACGGCTCCGGGCACGGGAAGACGGCCGGCCGGGGCATGTCCGGCCAGCGCTCCCGCTCCCATCACGGCATCAGCCCGACCTTCGAGGGCGGGCAGTTGCCGCTGGTCCGCCGTCTGCCCTACAAGCGCGGCTTCCATAACCCCTTCCGGGTGGAATACAGTGTGGTCAACCTGGGCCGGCTGGTCGAACTCTTCCCACCCGGCAGCACCGTAACTCCGCGCCTGCTTCGGGAGATGCGGGTGGTGCGCCATCGCAACCGCCCGGTCAAGGTCCTGGGCGAGGGCGAGGCGGCCGGCCCGCTCCACGTCTACGCCCATGCCTTCTCCGAAAGCGCCCGCCAGAAGATCGAGGCGGCCGGCGGCACCTGCACCGTACTGGACCCCCAGGTCTGGGACGTGCCGACGGAGGAGGTAACCCAACCGGCCGCCCATGCGGAGGAGGTTTCGACCTAGAGAGGACGTCGGCCGGCCGGCCGGCGGCAGGAGAGCGACGATGCTGAAAGCCGTGGTTAATGCCTTCAAAATACCGGACCTGCGTCGGAAGATCCTTTTTACCCTGGCCATGCTGGTCGTCTTCCGACTCATTTCGCACATCCCCATTCCCATGCTGGACAGCGTCAAACTGGCGCAGGCCCTTTCCCAGAACGCCATCCTGGGACTGCTGGACCTCTTCTCCGGTGGCGCGCTGGTGAACTTTTCGGTGGCCGCCATGGGGGTGTACCCCTACATCACCGCCTCCATTGTCATGCAACTCCTGGTGCCGATCATCCCAAAACTGGAGGAACTCTCCAAGCAGGGCGAACAGGGCCAGGCCAAGATCAACAAGTGGACCTACTGGCTGACCATCCCGTTGGCCGCCCTGCAGGGGTACGGCACCGTGGCGGCGCTCCAGGCCCAGTCGGCCGGAAGCATTTTCCAGGGGAATTTCCGCTTTGACCTCTTCAGCGCCCACTACTTCCTGCCCAGCCTGGCCATTCTGGCCTCGATGGTGGCCGGGACGATGGTGCTCATCTGGCTGGGCGACCTTATCACCGAGCAGGGCATAGGCAACGGCCTTTCGATGATCATCTTCAGCGGCATCGTCAGCCGGCTTCCGAGCATGTTGGGGCAGATGGTTACCGGCGGAGCCACGGCGGCCGGCGGATGGCTGGGGGTAGGGCTTTTCGTTATCGTCGGCCTGCTGACCATCGTGGGCATCGTCCTGGTCCAGGAGGGCCGGCGCGAACTGCGCGTGCAGTATGCCCGCCGGGTGCGCGGAACGAAACTCTACGGCGGGGGCAGCACCACCCTGCCGCTGCGGGTCAACATGGCCGGGATGATTCCGCTCATCTTTGCCCAGAGCATCATGCTCTTTCCGAGCACGGTGGCTTCCTACTTCCGTGCCGGAGGAGACCCGGCGAACTGGAACTGGGTCCAGCGGGCCGCCGAGTGGACGTTCAACTTTTTCAACTACACCAGCCCGGCCTATCCCTTCCTGCTCTTTATCATGGTGGTGCTCTTTACCTACTTTTACACCATCATCGTCTTCAGCCAGACGAACATCGCCGACAATTTGCGCAAAAGCGGGGGCTTTATCCCCGGTTACCGGCCGGGAGAGCAAACGGAACGCCTGCTCACCCAGATCGTCAACCGCATCACCCTCGTGGGGGCCCTTTTCCTGGGGGTGGTGGCGGTCCTTCCCTTTATTGTCCAGCACATCACTAACGTGCCCAACCTGAACCTTAGCGCCACCGGCCTGCTCATCGTCGTCGGCGTGGCGGTGGACACGATGAAGCAACTGGAGGCGCAACTCCTGATCCGGAGATACGAGGGCTTCCTGTAATGGTGGTGATTTTGTTAGGACCGCCCGGAGCAGGCAAGGGGACACAGGCAGCGCGGCTGGCAGAGAGACTAGGGTTAGCCCACGTGGCCAGCGGAGACCTCTTCCGCGAGGCGGTGGCAGCCCAGACGCCCCTGGGGCAAAAGGCCCAGGGCTATATGGAGCGGGGCGAACTGGTCCCCGATGAGATTGTGGTGGCGATGGTTCTGGAACGTCTGACCCGGCCCGATTGTCGTCGGGGAGCCATCCTGGACGGCTTTCCCCGGACAGTGGCCCAGGCCGAAGCCCTGGAAAGGGACCTTTCGGCCCAGGGAAAGAAGGCGGATGCCGTCCTTCTGGTGAATGTGCCGGACGAAGTCGTGCTGGAACGTTTGACCGGCCGGCGTATCTGCCGGAACTGCCAGGCACCTTATCATCTCACGTTTCACCCACCGGCCCAGGAGGGCGTCTGCGACCGTTGTGGGGGCGCGCTCTACCAGCGCGACGATGACCGGGAAGAGACGGTTCGCCATCGGCTCCGGGTCTACTGGGAGCAGACCGCCCCGCTCATCTCCTATTACCGCCAGAAGCGGTTGTTGCGCGAAGTGGATGGGGTGGGCGAGGTGGAGGAGGTGGGCGAACGGTTGCTCCGGGCGCTGGAGGAGGCCGGTCGGCCATGGGCATAACCATCAAGACGGCGGAGGAACTGCGGCGGATGCGCGAGGCCGGCCGCATCGTGGCCGGGGTGCTGGCACTCCTCCGGGAGCGGGCCCGGCCCGGCATGAGCACGGCGGAACTGGATGCCCTGGCCGAGGATTACATCCGCCGGCATGGAGCGGTGCCCTCGTTCAAGGGCTACCGGGGTTTCCCGGCCTCCATCTGCGTCTCCGTCAACGAGGAGGTGGTGCATGGAATCCCCGGGCCGCGGCGGCTCCGCCGGGGCGACGTGGTCAGCGTGGACGTGGGGGCCATCTATGAGGGTATGCATGCCGACGCGGCCATCACCTTTGGCCTGGGCGAGGTCTCGGCCGAGGCGGAGCACCTGATGCACGTGGGACAGGAGGCGCTGGCCCGCGCCATCGAACAGATGCGACCGGGAAAGCGTCTGAGCGACATTTCCTGGGCCATCCAGTCGTATGCCGAAGGCCAGGGGGTGGCCGTCGTGCGGCAATACACCAGCCACGGCATCGGCCGGGAGATGCACGAGGATCCGATCCTGCCCAACTTCGGCCCGCCGGGCCGGGGGTCGGTACTGCGGCCGGGGATGGTGCTGGCCATCGAGCCGATGCTCTGCGCCGGCTCCTATGAGGTGGATGACTCCATTCGGGGCGACGGCTGGACCGTGGTCACGGTGGATGGACGTCTTGCGGTCCATTACGAGCATACGGTAGCCGTTACAGAAGGAGAGCCGGAAGTCCTGACCCGGCTGTAACCGGGGCTTTTTCTCCACGGCGGAGACGTCGGGAGGGAAGAAAAAGGACGGCCGGCAGGAGGTAAGCGATGAAAGTGATGGCTTCGATCAAGAAGCGCTGCGAACACTGCAAGGTGATCCGGCGCAAAGGCGTGGTTCGCATTATCTGCAAAAACCCCCGGCACAAGCAACGCCAGGGGTAAGAAGCCCGGGACTCTGGGCGGAGGAGGAAATCGAATGGCTCGTATCGTTGGGGTGGACTTGCCTCGAGACAAGCGGATCGAGGTGGCGCTGACCTATATCTACGGAATCGGTCGCAGCCGCAGCCGGGAGATCCTTCAGCAGACCCAGATCGATCCGGGGACGCGGGTACGCGACCTGACCGAGGAGGAGATCTCTCGCCTGCGCGAGACGATCGAGCGCAACTATCGGGTCGAAGGCGACCTGCGGCGTGAGGTCTCGCAAAACATCAAGCGGCTGATGGAGATCGGCTGCTACCGGGGCATCCGCCACCGCCGCAACATGCCGGTGCGGGGGCAGCGCACGCGCACCAACGCCCACACCCGGCGCGGTCGGCGGAGTGCGCCGATCGGAATTAAGAAGAAGGCGAAGAAACCGTAGCGAGGGAAAAGATGGCCAAAGGTACACGCCGGCGGGGAGCACGCCGGGAAAAGAAGAACATCCCGCGAGGTCAGGCGCACATCCTGGCCAGTTTCAACAACACGATCATCACCATTACCGATCCCCAGGGCGGGGTGGTGGCCTGGAGCAGCGCCGGAGCCTGTGGCTTCCGGGGTTCGCGCAAGAGCACGCCCTATGCGGCGCAGATTGCGGCAGAGACGGCCTCGCGCAAGGTGCAGGAGATGGGGATGCGACAGGTGGACGTCTTTGTGAAAGGGCCGGGGGCCGGCCGCGAGGCGGCGATTCGTGCCTTGCAGGGAGCCGGCCTGCATGTGGCCTCAATCACCGATGTCACACCGATCCCGCACAACGGCTGCCGTCCGCCGAAACGCCGGCGGGTGTGAGTTCCGGAGGAGGAACGATGGCGCGTTATACAGGTCCTGTTTGCCGATTGTGTCGTCGGGAGGGCGTGAAACTCATGCTCAAGGGAGAACGTTGCTTCAGCGCCAAGTGTGCGCTGGAGCGACGGAACTACCCGGCCGGCCAGCACGGTGCGGTCCGCCAGCGCCGGCGCATCTCCGACTACGGGGTGCGCCTGCGGGCCAAACAGCAGGCCCGACGAATGTACGGCCTGGTGGAACGCCAGTTCCGCCGCCTCTTCGAGGAGGCGACCCGCACCACCGGGGCTACCGGTGAGGTCCTTCTGCGCCTGCTGGAGCGAAGGCTGGACAATGTGGTCTACCGTCTGGGGATGGCCTCGTCGCGCCGCCAGGCCCGCCAGTTGGTCAGCCACGGCCATTTTGTGGTCAACGGCCGCAGGACGGATGTCCCTTCCTTCCTGGTGCGGCCCGGAGATAGCATCGCGGTTCGCCCGGAGAGCCGCCGACGGCCTTACTTCAAGGAACTCGGCGGGATACTCAAGGCCGACGCCGTCCCGGGCTGGCTGTCGCTGGACCCAGAAGAAATGACGGCACGGATTCTTCGGGAACCGAACCCGGAGGAGTGTGAGCAGAACCTCCAGCCGCAGATGATCGTGGAGTTCTACAGCCGTTAGGAACCTGTGGCCCCTCGAAAGGCTACGGGAGGAGGCGTCTCTTGCTGGACATCGCTATGCCGAAGATCGAGTGTATCGGCAGCACCGATTCCTTCGGTCAATATAAAATTGAGCCGCTGGAGCCGGGCTACGGCACGACGCTGGGCAACGCCCTGCGTCGGGTGTTGCTCTCTTCGCTGCCGGGCGCGGCCGTAACCAGTATCCGCATCGAGGGCATCTACCACGAGTTTTCCACCATTCCCCACGTGCGGGAAGATGTGCCCCAGATCGTCCTGAACGTCAAGCGCATCCGTCTGCGCTCCTACGCCGACCGGCCGGTCAAACTCTGGCTGCAGGCCAGAGGTCGGGGAGTCGTGCGGGCCGGCGACATCGAGTGTCCCAGCACGGTGGAAATCGTCAACCCGGACCTGGTGATCGCCACGCTGGACGCGGACGAGGCCTACCTGGATATGGAACTGACGGTGGAGAAGGGGCGCGGCTATCGGCCGGCCGAGGCCCATGAGCACCTGCCCATCGGCCAGATTCCGGTGGACGCCGTCTTTTCCCCGATCCCCAAGGTCAACTACGTCGTCGAACGCACCCGTGTCGGCCAGATGACCGACTATGACCGCCTGATTATGGAAATCTGGACCGACGGCACCATCGCGCCCGGCGATGCCCTGAGTTACGCAGCCCAGGTGCTCGTACAGTACTGCTCTCTGATCGCCGAGGCCAGCAAGGTGGAGGAGGCGGTGGAAGAAGAGGCCGGCGGGATCGTCATCCCACCCCACCTGTACCAGGTCTCCATCGATGAACTGGGCCTGTCCACCCGTACCTACAACTGCCTGAAGCGGGCCGGCATCAACCAGGTGGGCCAGATTCTGGAAATGGATGAGAAGGACCTCATGGCGATTCGCAACCTGGGGCGGAAATCGGTGGAAGAAATTCGTGAAGCCCTGATCGCCCGGGGCTTTCTGCCCCAGGTTCAGGTGCCCGGTGTTATCCTGGAGGAGGCCGGCGAGGTAGAGGAGACGGTGGAGGCCATCCTGAAGGAAGAAGCGGCGGCGGTGGAGGAAGAAGAGGAGAAACCGGGCGAGGTTCCGGCCGGCCGGCCCTTCCTGGTGGAAGCGGAAGAGGAGGAAGAGGAAACGGTAGACGAGGACGACGAGGAAGAATAGCGGTTCCACTCGCGGAACTCTTCGACGATTCTATGGAGCATGAACGATGCGACATCGCAAATCGGGACGGAAACTCAACCGAGACACGGACCAGCGGCGGGCGCTCTTCCGCAGCCTGGCGGCGGCCCTCCTCTGGTACGGCCACGTCGTGACCACCGAGGCCAAAGCCAAGGCCATCCAGCCCCAGGTTGAACGGCTCATCACCCTGGCCCGAGAGGACACCGAGACCCGCCGGCGGCTGGCCATGGCCCGGTTGCCCAACGAGCGGGTGGTGGAAAAACTCTTCACCGAGGTGGCCCCGAACTACCGGGAGCGCTCCGGTGGCTACACCCGTATCATTCGTATCGGCCCACGCCAGGGCGATGCGGCGATGATGGTACGAATCGAACTGGTTTAGATGCGCGAGCCGCCGAACTTGGCAAAAGATGCCCAATATCCTCTTAGACCTGGAGTACGATGGAACCGATTTCCTGGGTTCGCAGATCCAGGCTTCGGGGCGGACGGTCCAGGGCGAACTCGAGCGGGCCCTCCATCGGCTGACCGGGCAGGAGACACGGGTGATTCTGGCCGGCCGCACCGACAGTGGGGTCCATGCACGGGGGCAACGGGCCAACTTTCACACCTCGAGAACCTGGCCGCCGGAGGTCTGGGTACGAGCACTCAACGCCGTTCTGCCGCCCGACCTGGCGGTATTGCGGGCCCAGGAGGTGCCGGAGACGTTTCATGCGCGCTTCGACGCACGGCGACGGGTCTACCAGTATACGCTGTACAACGCTCCGCTCCGTTCCCCCCTGGCACGGCGTTTTGCCTGGCATGTACCCGAACCGCTGGATGTGGCCGTGATGGCCGCCGGGTTGGAGATGCTCGTGGGCGAACACGATCTGGCCTCTTTTGCCGGTTCGGCCGAAAGCCCTCGCCCCCGGCGAACTGTGCGCCGGATCGAGCAGGCCGTCCTGAGCGGCCGGCCTCCCTGGCTGGTAATCGAGATCGCCGCCGAGAGTTTCCTTCGGCATATGGTGCGGAATATCGTGGGACAACTGGTGTTGCTCGGCCAGGGACACTGCGACCTGGCCGAATTCCGGGCCATCCTGGAAGCCCGAGACCGCCGGCGGG
>DAOUAK010000066.1:0-4685 GCA_034433695.1 Chloroflexia bacterium
AAGATTATCCCTGGTCCAGCGCACACATCTACGCCGGCCGTCCCGCACTTCATCCTGTGACCATCACCTTATGCACGGAGGTGCTTTGGTGATCCTGCTCAATTTTGCCCATCCGTTAACCACCGCGCACATGGCAAAAATCGAGGCCCTCACCGGCCAGAAGGTGGAACGCGTGATCGAGGTTCACAGCCAGATCGATCCCCAGCAGCCGCTCGTCCCCCAGGTGGTGGCGCTGGCCGATGCGGCCGGCCTCTCCCCGGCCGAGTGGCAGACGTTACCCATCCTGGTCAACCCGCCTTCGCTGAACTTTATTGCCGTGGCACTCCTGGCCGAACTCCACGGCCGTTGCGGCTACTTCCCCGCCCATCTGCGATTGCGGCCGGCCCAGGGGTCCATACCGCCCCAGTACGAGGTAGCCGAGGTGCTGGACCTGCAGGCATTACGGGATGCCGCCAGAAGGCGGCGATGAGAACAAATTCTTGCGCAGAGATCCGGCTCGATGGGAAGCAAAGTGTTCCCGTTTCTATGGTATCATTGGACATGGATAGCAAACCAGCGGAGGGCACGGGCAAGATGAACGACAATATGCCGGGCCTGGGGCGGGCGTTCGAGGAAACCAAGCGCACCGCAAGGGTACTTGAGCTGATCCAGATCATCGCTGTGGCTCCCCGGCGCTATCGGCGGCGCGATCTGGCTAAACGGTTCGAGGTAAGCGAACGCATGATCCAGAAAGACTTGGAAATCGTTCGCCACGGCTTGAGGCTTCCGCTCGCCCGCTCAGCAGAGGGTTACTATTTTGAGAGGATCCCCCGCCTGCCGGCGCTACAGTGCACCTTTCCCGAAGCCCTGGCCTTGCTGATGGCCGTGCAGGTGGCCCGCCAGGTATCGGGAATCGGATCTGCGGAATTGGCGGCCGCCGTGACACGTCTCGAAGCGCTCTTTCCCACCGAGTTCGCACCGTTGTTGCGTCAGGTGGCCTCTGCGCCGGTTACTATAGCCCGAAAGGAGCACCGGAATCAGATGCTCATGCTCCTGCACCGTGCGCTGCTGATGCGACAAAAGGTGCAAATGGTTTACGAGACCCGTTCTCGCGGGGGTGAAGTAAACAAGCGGGTAGTGCACCCGTACCATCTCATGCCCTATGTACGAAGCTGGCACCTCATCGCCTACTGCGAACTGCGCGGACAGGTACTGGTGTTCAAGGTCGATCGCATCCGCGAGGCCAGATTGCTCAACGAGGGGTACAGCATCCCGGAGGATTTCGATCTGGACAGCTACCTTGGAGATAGCTGGGGACTGCTACGCCAGGAGGCCGGCCAGGTCGAGGAGGTCGTCCTCCGCTTCGAGCGGGAAACGGGTCTGCGTGTTGCCGAGGAGTACTGGCACAAGAGCCAGGAGGTGCAGGAAGAGCCCGATGGCTATATCCTTTTCCGGTTGCAGATTCCGATCACCCCAGAGTTCATAAGTTGGGTGCTCTATTACGGTAGCCAGGTCGAGGTGCTTCGGCCGGCCTGGCTGCGCGAGCGGGTGGCGGAAGAGCACGCCCGCGCTGCGCTGATCTATGGAGGGTTGACATGGAAGTAGAATACACCGGACATCCTCTCCTGGACGTTGGCCTCGCTACTCTAACTGCCTTCGCCCACAAGAGGCACCCCAGTGAGTTGACCCAGGACGACCTGCGGAAGGCAGCGGAATACATGCAAGAAAACTATACCGTGGACCCGCTCAAGTCGTTCTTGACCGTGGCCTTTCCGAATTCAGGTTTCACAAATCCTGCCTATGAGAAACAGCCCGAAAAGCGGAGAATCTATGCGGGGCGCGTGCTCTCTGCTTTCAGCGGTCCAGCGGCCCCTGAGCGCGACCCCTTCCTCGGAACCCCCGCAGCGGACATCCCGTATGATGTGAAAGGCAAACTTCGTCCCGGACGCGCCTTTCGCCAGCACGTGCCGTTGCTCACCGGCGAAGGCTTCATCAATTTCTATCCCTACGGCGACGCGGGCGTTCCCCTTTCGGGCCTTTCCATCCTGGCCTTTCAGGCGCTGCCCCTGGGGTGCGCCAAGGTTGGGGGGCGACTCCTCGCCGTACATAGCAACGATCCGGAGATCCTCCTGCACTTTGCCCGGACTTTTCTCGAAACCAACAGAAAGAACGTGCAGGTGGCCCGTGCCGCCGGGGAAAAGAAACTGCCTGAAACGAGCCCTCGCCGCATGCGCACTTGCCTTATCGAGCACCTTCTCATCGCGGAAAGGGCGCGCCGCGAAAAGGAGCGCGAGGCATATCCGGTAACCGTTACGGCGTACTATTTTTCCAACAGCGGACAGGGAGTCGAACTCCAGATCATGCCCCTCCCCCTTGAGGTGAGCGCTTTCCTGGGCGCTGTACTGAGCCCAAAATACGAACCGTTGTGGGAAAGCCTGGTGAAACGTGGGTGGCAAATCACCCAAGGAGGTGAAGCGCACTACAACCGACTGTACGAAGATCTCTTCTCTCTGCCTGAACAGGCTGCCTCGTTCATCCGTCGGTACTTCCTTCGTCGCCCGAGCCGGGCTAAGGACAAGACGGATCCGACGTCCGGCTATGACACCCGACGGGAGGCAGATCTCATCTCCTGGCCGTTGACGGAACTGTTTCTGAGAAAGGTGGTGCGTATGGACGAGATGCGAATCCAGCACATCCGAGAACTGGGTGACGCCCTGGCCACCTATGTGGTCGAGCGGAACGACCGCGGGTTCTTCAACAACTTCTGGATGACGCGGAACTACAGCGAAATGCGCGCCGCGCTCATCCGGGCCTCGCAAGCCGAAGTCCGCCGCGGCCGCCCTCCGCTGATTACTCTGGACCAGTTTCTGGCCATCTTCGAGCAGGCCGAAGGAATCCCGGCCGCTGACTGGCGCCTGGGACGAGACCTGGTGCTCATCCGTCTGCTCGAGCAGCTTTACCAGAAAGGCTGGCTTCAGGCACATGCCGCTGAACTGCCTGAGGTCGAGGAAACCGCCGAAGAGGCGTAAGAGGAAAAAAGGAGGTTGCCATGTCGTTCATCACCGGTTTGCTCCTGATCGACGCCCCCGCGTCCGCACTGAACAATCTGGGCCAGGTTCCGGGGAGCATGACCGAGAACGCCGTAGGGGTGAAGATGATCAACACGCGTGAGGGAACCTTTCCCTACGTATCGGCCCAGGCCTTCCGGTACTGGCTCCGAACTACCCTGGAGCAGGGGAAATGGGGCTGGAAGGCCTCTCCCATCTTCCGCGAGCAGAAGATCGCCTACACGGACGCGAACCCTATCCGCTACTGGGACGACGACCTCTTCGGTTATATGCGCGCACCCTCCAAGAAGATCGAAGCGGTCACAGCTCGTGAAACAAGTGGGCTGGTAGCCCAGGCAACCCCAACGGCCGAAACGGTGACCCGCGTGTCTCCCTTCCGTATGAGCACCCTTGTGTCGGTAGGCCCGGTACGTATCGTCAGCGACTTTGGCACGATGTCCCGCCACGAGGGCGACCCGGTGCCTCATGAGCATCAGTTCTACCGGGCAACGTTGCAGGGCCTGTTCTCGCTGGACCTGCACGCGGCCGGCACGTTCACCTACATCGATCGAACGGGATACCTCAACCTCGATGATGCCCGGCAGGAAGAAGCCAAAAAGGAGGGGCTGGAACACCTTCCAGGGGAAAAGGCCTATCGGCTTCCCCTGGATGAGCGCTTGCGCCGTGTCCGTGCTCTTCTGGAAGGGCTTGCCTACCTCTGCGGCGGCGCAAAACAGGCACTTCACTACACCGACGTCAGCCCCGATGTAACCTTTGTGGCCGTGACCCGTGGCGGAAACCACGTCTTCGGGCACATCTTCGGGCACCAGGGAGAGCGAGCGGTACTCAACCTGGACGCTTTGAAGGAGGCGCTGGACGTTCACCGGGACGACATCCTCTCCGATATCTACGTGGGCTGGGTCCGGGGCTTTCTGGATGCCGAGCGGGAGAAACTGGAGGGCGCACTCCGAGAAGGAGGCGAACTCGCCGCATGGGCGGGGCGCATCCATATTGCTCATCCTCGCGATGCCTTCCGGATGCTCGCCGAGGCCCTCGAGAAAACGCCCGAATGGCTCGCCTGAAAGGGGGAACGCCGATGCGCGTTCTCAAGATTGTCGCTGAAGGGCTGACCACCTCCTTCCGCTATCCTCACTTCATGATGGGGGTACAGCCCACCTACGAGATGCCACCTCCCGCGACCCTCTACGGCCACGTCGCCAGTGCTCTGGGAGAGTGGTTTGACCCCAGGGGCGTGCAGTTTGCAGTGCACTTCACCTTCTGGAGGAAACAGGCCGACGTCGAAAGCACCATCCTGCTCAAGCCTTCCCGGGGCGATATCGATATCAAAGGCACCAAAATCCCGAAGGTACTCGAGGGCGAAATGAACCCTTTCTCGCGCGAGATCCTCTTCTTCCCTCAGATGCGCCTTTACCTCGACCGGCCAGAGTGGCTAGAGGCCTTCCGCCACCCACGGTACGCGGTGTGCCTGGGTCGGTCCCAGGACCTCCTCACCTACCGGCGGGTAGAGGTGGTGGATCTCGTGCGGACTTCCCAGGCTTACCTGGAGCATACTCTCCTGCCCTACGACTATGCCCGTCGCACCGCTGCGGGGCACACTGTGCTCATGCCCAGGTACCTGGACTACACCCAGAGGCGACA
>DAOUAK010000067.1:0-21914 GCA_034433695.1 Chloroflexia bacterium
TTGCGCAGCGCGGCGAAAAGGCATATCATAGGCTTGGGCATGGTCCACCTCCGGGACAATGGTTTGTTGGCGCATTCCATTATCCACGAAAGGGGCCATGCCCGCTACTTCAGGTTGTCAAAGTGCAAAGATAGTAACCCCGCATTAGCTCTAATTTATTTCCCCAATATTGTGTTATCACGGAGCAGGATGTAAGCCGTGCTCAGGTCAAATCCATGCCGATCTTTAGAACTTCGGAGGTGAACGATGCAAGCAGAGGCTCTACTGGAAGCCCTGCACCGGTTTCCCGAGCCCCGTTGGCTGAGACATCGTTACGTTCCAGATGCGCGGCGACATTTTTCCACCCAGCCTGATCGGGGCCTATCCCTGGTGATGAGGAAGATGGAATATTAGAAAATTGAGAGGCCCTGCACGGGCAGGTAGCCCACTTGCAGGCCGGAAAGACCTTCGGGTATAATGGGGCCATCGTCAACGAGATTGCCCTTGAGGAGGTTTCGATGGACTGGAACGAGGTCAACGCCGTCCTGGAACGCCACGTCCGGCCGGCCACTTTCCCGCTGGCCCTTCGGATGCTTCCGGCCGGAGAGGAGCCCCCCGAAAAGGCCCGCCGGCCCTGGCGCGACCTGGGCATCCGTATGGCCACCTGCCAGGTCTGGAATATGGCCCGTCGCTACGGCTGGACGCTGGCCGCCGGCCTGGAGGACCTGAGTTGCCCGCCGGGCAAGGTCGTGCTGGGACTGGCCTCGGCCCTGCCCTATTACCTGGAGGGGAATCTCTGCGCCGGCATGTACACCGCCAGCGCGGAAGCGGGCGCCCGAACGGAGGCGGCCACCCCGCGCCTGGAATACGGCCGCTACGGCACACTCCTTGTAGCCCCCCTGGGCCGGGCCACTTTCGAGCCCGAGGTGATTCTGCTCTACGGCAACCCGGCCCAGGTGCTTCGCCTGGTCACCGCCGCCCTTTACCGGCAGGGCGGCCGGCTGGAGACCTCCTTCAGCGGCCGGCTGGACTGCGCCGACATCCTGGTGGGCACCCCCCGCCGGGGCAGCCCCCAGGTCATCCTGCCCTGCTACGGCGACCGCATCTTCGGCCAGACCCAGGATGAAGAACTGGCCTTTGCCCTGCCGCCGGCCGCCCTGCCGGACCTCCTGGAGGGACTGGAAGGCACCCATCGCGGCGGCATCCGCTACCCCATTCCCTCTTTCCTCCGTTACACCGGGCAGTACCCGGCTACCTACGAACATCTGGAAGAACTGTGGAAGCAGGCTTAGGGGGCTTGGACCGGTGGGTGCGCTCCTGGTCTGGTGGCTGCTCCTCGAACTGCTAGGCCTCCTGGCCCTGCCGTTGACGCTCTTTCTTTTCCGTAACCTGCCGGATCGGGGCTACCCTTTCGCCCGCCCTGTGGGGATTCTCTTTCCCTCCTTTCTGGCCTGGTTTCTGGGGATGTGGCAATTGGCCAGTTACGGGCCGGCCCTGCTGGCCTTTTGTCTGGCCCTCCTGGCCATGCTCTCCGCCTTGCTTCTCTGGAAGGAGCCTGGTATATTCCGTTTCCTCCGGGAACGGTGGCGCTACGTCCTGGCGATGGAGGTCTTTTTTGCCCTGGCCCTGCTGTGTGGGGCCCTCCTGCGCATCTACGGGGGGTGGGGCGGGCCGGCCATCAACCACACCGAACAGCCCAGCGACTTTGCCCTCCTGAACGGCATCCTCCAGAGCCGTTCTCTCCCGCCGCAGGACCCCTGGCTGGCCGGCTACAGTATTAACTACTATTACTTCGGCTACTTCCTGGCCGCTTCCCTTACCCTTCTCTCCGGCCTGCCCTCCTCGATTACCTTCAACCTGAACCTGGCTTTGCTCTTTGCTCTGACGGCCACAGGGTGTTTCAGCCTGGGATATAACCTGACCCTGGCCGGGACTCCCGCCCGACGACGGGCGCTGGCCGTGGGAGCCCTGGCCGTCCTGTTTACCCTCTTTGCCGGAAACCAGGTGGGCGCCCTGCAGGTGTTGACCGGCAGCAACCAGGCTGCGCCGCTCCAGGCCGGCGAGGTCTGGACCGTCCTTCGGGCCCGGCTGTCCGGCGAATCGGGCAACGTCGCGCTGGGGAAGCGGGTCAACTTCCTCGGAAACGATTTCGGCGGCGGCTTTGAAGAGGTCCGACCAACGCCGGGGGGACAGATCTCGGATTTCGATTGGTGGTGGCCCTCTCGTGCCCTCTGGGATGAGCAGCCCAATGCGGCCGCTCGTAGCCGCATCCAGTCCCAGGGGGTAACCGCCGCCGCCCTGCTCAACTGGCGGGCCTTTGTCCGGCCTGAGGAAGCAGCCCGTTTCTATGCCATCACCGAGTTCCCCTTTTCAGTTTCTATCTGGGCGATATGCACCCCCACGTCATGGCCCTGCCGCTGGGCTTGATGGCCCTTTCGCAGGTCCTCAACGTCCTCCTCTCCCCGGAGCGCGGCCGGCCGGGGCTGGCTCCGGGGCGTTGGGGCTGGTTCCTCCTGGCCCTGAACGCCGTCCTCCTGGGAAGCCTATACCTGACCAACAGCTGGGACTTTCCGACCTATCTGCTCCTTTACCTGGTTGCCTGGTACTGGCGCTGGCGGAAAGAAGTCCACGGCCTCTGGACAACCCGGGATTCTTTCGCCCTCCTCCGGGACCTGGGAAGCCTGGTAGCCCTTTCCATCTTCTTTTACCTGCCCTTTTACCTGACTTTCCGCTCCTTCGCCGGCGGCCGGGACATCCCGGCCGAAATCGCCGGCGCCCCCGTCGTGGAAACCATCGTCCGTTTGCCCGTCCTTTCCCAGTTTTTCCGGACGGTAGGGCTTGTGCTCTGGGACAAGACCTCCTTGTATACCCTGGGGATCATCTTCGGCCTTTTCCTCTACCCGGCCCTCTCCTGGCTGGCCGCCAAAGCCTTCCGGGAGCGGATACGGTGGGGGATATGTTACTGGGCCGGCCTGGCCCTGTCCCTGGGCGTGATCGCCGCCGTGTCGGCCGTACTTCTGGATCCGACACGCCCGCTTCTCTTCGTTCTGGTTTATCTGACCCTGGTGCCGGCCTTTATCCTCCTCTACCCACTTTTTACGCGCCTTACGGCCCTGGGACTGAGCCGCCGGGGGACGCGGTGGGATGGTCTGCTCTTGTACCTTTCCCTGGCCGTAGCCATCGGGCTGGCCGTTTACCTGCACTTTTCTCTGCTCCTGCTTCTGCCGCTCATCCCGCTGGGCTGGAAGCTGCTACGGAACAGCCGGCCGGATGAAGCAACGGCCCTTCTCATGCTTCTCCTGGCCTTTGTTCTCCTCCTGGGGTGCGAAATCTTCTACATCCGCGACATTTTCGAGACCCGGATGAACACCGTCTTCAAGTTCTATTACCAGGTCTGGGTGCTTCTGGCCATCGTCGGTGCCTGGGCAATCGGCGAAATGTTTCGGGCTTACCTCCGCCGTCTCCTGCCGGCCGTCGTCTGGTCTCTGCCGCTCCTCCTGCTCCTTTCGGGCGCGCTGGTCTATCCGGCCCTGACCCTGCGGCAGTCCTTCGCCGAGGCTCGGGAGTGGAACCTGGACGGCCTGGCCTATGTGGCCCGTCTCTATCCGGGGGATTATGTCGGAATCCGCTGGCTGGATGAAAACGCCGCCCCCGACGCCGTCATCCTGGAAGCGGTGGTGGATGCCCAGGGGGGTTCCGAGTGGGGCTATACCGGGCGTGTCTCCGCCGCCACCGGCCGGCCCACTCTCCTGGCCTGGAAAGGGCATGAAGACCAGTGGCGCTGGGGCGATCCGGAAGCCTACGCCGCCCTGGGGGTGCGCTTCGCCGATGCCCAGCGCCTCTATGAGACCACCGACCTGGCCGAGGCCCGCCGGTTGCTGGATCAGTATGGTGTGGATTACGTCTTTATCGGCTCCCTGGAGGCCCACTATCCGCCCGAGGGCCTGGCGAAATTCGCCCAACTGGGTCGGCTGGCCTTTGAATCACCCGGCCTCCAGATTTATCGCGTCGAAAGGTCCGGATATCCCTGACGGAGGTGGCCTTGTTTGAAACGAGCGATGTCACTGTGCTGCTCCGCGAGGCCGTGTCCGATTTCTTCGTGGTGGAGGCGGTCCTCCTGGACGCCGAACGGGCCGGCCTGGTACGCCTGTACGGCCGGTTTACGGACGATCCGGCAGAATCCTATCCGCTTGCCCGGGAGAGGATGCAGCCTTTGGGCTATACCCCGCTCTTCCGGGAGGAAAAAGGGCGACACCTGATTCTCGCCCTGCCCGGCCGACCTCCTTCCTCCCGCCCCAACCTCAAGGTAGCGGGCATTCTGCTGGCTCTTACCGTTTTCTCGACCCTCTTTGCCGGGATGCAGTACGACCCGGACCGGCCGTTCCTCCTGAACCTGCTTTCCGGATGGCCCTTCGCTGCCACCCTTCTGGCCATCCTCCTGGCCCATGAGATGGGGCATTACCTGGTGGCGCGACGCCTGGGGATTCCGACGACGCTGCCCTACTTCATCCCCATGCCGATGAACCTCCTGGGGACGATGGGGGCCTTTATCCAGATGAAGGCCCCGCCGCAGAACCGTCGCCACCTGCTGGCGGTGGGGCTGGCCGGCCCGCTGGCCGGGTTGGTCGTGGCCATCCCCCTTCTCATCCTGGGCCTCTCCACTGCCCATATCGGGCCGTCGCCGGTAGGGCAACCCTATGTCCTGGAAGGAAACTCTCTCCTCTACGCCCTGCTCAAGGTGGCCGTCCTGGGCCGTTTCGTTCCGGACTGTTCCCTGGGGACGACGGAGACGTTTCCCGAAATCGTGCGGACGGCGTTGTACGGCTGCCCCTATGGCCGGGGCTGGGACGTCATGCTGGGGCCGGTGGCCTTTGCTGCCTGGGCCGGTCTTTTGGTTACGGGGCTGAACCTCATCCCGGCCGGGACGCTGGACGGGGGCCATGTGGCCTACGCCCTGCTGGGGAAACGGGCCCAGTACCTCACCTGGGGTCTCATCGTCGCCCTTCTGCTTCTGGGCTTCCTCTGGAACGGTTGGTTTATCTGGGCTGCGCTCATCTTTCTCCTGGGCCGGCGGCCGGCCGTTCCTCTGGACGATGTCACCCGTCTGAAGCCGTACCAGGTGGTCGTGGGCATCCTGATGCTCGTCCTCTTTTTGCTGACCTTTACGCCGATTCCCCTCCTTTTTATTGCCCCGTGATGCGTGATACGTGTTGCGTGATACGTGTTGCGTGGGGCATGTTACATGGAGCGGGGGGAAACAGCCAGCGGCAGGGTTGCCTGGCGCGGCTCCACCAGGAACCAGGAGATCAGGAAACTGCCTACGGCCAGGGTTGCGGCCACCAGGAAGAGGACCTCGTAGCCCAGCGCTGCGGCCAGCCCCCCTCCCAGAATGGTGAGCAGGCTGAGCAGACCGGCGATGGTGTTGACCAGCCCCAGACCGGCGGGCCGCTCCGGCTCAGGCAAAAGTTCCAGAACGTAACTGCCGATGCCGATACCCTGGGCGGCATTGCCCAAACCGGAAAGGGCAAAGACCAGGGCAAAGAGGTAGATGCGGACCGAAAGGGAAAGGGCCAGCACTTCACCCAGAAAGGGCAGGAGCAGGGCCATCATGGGCGTGAGGGTCAGCAGGCCGGCCCCCCATTGCAGGAGGAGCCGGTTGCCCCGACGGTCGCTCAGCCGGCTCCAGACCAGGTAGGAAGCCAGCCGCACCGCCGTGATGGCGGCCATATAGTCGCCGATGAAGCCGGCCGGCACCCCCAGCGCTTTGCCGGCATAGACGATGTAAAACGGTTCCGCCACCAGTCCCAGCCGGGCCAGCACCCGGTAGGCCAGAAAGCGGCGCAGTTGGGGATGTTCTCGCCAGAGCATCGGCAGGCGGCGCAACTGTTCCACAAGCGTCCCCGGACGCCCCACTCGAGACGAAGGCGATTCCACCAGAAGGGAGAAGAAGAGCAGGCCCAGGAGCGCGCCGAACAGGGCCAACCCCAAAAGGAGGGCATAATTCTGCGGGAAGGGATAGGGGCCGTTTTCCTGGAGCACCATCTTCAGAAGGGGACTGACCAGGAGCAGGGTAAGCAGGCCGCCGCCGAACTCCCGCAACCCAAAGAAGGTGCCGCGGCGTTGCGGTGGAATGGTCTTGGCGACTACCTCCTGGAAGGGGATGCCGGCCAGGCCGGCGGAGATGGAGTAGAGGCCGTAGAAGAGGATGAGAAGGCCCAGGACGAGCGCAGGAGGAATCGGACCGCTCAGGCCGACCACCGCGACCATCGCGCCGAAAAAGGCTCCGCGCAGCACGGCCGTGGCCCGGTAAACGGGGAGTTTGCGGGGACGGTCCTGGATGCGGGCTCCCACCAGAAGTTGCGGAAGTAGCCACCCTCCCTGTTCCAGGGCCGGAAGGAGGCCCACCAGCACATCCCCTCCCCCCAGTGCCTGCACCAGGCCGGGCAGAACCAGGGTGCTGGAAATCAGGGAGGAAGAAATGCTGAAAAAGATGCCGTTGAGGACACCCAGGATGAAGTTACGCCAAAAGACGGGTGGAGAGGTTGTCTCCATTCCTGCAAGAGGGACGGAAGAACGGGCTTCCTCCACCGGTCATGCCCCAACCGTTATGCCGGAGAACAGCCGATTCCCGACCCGGACGGAACTCATAACTGCTCCGGGGCGATATAGTCGCCGTAGCGCTCTCGCGCCTCCAGAAGGCGCCGGCGTTGCTCTTCCAGCACCCGGAAGACGACCTCGGGCGTGTCTGCGATCTCCGTCCGGTAGATGCGCTCGATGCGCTCCACTTTGGCCAGGTTCTCCGGCACCCGCACCGTAAACTGGGAGCGGTAAGCCTCGTAGGGATAATCCTTGCCCAATACTTCCCGGAAGAGCCGGCGCAGGTCCTCATAGCGGGGAATCCAGCCGGTCGGCGTGCGGATGGCCCCGACCTCTCCGTGGACGCGCCGTTCCATCCACTTGTACCAGACCCGCTTATCGGCCCTTTCGTTGAGCCAGTCCCCGGTCTGCCGGTCGCGCAGGAAATAGTTCACGGCAAAGATCAGGGGGGGATGCTCCAGCCCCCGGCCAAAGTCCAGGTTGTTCTGGATGTAGCGGCCGATGGGGACGGAGAGAAAGTCCCGGTTCGACATCGGGTTGAACTCCCTCACCCCCTCTTGTCCCAGCGTGGCCGCGGTGGTTTCCGATTCCAGGGAGGCGCCTTTGGTGATGATGCCGTGTTCCCAGTCGAACGACTGCTCCACCGGCACCCAGGTGTCCGAATCCCGGCCGCCGTAGACGATGGCTCCGACGGCCACGCCCTCCGGATTATCCCGCTCCGGGCTCATATTCTTCAGCAGGCTCATATCCAGGGTAAAACGTGCATTGGGATGAGAACAGGGGATTTCCCGGCCGGCCGCGTCCTTTTTCCCGATCCACCAGGGGCCGGAGTGGTTCTCCCCTCTGGGGGGGACCTCCCCATCTTTGCCGATCCAGTGCACCGTTCCCTCCGGGGTCACCAGGACGTTGGAGAAGACGATTTCCCCGGGGCTGTGGAGCGTTTCCCAGAGGATCGGATCGTCGCGGGAGTTGATGCCCTGGATGATGCCGAAGATGCCCTTTTCCACGTTGACGGCCCGTACCTGCCCCCCTTCCCGGCGCAGATAGACGATATCGTCGCCGACAATCTCCTCGCCCTCCATCATCGCCGTGGAGGTCTTGCCGCAGAGGGAGGGAAAGGCCCCGGTGAAGTAGGTGACCCGGCCGCCGGGCCCGTGGATGCCCATCAGAAGCATGTGTTCGCAGAGCCAGTCCTCCTGAGAGGCGTGGTAGATGGCCAGACGCATGGCCAGTTTCTTCAATCCCAGCGTGTTCCCGCCGTACTGGGTGTTGACGCTGTAGACGGTGTCGCCGAGCAGGTCGATGAAGACACGGCGCAGGTGCAGATTTTTGCTGGTCCGGCGTTCGTCCAGTTCGCCCTGGGAATGAAGGAACTTGAAAAAGCGGGCTCCCGGCCCCTGGCGGAGAAATTCCCGGTATCCCGGCCGGTAGAGCAGGATTTCGCTATGGGCCACATAACTGGAGTCGGTCAACTGAACGCAGGGGATGGCAAAGCGAGAGGCGGCCGGCCCCAGGCAGAAGAAGCAGATAAAGAGTTCGTGGCCGCGCATGATGCCCGGAAGGATTTGGTGGACTTCCGCCAGCGCCTGGTTGCGCTCCCGTGTATCTATGCCGCCGCCCAGGTCGACTCCTTCGGGCACGAGGATGCGGGTGTTTTTGCGGTCGCGGGCCATATCGTCATAGTTATCAAAGTGGATGGTATGGCCGGGGATGGCCAGGGGACGCTCTTCTCCATCCCGCAGCGCCGCCTGACGAATATAGGCCATATCCTCCGGAGAATCGTCGCAGACAAAGACGCGGTCCGGCTCACACAGGCGGATGTAGCGGGCTACAAAGTCGAGGACCTCCGGCTGCGGGATGCGGGCCAGTTTGAGATAGTGGACTCGGTCCAGACGAGATTGAAGAAATGCTTTGGCTTCTTCCATGTTTTCCTCCGCATTGGAGCGCAAAACAAACTCGCAGGACAGTAGGCGCCCTGCGAGTCCGCCGGTTTTCTGGCGAATTTTTTCCGACAGCGCCGTTGCTGTCCGCCCGAAAGCCGGCGAAGGGATTCGAACCCCCGACCCGCTGTTTACGAAACAGCTGCTCTACCACTGAGCTACGCCGGCTTACATCTATAGTATACCACAAATCGCCGATTTTGTGAAATCGCAGGCAATGCTCGGCCCTGTGGGTGGTCTCTATGGACGGATCGGCCTTTGACCGCTTCTGCGGGGCTGTGCTATAATACCCACTAGCGGAAATCTGCCCCACTCGCAGGAGGCGACTATGGCCGATATGCCTGCCGGCACAGTAGACCTTTCGCTGCTGGAACCCATCCTGCAAAGCCATGCGAAGCAGCGTGGCGACCTGATCCCGGTGCTTCAGGAAGCCCAGGAACGCTACGGTTACCTGCCCCGTGAGGTTCTCCAGGCCGTTGCCCGATGGTCGGGGCTGCCCCCAAGCGAAGTTTACGGCCTGGCCACCTTCTACGCCCTCTGGCAGGTGGGGGAAAAACCTCCCCCGGTCGTTTACCTCTGCGGTGACGGTCCCTGTCACATCCAGGGCGCTCCCCAGGTGCGTCGGGCGCTGAAAGAGGCCGGCCTGGAGGTGCGCCGTACCAGTTGCATCGGCCACTGTGCCGGCGGCCCCGTGGCCCGATGCGCCGACCGAATCTATAGGAACCTTACCCCACAGGATGTGCAGGTCCTCCTAGAGGGCTGGGAGCCGGCCCCGGTTTCGCCTGCGGATGAAATCCTGGCTATCGAGGTCCCACTGGAGCGGGCGCTGCTCCGCCGCATCGGGCGCATTTCCCTGGCCGAGGCGGTCTCGGCCGGCGCCTATCAGGCCCTGCATAGGGCCCTGACCACCATGACGCCGGAAGAGGTGGTCGAGGAGGTGGTGCGTTCCGGTCTACAGGGGCGCGGCGGGGCCGGCTTCCCCACGGGCCTGAAGATGCGCTTTACCGCCGCTGCGGCCCGCTCCGGGAGCGGCCCGGCCTGTGTGGTCTGTAATGCCGACGAATCGGAGCCGGGCACCTTCAAGGATCGCCTGCTTATCGAGGGCGATCCTCACCTCCTTCTGGAGGGCATCATCCTGGCCGGTTATGCCGTCGGAGCCCACGAAGGCTACATCTACATCCGGGGAGAATATGCCCCTCAGGCGGAGATTCTGGAACGGGCCATCCGGGAGGCCCAGGAGGCCGGTTACCTGGGTTCCGACATTTTGGGCACGGGCTTTGCCTTCACCATCCACCTGCACCGTGGCGCCGGCGCCTATATCTGCGGCGAAGAAACGGCCCTCCTGGAAAGTCTGGAGGGGAAACGCGGCGAACCGCGCCTGCGCCCACCTTACCCTACAACCTATGGAGCCTTCGGCCGGCCCACCCTCCTCAACAACGTCGAGACGCTCTGTAACCTGCCGGGTATCGTGGCTTACGGGGCCGGGTGGTATCGCCAGGTCGGGACGGAGAAAAGCCCGGGCACCAAACTTTACCCCATCTCCGGACACGTCCGCCGCCGTGGTTGCCTGGAGGCACCGCTGGGCCGTTTCACCCTGCGCGAGGTCATCGAAGGGCCGGCCGGCGGGATGCGTGGGCCGGCACCCTTCAAAGCCTGTCATCTGGGCGGGGCAGCCGGAGCCATCGTCGGCCCCGAGTTCCTGGACGTGCCCCTCGACTTTGCTTCCTGTGCGGCGGCCGGGGCCATGCTGGGGGCCGGCGACGTCGTGATCCTGGATGCCACGACCTGCCTGGTCGACTACGTGCGCACCGTAGCCGCCTTCTTCCGTGCCGAATCGTGCGGCAAGTGCACGCCCTGCCGGGTGGGGACGGAACGCCAGTTCCATCTCCTGGACGAACTGGCCTCCGGCCGTGGCACGCCCGAGCACCTTCAGGAATTGCTCGAATGGGGCGAACATATGACCGATAGTTCCTTCTGCGGGCTGGGCCAGACGGCCTCGACCGCCGTCCTTTCGGCTCTGCGTCTCTTTCCGAACGAATTCGAGGTGCACGCCCGGGGTATCTGCCCGGTTGGAGTATGCCGGATGAAGGAGTAAACGCCATGGCAACGAGGATTCACCTCACGATAGACGGCCAAGCCGTCGAGGCCGAGGAGGGGCAGGCCATCCTGGAGGCGGCCCGAGCGGCCGGCATCCGTATCCCTACCCTCTGCTACCACCGCGACCTCACGCCGACCGGGAACTGCCGTATCTGCGTGGTCGAGGTGGAAAAACAGCGCTTCCTCCAGGCCGCCTGCGTCTTCCCGGTGGCCGAGGGGATGGTCGTGCATACCCGGAGCGAACGGGTGATCCGTTCCCGCCGACGGACGCTGCGCCTAATGCTGGCCAATCACCCCCAGGATTGCCTCCTCTGCGATGCCTCCGGCTCCTGCGAACTCCAGGACCTGGCCTACGAGTACCAGGTAGGGGCGCCGACCTGGGGGGAGAAGGGCACCCGCTTCCCGGTGGATAGCGATCCCAACCCCTTCGTCCGGGTAGATTTCAACAAATGCATCCTCTGTCGGCGCTGCGTCCTGGCCTGCGCCGAGATTCAGGTGCGCCATGTCTGGGGCGTGGCCTATCGCGGCTTTGAGGAACAGATCGTTGCCGGGGCCGGCACGACCATGCTGGAGGCACGATGTGAGTCGTGCGGCAACTGCGCCGCCTACTGCCCCACCGGTGCTTTGAGCGACAAAATGCGCCACGGTCTGGGCCGCGCCCACCAGGTGCGCAAGGTCACCACAACCTGCCCCTACTGTGGAGTGGGCTGCACCTTCGACCTGAACGTCCGCGACGGCCGCGTGATCGGCGTGACCTCGAACCCCGATGCCCCGGTCAACGGCATGGCCCTCTGCGTCAAGGGCCGCTACGGCTACGATTTCATCCACCACCCCGATCGCCTCCGGAAGCCGATGGTGCGCCGCTACCTTCTGGAAGGACGGCCCAAGGTGCGGGAAGGCGAGGGAAGCGAGTGGGTGGAGGTGGATTGGGACACGGCGCTGGACCTCACCACGCGCCGTCTCCATGAGATTCGCCAAAGACACGGTCCCGAAAGCATCGGTTTCCTGAGTTCGGCCAAGTGTCTGAACGAGGAAAATTACCTGCTCAATAAACTGGCCCGACAGGTCATCGGCACC
The DNA here is from genome assembly GCA_034433695.1 of Chloroflexia bacterium. GTDB lineage: Bacteria > Chloroflexota > Chloroflexia > DTKN01 > DTKN01 > JASFBA01. The sequence goes on from DAOUAK010000067.1 coordinate 11,691, forward strand.
CACAACATTGACCACTGTGCCAGACTTTGACACTCCAGCACCGTGGCCGGTCTGGCCACCGCCTTCGGTTCGGGAGCCATGTCGAACTCGATGGACGACGTTGCCGCTTACGCGGCGGCGATGTTCGTCATCGGCTCCAACACCACCGAGCAGCACCCCGTCTTCGGTACTATGATACGCCGAGCCGTCTCCCGACGTGGGGCCAAACTGGTCGTCGCCGATCCCCGGCGGATCGACCTGGTGGACTTTGCCACCCTGCATCTGCGGCACCGACCCGGCACCGACGTGGCCCTCCTGAACGGCCTGATGAACATCATCCTGGAAAGAGGCTGGGAAGACCGCACCTTTATCGAAGAGCGCACCGAGGGCTTTGAAGCGTTTCGGGAGGTCGTGGAGGCATACACGCCGGCCAAGGTGGCCGCCATTACCGGGGTCCCGGTGGAGCAACTCTATCGGGCCGCCGAGATCCTGGCCCTCAACAAGCCGATGGCCGTCATCTGGGCGATGGGCATTACTCAGCACATCGTCGGGGTGCGCAACGTGATGAGTCTGGCCAATTTGCAGATGCTTCTGGGCAACATGGGCGTCCCCGGCGGCGGCGTCAACCCCCTGCGCGGCCAGAACAACGTCCAGGGGGCCTGCGATATGGGGGCCCTGCCCGATTACTACCCCGGCTACCAGAAGGTCGCCAGCGAGGAAGCCCGGCGGAAGTTTGAAGCGGCCTGGGGGGTGCCCCTGCCGGAGAAAATCGGCCTGACGGTCACGGAGATGATTCCGGCGGCCGGCGAAGGTCGCATTCGGGCGCTCTACATCCTGGGGGAGGATCCGGTGATGAGCGACCCCGACAGCAATCATGTCCGGCACTGCCTGGAGCGGTGCGATTTTGTCGTCCTGCAGGAAATCTTCCCCTCGGAGACCTCGCCCTATGCCGACATCCTCCTTCCAGGGGTGAGTTTTGCCGAAAAGACGGGCACCTTCACCAACACCGAGCGCCGAATCCAGATGGTGCGCCGGGCCATCCCCTCGCTGGGCGAGGCCCGCGAAGACTGGCGGATCATTATCGAAGTGGCCCGGCGACTCCTGGCCCTGTCTCCCCGCCGGCCGGAGGGAGGCCCCTACGCCAGCTGGGACTATCGGGATACGGCCCAGGTGATGGCCGAAATCACTGCCCTGACCCCCATCTACGCCGGCGTCAGCCACGAGCGCCTGGAACGCGGGGAGCGGTTGCAGTGGCCGGTGCGGGATGTCTCCCATCCCGGCACGCCCATCCTTCACGTGGGGCAGTTCACCCGTGGCCGGGGACTTTTTACCCCCATCGAACACATCCCGCCGGCCGAACTCCCCGACGGCGACTATCCCTTCATCCTTACCACCGGCCGCGTCCTTTACCACTGGCACGGGGGCGAACTGACCCGCCGTGCCCGGGGGCTATCGGCCGTGTACGACCGGCCGCTCGTGGAGGTCAACCCCGACGATGCCGAGCGGCTGGGACTGGACGGAGGCCGGCGGGTACGCATCACCTCCCGCCGGGGGCAAATCGAGGCCGAAGCCTGGGTAACCGAGCGGGTGCCGCCGGGCACCATCTTTGCCAACTTTCACTTCCCCGAAGCCAGTGCCAATGTCCTGACCATCGCCGCGCTGGATCCGGTGGCCAAGATTCCGGAGTACAAGGTCTGCGCAGTGCGAGTAGAGGCTATCGGGTAAGAGGTGGGCCGTGAAGGTCTATCGGGTGGACGATCCGGCAGAGGCAGCGCGGGCTTACCCCTGTGCTACCGAGGGAGGGCATTTCTGGGAGGAAGGCCTGCCGCTCTCCCGGGCGTGGTTCAGTGAGAACCTGGGCCGCTATGTGGAAGGTCTGCACGCCGCCGACGAGGCCGGCCGGGTGATCGGGCATATCTACTGGGCCCCGTCCGAACATGCCCTGGTGCCCTATCGCCTGGAGGAAGGGGCCGCCTTCCTCTACTGCGAATGGGTGCAGCGGACTTCCCAGGGCCGGGGCTGTATGCGCCTGCTCTTCGATGCCTTTGTGGAGGAACTCTGGGCTGCGGGCTGCAAGGGCATCCTGGTGGACGGCACCGAAATCGAGGGCTATATGCACCGCCGCCACTTTGAGAAGCGCGGCTTTCGCCCGCTGGGCGAAGGCTTGCCGATGTACCTGCCTCTGCATCAGGAGACGGTCCGGGTCGAGCCGCTCGCGCCGCGGATCCCGGCCGGGCGGGCGGCGCCGGTCGAGGTCCTCATCATCGGTTCTCATTTCTGTCCCGTGGGGGCAACGACCGTCCTCTATCTGCGTCGGGTGGCGGAAGAGTTCCCAGGCCAGGTAGTGCTGCGGGAGGTGCCGGCCGGCCGGGAGGCGCTGGAGGAGTACGGCGTGGCCGACGGCATCTTTGTGAACGGCCGGACGTGCTTCTTCGCCCCGACCCCCGAAGCCCAGGTACGCGAGACGATCCGCCGGGAAATCGGGCGGGGCTAGGGCCTGCCTTTGCCGGCTTCGCCGTTCCGATGCGGCTACGGTCGGATGCACGGTGATGGCGAAAATGGGTGAACTGCGTTCTCTGGGTTGGCTGCTGCTTGCCTTGGGCGGCCTGTTTCTCCTTTTGGGGGGCCTGGTGCTCCTGGCCGGCCGGCTTCCTTTCCTGGGACGCCTGCCGGGAGACATTCGTATCGAGCGCGAGGGCTTTACTTTCTACTTTCCCCTTGTGACCTGTCTCCTGCTCAGCCTCCTCCTCACGGTGTTGGCGAACGTGATCCTGTGGCTCTGGAGAAAATAGCGGGGGATCCGGGCATGGGCAGGAAACGAAACCGGGCCGGCCGATGGTGGCGATGGGGCGCGCTGTTGTCTCTCCTCGTGGCCGGCCTGCTTCTCGATGCATTCCTCCAGGCCTGCCCGGCGGTCGAACTCGACATAGGAGGCCGGGACCTGGGGTATGTGGAAGGTTTCTCGGCCAAGGAGGTCGGAGAAAGGGGTACGTATCGCTGGATGGGTGGGCGGGGCATCCTCTACCTGGGTCCGGTGCAGGCCGGCCGCCCCATCCTCCTGCGTTTGCGTCTATCCAGCGGCCGGCCGGCGGAGGCCCCCTGGCCGCCGTTACAGGTGCGGGTAGAGGGCCGAACCTGGGCCGTCTTCCCCCTCTCTCCCACCTTCGCCGAATATGCCCTGCTCCTTCCTCCGGAAGCGCTTCATGGCGAGGTTACAGTGGAACTCGTCATCGAAACCTTCCGGGAAGGCGAACCTCCTTACCGCGACCTGGGGTTGCTTGCCGAGTGGGCCCGGCTGGAGACGCTGGACGGCCGATGGAGGTGGGAAATACCCATGCCGGCCTATGCCCTGGTGGGGGTGGCTGTGGCCCTCCTGGTCTGGGCTTTGGGGGCGTCCTTCGCTCTGGCCTGGGTGCTGGGCGCCGTTTCCCTGGCCCTGGCCGCCGCCCTGATGTCGGCGTTTCCCGAGGGGGTGCTTCGGGCCGGCCCTACCCTGGCGGTTCTTTTTCTTTTGGCCGCCGTCACCACCGGGCTTCTGCGCCTCTTGTCTCCGCGCTGGCAGGTCTGGGCCCGCCGGTTGGGGGAGCAGTCTCCCCGCGTGTTGCTCCTGGTCTTTTTCCTGGGCCTCCTCCTGGCCTTTGTCCCCGGCCTCGACGCCGACGGCATCCAGTACTATGCCTACCTGCGTTCCCTGGCCTTTGACGGAGACCTGCACTTTGCCAACGAATTTTCTCCCGAGATGGCCGCCCTTTTTCCCCATGTCCCCTCCGGCCTTGCCCGGAGGGAAGCCTGGACGGAGACCGGCCATGTGAAAAACTTTGCCTCGGTGGGGCCGGCCATCGTCTGGGCCCCCTTCTTTGCCGTTGGCCATCTCCTGGCCCTGGGGGGGCGTGCTCTGGGCTTGCCCTGGACGACGGATGGCTACAGCGAGCCTTACCTTGTCCTTATCGGCTTTGCCAGCGCCCTTTCCGCTCTGGTGACCCTCCTCCTGGGGTATGACCTGGTGCGGCGGCTTTACGGGCCGGCCCTCGGCCTCCTGGCCACCGTGGCAACCTTCCTGGGCACATCCCTCTTCTACTATGCTTTTTACAAGCCGGACTTTGCCCATGCCCTGGCCTCCTGCGGGGTTATGCTCTTCCTTTACCTCTGGGTACGTCACTGGGGAAAACGCACCTCCCTCCGGTGGTTCTATCTGGGGCTGGCGGCCGGCTTTATGAGCACCCTGTACTGGATCGATGCCCTCTTTGCCCTTCTTCCGGCCGGTGAAATTTTTCGGGAGGCGGTCCGAATCTTCCGGGAGCCGGCCGTCCGGAGGTTTCGGGAGGTAGGCCGGCTGGCCGGGAACGCCTTTTTCTTCGGCGGGGGTGCACTCCTGGCTTTTTCCCCCCAGATGGTCGTCTGGAAGATTATCTTCGGGCGCTTCCTGACCCAGCCTCAGGAGGGTTTTGCCACGCCGGTCGGCTTTGCGCCGCTGGAGTTGCTCTTTTCCCCTCTGCACGGCCTCCTGCCCTGGACTCCCCTGGCCTTCCTGGGGATGGTGGGACTCTTTTTTCTGGCCCGGGAAAGACGGCCCTGGGGCATCTGGGTGCTATTGGGTCTGGCGCTGTACTTTGGCTATAACGCCACGCTGGAGAGTTGGCACGGCGGCGGAACTTTTGGCCTGCGCCGACTGACGAACGCCTTTCCCTTCTTCCTGCTGGGCGTGGCCGCACTTCTGGAGCCGTTACGCCGACGGCGGGCCGAAAGTGCCGTCACAGTGGCTTTGGTACCCACTTTCTGGTCCGGCATGGTGCTCCTCCGTTTCCTCACCTACCTTCTCCCCCATCACCCGGCCGAACTGGCCCAACTTTCGCTGGACGAATTTTTCTTCGCCCCGACGAATATGCCCCTGGAGCGGTTGCCGGAAGTGCTCCGAACGGCCTTTTTCATACGCTGGGCAGAACATACAGGCGACTTCTGGCCGGCCTATCTGCTCTACGGCCTGGTCCTGCTGGTCCTGTTCGGCGGGGTCACGCTCCTCGTGGGGCGGACCCTGGAGCGGCGGTTGGTGGGAGGCGGTAACCGCTTCCCTGCAATCCCGGCAGAGAAGCGGTCAACATAAATTTGCCCTCGCTATGGGCCAGCAAGGTTCCTTTCTCATCGCAGATGTGGGCCTCGGCCAGCACCAGTCGGCCCCGCCGGGCACGAATCCATCCGCGCAGGTGGAGCGTCTGGCCCAGGGGCACCCCTCTTCCCCGCAAGCGCACCCGCAACTCCCCCGTGACGGCCGGCCCGCAGGTGGCGATGACGGCATGGGCCATCGCCTCATCCAGGAGCGTTGCCACGAGTCCCCCGTGCAAGAGGCCGGGATAGCCCTGGTGGGGACGTTCGGCCACAAAGGTGGCTTCGACCCGGCCCTCGCCGTAAGTAAAGCGCAGGTGCAGGCCGATGGGATTTTCTTCCCCACAGGCAAAGCAATAGCGGTTGCTTTCATAGGGCATGGCGCACCTCGGGGCAGTTTCCAGCCGATTATCGGCACGTTTACGGCCTGGGCGCGGGGGTAGGCGTCACGGCGGTCGGAGGGAGTGGCCGGCCCAGGAGATAGGCCGCGGCGGCGTCCAACTGGGGGTCGCGGCCGGCCTCATAGTCCTCCGGACTCAACGGCACGATGATCTCGGGGGTCAGCCCCCGGTCCTGAATCCGGCGGGCGTTCGGGGTCAGCCACTGGGCCACGGTGATGCGCACGGAGGATCCGTCGGGCAGGTCAAAGACATGCTGGATGGAACCTTTGCCAAAGGTCTGCTCCCCGATGAGGGTGGCCCGGTGGTAGTCCTGGAGGGCGCCGGCGACGATCTCCGAAGCGCTGGCCGAACCTCCGTCCACCAGAACCACCAGGGGGATGTCAAAGGCCTGGACCTCTCCCGGAATCAGCGGGATGCTCTGGCGGTGATCCTCCCGGTCGGCCTCGTAAGCGGCGATGCCCTCACGGAGGAAACGCCCCAACACTTCCTGGGCGGCCTCCAGGTAGCCCCCGCCGTTGCCCCGCAGGTCCAGAATAAGCCCGCGGGGGTTCTGCGCCAGGAGCGTCTTCAGGGTGGCATCCAGTTCCCGGGCCGTGCTGCCTCCAAAGACGAAGAGTTTCATATAGGCCAGGCCGTCGTCGCGCATCTTTCCCTCGACGCTGGGGACTTCGATATGGGCCCGGGTCAGGGTAACGTCAAAAGGCTCGGGCTCGCCGGCCCGGGAGATGGTCAGGGTGACCTGGGTGCCGGCCGGCCCTTTGATGCGGGCGATGACCTCCTCCAAAGGGACACCCTCGGTCTCCCAGCCGTCCACGGCGATGACGATGTCGCCCTTGCGCAATCCGGCCCGGGCCGCCGGGGTGTCGTCATGCACCGGTCCCAGGATGACAGGAAAGCCGTTCTGCTGGTCGATATAGGCTCCGATGCCCTCGTACTCGCCCTCCAGATGGGTGCGTTCCACCCCCGTCTGGGCCGGCGTGGAGAAAAAGGTGTAGCGATCTCCGGCCGACTCCACCATGCCTTTGACGGCCCCGTAGATCATCTTCTGGGGGTCCAGTCTCGAGGGATCGTAGAAGTATGTTTCCAGAAGGTCCCAGGTCTGCCAAAAGATCTCGAATTTCTCCCGCAGTTCCGTGGGTGTTAAATCCTGCAGGACGACGTTTGTGGAAGTCGGCGACGGAGGCGGTTGTACCTCCGGCTGTGCAATCATGAGGCCCAGGATGACGCCTCCACCGACCGAGGCGACCCAGAAGAATGTACCGAGCAAGATCAGGATGAAAGTCCTTTTGGCCATCGTTTCCCCTCTTTTTGTGGGCTATTATAACGGGAAGTCTTTACCCTTGTCAAAACCTGGATGGTCCTGTGGTATAATGGGGGGCAAAAGACGGCCGGGAGAGACGGCTATGGAAAACCGGGTTCCTTTCGGTGACCTGAGGCGGCAGACGCAGGTCATCCGGGCCGAACTGGACGGGGCCATCCGGCGCGTGCTGGAGAGCGGCTGGTACATCCTGGGGCCGGAGGTGCGGGCCTTTGAGGAGGAATTTGCCGCCTACTGTGGGGCGCGCTATGCCGTGGGCGTGGCCAGCGGGACGGAAGCGCTGCAACTGGCGCTGGTCGCGCTGGGCATCGGTCCGGGGGATGAGGTCATCACCGTGCCCAATGCCGGCGTACCCGGCACGGCGGCCATTCTGCTGGCCGGGGCGCGTCCGGTCTTTGTGGACGTGGAGGAGGAGAGCCACAACCTGGACCCGGACCTCCTGGAGGCGGCCGTCACTCCGCGCACGCGGGCGGTGATGCCGGTGCACCTTTACGGCCGGCCGGCCGCCCTGTCCCCTATCCTGGAGGTGGCCCGACGCCACGGCCTTGCCGTCGTGGAAGATTGTGCCCAGGCCCACGGGGCCCGTTACCACGGCCGGCACGTCGGCACCCTGGGTGACGTGGGCTGCTTCTCCTTCTACCCCACTAAGAATCTGGGCGCCTGTGGCGACGGCGGCCTGGTCATCACCGATGACGAGGCCCTGGCCGAGCGGCTGCGCCGGTTGCGCACCTACGGCTGGGGGCGCAAGTACCACTGCGAACTCCCCGGCGGCACCAACAGCCGCCTGGACGAACTTCAGGCGGCCCTCCTGCGGGCCAAACTCCCCCATCTGGAGGAATGGAACGCTGCCCGAAAGGTACGGGCCGGATGGTACGACGAACTGCTTTCCGGGATTGTCCTCACTCCCTCTCCTCCCCCTCCCGGCGAGGAACACGTCTACCACCTCTATGTCATCCGTAGCCACCGGCGCGACGACCTCCAGGCCTACCTGCGGGAACAAGGCATCGGCACCGATATCCACTATCCCCTGCCCACCCACCTTCAGCCGATCTACCGACACCTGGGTTACCGGGAAGGCGACTTCCCCGTAAGCGAGCGGCTGGCCCGTGAGGTGCTTTCCCTGCCGCTCTACCCCGAACTGACCCGGGCGGAAGTGGAACGGGTAGCCCGGGCTGTGCGGACCTTTGTGGAAGAAAGCCGATGACGCTGGACCGCCTGGCGGCGATGCCCCGCCTCTGGAACACCCTGCGTCGGCTGCTGGAGGCCAACTTTCGCGGCGAAAAGGCCGTCATCCGCCGGGAACTGGGTTCCTGGCGCGAGGGGAGTGGGCTGCGCCTGCTCGATTTCGGTTGTGGAACGGGCGAACTGGCTTCTCTCTTTCCGCCCGGAGGCTATGTGGGGATGGATGTGAGCCAGACCTATATCGTCTATGCCAGACGCACCTACGGTCCGCGCTTTCAGGTGATGGACGGGCAGGCCCTGGCCTATGCCGACAACGCCTTCGATGAGGCACTGGTGGCCGGTGTTTTCCACCATCTGCCCGATGGGGCGGTGCGCCGGATGGCGGGCGAACTCTCGCGGGTGCTTCGTCCGGCCGGCCGGCTGCTGGTGATGGAAGACATCCCGGCCCGCGACTGGTGGAACCTCCCCGGACGCCTGATCCACCTCCTGGACCGGGGAGCCTACATCCGCAGCGAAGGGGAATACCTGGCGCTCCTCTCCGAGTACTTTACTCCGGAACGGGTCTATCCGATGCGCAGCGGCTTCTGCGATTACCTGGTCCTGGTCCTGAGCAACTGTGTTTCAGGAAATTGATGCCCCTCTTTATCCGGTCCCGAACATCCGGTCGCCGGCATCTCCCAGGCCGGGCACAATGTAGCCGGCCTGGTTCAACTCTTCGTCCACGGCCGCCAGGTGAATTGGCACATCGGGATAGGCCTGGGAGAGGCGTTCCACACCCCGGCGGGCGGCGATCAGGCCGACGAACTTGATTCGCCGTGCCCCCCACCGTTTGAGGATGTCCACCGCCGCTACGGCCGAACCTCCGGTAGCCAGCATGGGGTCCAGCACCAGGCAGACGTCCACCGTGGGGCTGACCGGAAGGCGCGAATAGTATTCCACCGGACGGAGGGTGCGTTCGTCCCGCGAGAGGCCGATGTGCCAGACTTCCGCTCCCGGAAGCATCTGCCAGGCGCCTTCCACCATGCCCAGCCCGGCCCGCAGGATGGGCACCAGGCCGACTTTTTCGGCCAGTTTCTTCCCCTGGGCCGGGGCCAGCGGCGTCTGCACCGTTACCGATTCCAGGGCAAGGTCGGCCGTGGCTTCATAGATGAGGAGGATGGCCATCTCGCGCACCAGTTCGCGGAACTTTTTCGGCTCGGTCTCTACGCTGCGCAGGAGGGCGAGTTTGTGCTGGACAAGGGGGTGGGAGGAGATGAAGACGGGCATGGGGACTCCTGTCACGTGATATGTGTTGCGTGTTGCGTGTTACGTGTTACGTGTTACTTTTTGCGGGCGGCGCGCCACAGGCGGAGTTGGCGCAGGAGGAGCACCACGCCGCCCAGCGCGATCCCGATGATCGGGGTACCCGATCCGGTGTAAGGGATGGCCACCCCCAGACCACCGGGCACCTGGGTCGGCACCGGGGTCGGGGCGGCCGGCTCCGGCCCGCCCAGCGGTGTACCGGCCGGCGGGGGCATCACCCCGGCCTCCACCACCTGCAGTTCCAGGATGTTGGAGGGGATTTCCGCGCCGCCGACCCGGGCCGTCCCCTGGAGGGCCAGGACGGTGCCGGCCGGCACGTCCGGGCGCACAAAGGCGTCCACCCGCAGGCGCAGGTCCTGCTTTGGACCCAGGCGCTGGGCCGTCAGGAGGACCTTCTGCCCCACCAGGCGCACATCGCCGAGGGAGGAAGCGGCCCCCTGGAGCCCCAGCGCGCTGGTGAAGACGCCGCTCATTGTGATGGCCTCCGTTTCCCGCTCTAGGCCGTTATGCAAGGTCAGGTAGAGCACCAGGCTCTGGCCGGGCTGCACCTGGAGGGCGCTCGCCTCCAGCCGGAGGTTTACCCCCGGCACGGGCGTCGCCGTTCCTGCCGGCGTCTCGGTCCCCGGGGGCAGGGTGAGGGGAGGCGTAGGGGAGGAAGTAGGGCCGGCCGTGACGGGGCACAGATTCACCCGGACGACGCTTTCGCACGTCTCCAGCCGGACGACGCGGCTCCGCCCCAGGGCGCTGACGGTAAAGGTGCCGGCCGTCAGGGCGGCAAATTCAAAGCGCCCGCCGGCGTCCGAGGTGGTCCGGGCGCTCCACGGTGGGCAGCAGGAAGAAATTGTCACAACAGCGCCGGCCGCACAGACCTCCCCAAGGACGCGGGCGTGGGCGCAGAGGGTAGGGGCCGGCGTGGGCTGCTCGGTGGGCCGGGGTGGTCTC
>DAOUAK010000068.1:0-2216 GCA_034433695.1 Chloroflexia bacterium
GCGGGCAGCGGGCCGGCGTTCCCTGTCGAGGCAGGCATCCCACCTGCCGTGGAATGCTCCGGTAAGGAGGAAACCGATGCGTGTCCCTATCTCCGCTTTCCTTGTGTTCTTCACCTTGCTTCTGGCCGGCTGCACCCCCTACTGGGCCTCTCCCCCGGCCGGCCAGGAAGCCCTCCCCACCGCCGAAGTTGGCGGCCCCCTTCCCCCGACGATTACCCCCTTTCCCCCGGGCTACCCCTGGCCGCCGACGGAGGCACCTATCCCCACCCGCCGGCCCTCTCCCACCCCCGGCCCGACGCCGATTGTGCTGGGGGCAGAGTGGGCCCTGGAGGGGGAGCGGGAGGAGTATGTCTCCACCACCGTGGTCATCGCCCCGGTGGGCGACGGGCCGGGGGAGATAGGCTACTGGGAAGCCCCCGAGGCCGGCCGCATCTGGGCCGACCGGTTTACGGTGGACGTACATGGAAACATCTACATCCTGGACAAGGTGAACCATCGGGTGGTCCGGTTTGATCCACAGGGGAAATTCCTGGGAAATACACCTTATGAGGGCTGGGACATCGTTAACTTGGCTGGGGACAAGGAAGGAAATCTCTATCTTCTCCGCGCGGGGGACGGAGTCCGGCTTCTGGATACCGAGGGCAAGGTCCTTCAGGAATTTGCCCAACCTTCCTGGTTGTTCTCCGTTGATCGAAATATCTGGATAGATGAGCAAGGAGTGTTGTGGATCGCAGGGGACGGGAGTCTCCCGGATGCACCAATCATTGGTTACCCGGATGCGCCGTTCATTGAAGGACAACCTTACTCTGTGGTTTCGGTTCCTCTGGGGAATGCTCGTGAGGTAATTGACGCAGGTCGCCAACGGGATTTAGCCATTCCTGGCCGGCTCTTGGAGACAGGCGGACCTGTGATCACATATTCTTTCGGAGATTATACCTATATTTATAACAGACAAGGGCAAGCTATATATCGGTACCCAAGCAGGGAACGCTTGTTGGCCGTCGACAAGCAAAACAATTTTTACACAGTTGATGACGAATTAGGTATTATAGCCAAATATGACCAAGGGGGAAAACGTAGGTCCTCTTTGAGGATAATTGCTAAACCTTCTTCTTCCGAGATAGCTATCGGATTGGTCAGCAGCGAAGGAACAATCTATACGTTGGTCTGGGACTTTGATCTGAGAGATGCTTACCGCGTGATTCGGTGGCAACAGAAATGAGAAGAGGTCTGCCGATGATGCGTCACCCTCGCCGCTCACCTATATACCTCTTCTGCCTCCTGCTTGGCTTGGTCGCTCTGGGTCTCTTCCTGCTCTGGCTTCAGAAAGCCGCTGCTCAGATCGTCGTGACCAATGTCTCGATTCCTCGCCACGTTGTACTCTACAACGCGGCAAATTTCCATACCTTCCTCTGGACTCCTGATGCCGATAGCGTCGCCGGACGCACCTATAGTTACCTGATCGCCTGCAGTACCCCGCCGGCAACCGCAAGTTACTACTACACCAGCCGCTTCAGTGCAGGGGTGCCGGTCACCGGGGTGGCCTACAAATGGGGCGGGGGAGATTTTATCAACAACAGTCTCACCCCCACGCCCGGGACCGGGAATGAGAACTTTGGCCGACGCCTCCAGCAGACGAATGACTTGGCCGGGGATACCAACCCGAACTGGCACGACTGCTCGCGCCCCGCTCCTACCCCCACAATCCACTGGAAATGGACCTGCCCCTATGCTCGTGGAGTGGACTGCTCCGGTTTCATTACCCGCGTCTGGGGAAGGCCGGTAGGAGAGAAGTGGGGGACGCAATACATCTGCGACCACTCAGCCCGCATTCCGTACGATGCTGGCCAGCGTGAAGATCAGTTACGACGCCGCATGCGTATGGGCGATGTCTTCGACCGCTGTGGTGACCACGTAGTATTGCTTTATTATTTTGATCCCAAGCGAGATAACATGCCGGTTTATTATGAATCTCAGTGGGACAGGGGAGGGGTCATCAAAAATGAAGGATGGACCTATCTGAACAACTATGAACCCTACCGCTACCGCTTCAACACCGACCCCAACGACAACCGCTACATCCGCGACGACATCTACCTCCCCTGGGTCTCCTACCAGTGGTTCAACTGGGACACCACCCTCTTCGCCCGCAACAACAATCCCAGTCCCAAAACCTACGTCCTCCAGCACACCCTCTACAGCGGCGCCGGCGGCGA
>DAOUAK010000069.1:0-2008 GCA_034433695.1 Chloroflexia bacterium
CTCCTCGATGTCCGGGTGGGGGCTGCCGTCGTAATAGGCCCAGAGGCTATAGGAGGCGCCGGTGTCCAGGAGGATAAAGCGGCGGTAGACCAGGGCGTTGTGCACCGTCCAGGGGAGGATGGGAAGCAGGCCGGAAACGAGGAAAAGGAGCGACAGAACGAGAGCATACAACTGTATGCCCCTACCCCGGGTTTGGCCGGCCGTATCCCCCTGGGGGGGATATGCAGTCGGACGGGAGCGCAGGCTGAAGTACAGCCAGAGCGCCGCCGGCAGCAGAAAGGCCAGTGCCACCGCCCGTGTCAGGGCGCATAGCCCCAGGAGCATCCCGGCGAGGACCGCCCAGGGCCTGCGCCGCTCCGGCCTGGCCTCCGGCACCCAAAGAAGGGAGAGGAGAAAGGCTACGAAGAGGAAGGTAAAAAGCGTCTCCGCCATAAAGAGAGAGGGGAAGGTAGCAAAGGGCAAAAGGAGGGCCGCCAGAAGAGCGGAAAGGAGACCGGCCTTTCTCCCCTTTTCGCCGGGGAAAAGGCGCCGGGCCAGCAGGTCGAAGCCGTAAACGGTGGCCGTGCTCAGGGCGACCTGGGCCATTGTCGCTACACGGGCATTTCCCCCGCCCAGCCAGAGGAAAAGGGCCAGGAAGAGAGGATAGAGCGGAGCGCGGAGCCAGCGGTAGGAGTTATAGAAAACAAACCCCTGACCGCTGACCAGGTCCCGGGCTACCGGCAGGTACTCGGTCTCATCGTTAGCGAGGGGATGGTCCGGCCGGCTCCACAGCCACAGGCGCAGGGCCAAGGCCAGAAGCAAGATCAGAACCAGGAGGTATTTTTCCCGATCTGGACCAGGGCGCAACGCTTCAATCCTTGTACCCATCCGGGTGGCGGCGATGCCATTCCCAGGCCGAGGAGACGATGGATTCCAGGTCCGGGAAGCGCGGCTGCCAGCCCAATTCGTGGCGAATGCGCCGGGAAGAGGCCACCAGCACGGCCGGGTCCCCTTCCCGCCGCGGTCCGACCACGGCCGGGATCGGATGGCCGGTCACCCGGCGGGCCGTCTCGATCACTTCCTTTACCGTAAAACCCCGGCCGTTCCCCAGGTTATAGACCCGGCTGCCCCGATTCAGGGTCCGAAAGGCCAGGATATGGGCCTGGGCGAGGTCCGAGACGTGGATATAATCGCGGACGCAGGTGCCGTCGCGGGTGGGGTAGTCGTCGCCGTAGATGGTCACGTGTTCCTGCCGGCCCAGGGCTACCTGAAGGACGCGGGGGATGAGGTGCGTTTCGGGGCGATGGTCCTCTCCGCGCTCGGCGGTGGCGCCGGCGGCATTAAAGTAGCGCAGGGAGGCGTAGCGCAGGCCGTGGATGCGGTCCAGCCAGTAGAGCGCCCGCTCCAGGATGTGCTTCGATTCCCCGTAGGGGCTGCCGGGGATGATGGTCTCGCCCTCGGCGATGGGGATGCGCCGGGGCCGGCCGAAGAGGTTGGCCGTGGAGGAAAGGATAAAGCGGCGGACGCCATATTCCACCATGGCCTGGAGCAACGTCAGCCCGCCCACAACATTATCCCGCAGGTAGAGGAAGGGCTGCTCCATCGACTCGCCGACCAGCGTGCGGCTGGCAAAGTGCATCACCCCGTCGAAGGCATAGGTGTGGAAGAGGTCATCCAGGAGGGCGCGGTCGTCCACGCTGCCCCGGACGAAGACGGCCCGGGGATGGACGGCCGCCCGATGCCCCTGGCTCAGGTCGTCCAGGACGATGACCTCCTCGCCCGATTCCACCAGGTGTTCGACCACGACGCTACCGATATAGCCGGCCCCGCCGGTGACCAGGATACGCATTCGACCTCCTTACGAAAAAACTCGAAGCGCGCTCCAGTATAACCGGCTCAGCCGGCCGTTGTCAAACCGGGTCTCCCGGCCGGCCCTTGGGGGCGCGGCCCCGCGCATCCCCCCTGGGGCGTCCCCGCTTTTGGCCAGCGGGCCGGGCCCTGCGGGTACAAGGCGTCCTCTAGAGCGCCG
>DAOUAK010000070.1:0-3173 GCA_034433695.1 Chloroflexia bacterium
CCCGCCTATTTCGCCAGTTCCTCGATCTTGATTCCGGCCTTGGAAAGATCGGCGCGGAAGGCATCGTAGAAGGAGTCGTCCACCTTCTGCAGGCCGGCGATGGAGTAGACCGTCTGCAGGGCGGCCTTGCCCTCGTCGGTCTGGGCGATCTCCAGAAGGGCGCTGACGATCTTCTCGCGCAGGTCCGCCGGAAAGTCCTTGATGAAGGAGACGGTATCGTTGGGGATTTGGGTGGTGGTGGCGAGGACGACCACCTTGGTCTTGACGTCGGGGTAATCCTTCTCGACGGAACTGCGGGCATCGGAGTAGGTGGCTCCGGCGTCGCACTGGCCGTTATAGACGGCGACGACGACGTTGTTATGGGAGCCGGCCTCGACCGTCTTGGCAAAATCCTTGTCCGGGTCGATGCCGTTGGCCTTGAGCATGATGCGCGGGATGATGTAGCCGGAGGTGGAGTTGGGATCCACCCAGCACATGACCTTGCCCTTGAGGTCTTCCAGTTGGGTGATGCCGCTATCGGCCCGGACGATGATCTGGCCGGCGTAGGTGGTCGAGCCGAAGCGCACCGTGACCAGGGCGACGTCCACGCCGTACTTTTCGTGGGCCAGGACGTAGTTGAAGGTGTTGAGCCAGCCGATGTGGGCCTGGCCGGCCCCCATCGCCTCACGCACGGCGGCAAAGTTGGTGCCGACGTTGGCCTTGATCACCAGGCCGGTCTTGTCGGAGAGCATCTTGGCGATCTGCTCGCCGCCGGCGATGATCTCCTGGGTGTCGCCGGAGGGAACAAAGGACATGATGATGGGGTTTTCCTGGGTGCCGAGGGCCGGCTTCCCGCAGGCGGCAAGAAGCGGCAACGCGGCGATCAGAAGCAACACGAGGACAACCATCTTGCGGTTCATCGGGTTTTACCTCCTTATCGTTTTCCTGAATTTCCAGCGGGTCGGAGCAATTCTCGATGCCATCACCTCCTTTCAAGGGCGCATCCCGGCCAGCACCTTGCTGGCGGCGCTGTAGGGGTCCAGTTCGCGCTGGCAGATGCGCTCGACCAGTTCGGCATGGCGTTCGGGATCGAGGACGCGCTCACGCAGAAGGCGCATGGTCTCGTAGCGCAACGCCTCTTCGAATTCCTGTTCGGCCTGGCGTCGGCAGAACTCCGCCAGCCGGCCCTCGGCCTGGAGAAAGGCCCAGTGCCGTTCGACGGCCTCGGCCAGTTCGTTCACGCCCTCGCCCCGGATGGCGACGGTGCGCAGGACCGGCGGACGCCAATCGGCCTGGGCACAGCCCATATCCAGCATGGCCTCCAGTTGGGCCACCCGCCGGTCGGCGCCGGGAAGGTCGGCCTTGTTCACCACCAGGATGTCGGCGATCTCCAGGATACCGGCCTTGATGGCCTGGATGTCATCGCCCAGGCCGGGGACGTCCACGACAATGGTGGTGTGGGCGGCGCCGGCGATCTCCACTTCCGACTGGCCGGCCCCCACCGTCTCCACGATTACCAGGGAAAAGCCGGCCGCGTCCAGGAGTTTCACGACCTCGCCGGTGGCCCGGGCCAGGCCGCCCAGGTGCCCCCGCGAAGCCATACTGCGGATAAAGATGCCCCCATCCCCGGCCAGTTCCTGCATCCGGACGCGATCCCCCAGGAGGGCACCGCCGGTGAAGGGGGAGGAGGGGTCCACGGCGACGATGCCCACCGTGCGTCCCCGCCAGCGGAACTCGCGGGCCAGGGCGGAGACGAGGGTGCTCTTGCCTGTTCCGGGGGCACCGGTTACGCCGAGGATCTGGGCCCGGCCGGTGTGGGGGTAGACCTGACGCAGAATCACCCGGCTGCTCGGGTCACCCGATTCCACCAGGGAAATGGCCCGGGCCAGGGCCCTTCGGTCTCCTTCGAGCAGGCGTTGGACCAGGTCCATCTTCAGGTCTCCGGATCGAAGGTTCGGGGGAACGGCGCATCCGCCGGGCCGGCCGCGTTCTTCTGGGAGGAAGAAAGGCAGGACATGCCGCATCACCTGGGCCGGACGTTCTGGCGGATGAAGTTGATGTACTCACTGCTGGGCGTGCCGGGGCCGTAGATGGCGGCGATCCCGGCCTTTTTCAGCGGCTCGATATCCTCGGTGGGAATGATGCCGCCGGCAATCACCAGGATGTCCTCACCGCCCCGTTCGCGCAGGAGTTGAACGATGCGGGGAAGCAAGGTCATGTGGGCCCCGGACAGGATAGATAGCCCGACCACATCCACATCTTCCTGCAGGGCCGCCTCGACGATCATCTCCGGCGTCTGCTGGAGGCCGGTATAGATGACCTCCATGCCGGCATCGCGCAACGTCCGGGCGACGACCTTGGCGCCCCGGTCGTGGCCGTCGAGTCCGGGCTTGGCAATGAGCACGCGAATCTTGCGCTCCATCGCTTTGGTCCTCCTTCAGCGGACGATGGCCGGGCCGGCCCCGGCCCGACCGTATTATACTCCACCCGACCGGGCCGTGCAACCTGCTTGACAGCGTGTGTTTTTGTGGTATAAACTACTTACCGGAAAGTTGGGGCACCACCGGAGGAGACCCCGAGGACAGAAATCGAAAAGGAGGAAACCATGGAACGCCCCAGGGATCGCTGGATCCGGACCTGGGGGGCCCTGCTGGCCCTCCTGGCGCTGCTGACCACGGCCTGGCCGGCCGCAGTACAGGGACAGGGGCCGGGCCTCGATGCGGAAGTGGCCCGCTTCCGGGAGACACGTCTGCGAGAGCCGGAAAGCGTGCCCTGGACTGCGGCGAGTTCGCCGGAAAGTGCTCTCCCCGAAACTATCGGTCTGTGGCGAATCCAGACGGCGGTTCGCCCCTCCGACGCCGTGGGGGAGTATACCTCCCTGGCCCTGGATGAGATGGGCCGGCCGCACATTAGTTACCATGGCGACGGCACCCTCAAGTACGCCCACTTCGATGGCACCGCCTGGCAGGTTCAAACCGTGGATAGCAACGGGTCCGTGGGCTGGTATACCTCTCTGGCCCTGGACACGATGGGCCGGCCGCACATCAGTTACCTCGACAGGTGGAACTATAACCTTAAGTACGCCTACTTCGACGGCATCGCCTGGCAAGTTCAAACCGTGGATAGCAACGGGGATGTGGGCTGGTACACCTCCCTGGCCCTGGATGATCAGGGCCGGCCGCACATCAGTTACT
>DAOUAK010000071.1:0-7339 GCA_034433695.1 Chloroflexia bacterium
TACCCACCTCACCCCTCTCCCCCACCGCCTACGGCGGGCCGGGGGGTGAGGGGTGAGGCCCGCTACACCGGCCGGCGGCAGGGGAGGTGCTGGGGTTGTACTTCTACACCATGCTCACCCTGGAGGTTCTCGATGCGCGGAAAAGAAAGATTGGCCCTCCTGGGACTGGGCCTGGCCGCTTGGGGTCTTCTCCCAAGGCAGACGCTGGCCCGGTGGTTGGGCCTGCCCGTACCCCAATATGAAGTGGATGTCGAGACAAATATCGCCATCCCCATGCCCGACGGGGTCATCCTGCGGGCCGACCACTACTTTCCCCGGCCGGCCGGCCGCTACCCCACTATCCTGATCCGAACCCCCTACGGTCGAACCGCAGCGGGCGGACTCCTGAATCGGGGAATGGTCTCCCTGCTCCGTTGCTTCACCGAACGCGGCTACCACGTCCTTATCCAGGATACCCGGGGGCGTTTCGACTCGGAGGGAACCTTTGAGCCGCTGGCCTATGAGGAAAGCGACGGATGGGCTACGGTGGAGTGGTTGGCCGGTCAGGCGTGGTTCAACGGGGTGCTGGGGATGTGGGGAGCCAGTTACCTGGGCTATGCCCAGTGGGCCGTGGCTTCTCGCGCTCCATCCTGCCTGAAGGCGCTCGTCCCGGTCCTCGCCTTCTCCAGAGGTTACGGGGCAGCCTATATGGACGGCGCGCCGGCCCTGGACCTGGCCCTCAATGCGCTTTTCCTCTTCGATACCCTCGGCAACCGGGAACGCTCTCCGAAGGAAGTCCGAAGGCGCTGGCTACGACGGGAAAAAATCCTATCCCCGGCCTTTCGCCACCTGCCCCTCCTGGAGGCCGACCGGATCGCCCTCGGACGGGCCATACCCTTTTACCGAAGCGGTGCCTTACGCCCGGAAGCCGATGACCCCTTCTGGCAGGCCCTCGATCACCGTCCCGGACCGGGATGGGCCGGGCCGGCCGTCCACCTGATCTCCGGCTGGTACGACCTCTTCCTCCGGGACCTTCTGGCCGACTATGCGGCGCTGCGGGAGGCCGGCTGCTCCCCCTACCTGACGATCGGCCCCTGGTACCACATGGACCTGACCTGGGTGCCGGAAGCGCTGCGCGAAGGGCTGGCCTGGTTCGATGCTCACCTCAAAGGACAAGGCGAGCGCCTCCGAGAACGTCCGGTGCGCCTCTATATCCTGGGTGCGGACGAATGGCGAGAGATGGAAGACTGGCCGCCGGCCACCTCCACAACGCGCCTTTACCTCCATCCCCACGGACTCCTGGCTCCGGAGCCTCCGGCCGAGCCCTCCCCGCCCGACCGTTACCGCTACGACCCGGCCGATCCCACCCCGAACCTGGGCGGAGGCCTGCTTTTCCCACCGGCCGGCCCGATGGACAACCGCCCTCTGGAAGCCCGTCCGGACGTCCTCACCTACACCACTCCACCCCTGGAGCGCGACCTGGAGGTGATCGGCCCGGTTCGGCTACAACTCTACGTCCGCTCCAGCCTGGCCCACACCGACTTCTTCGGCCGCCTGTGCGATGTGTACCCGAACGGCCGTTCGATCAACCTCTGCGACGGCCTGTTCCGCATCGAACCCGGGAAAGGGGAACGCCTGGCCGACGGGACACTGCACATCGAGGTGGATATGTGGGCGACGGCCTGCCGTTTCCGTCGGGGACACCGCCTGCGCCTGCTGGTGGCCAGCGGTGCCCACCCCCGCTGGGCCCGAAACCTGGGGCTGGGCGAACCGCCGGCCACCGCCACCCGGATGGCCGTAGCCCTACAGGAGGTCTACCATGACCCCGAACATCCCTCAGTGCTGCTTTTGCCCACTTCTTCTCTACTCTCTTCTTCCCGCCCCCGGCTCTCCAGTTCCAGCCTCCGGATGCGGTAAAGCGCCTCCTCCGTCAGCCGGCGGGTGCCCGCTACCAAGTCGGCCAGGATGCCGAAGAGGAAGATGAGGAAGCCCAGGAGCAAAGCCACCCCGCCGATGATCACCGACTGGATGTAACGCCCCTGTGCTCCGCCCGGGTCCTGGATGTAAAAGACCAGGAAGCGGCCCAGGAGGACTGCACCCAGCACGAAAAAGGGCAGCGCGATATAGGTAAAGGTCCGGAGCGGCTCGTACAGGACGTAGGTGCGAAGGATCGTCGCCCCCTGGCGCTTGACAAAATCCCACATCCCACGCATCAGGCGCGACTTGCGCGCCACCGGCCGAGCCTCCACCGGCACATGGGCGATCAGGAGGTCTTTCTTGCCGGCCTGAATCACCGTCTCCACCGTGTAAGAAAAGTGGCTGAGCACATTCAGGCGCAGGGCGGCTTCCTTGGAGTAGGCCCGAAAACCGCTGGGGGCATCACGCACCTCCACCCCCGAGGCGATCCTCACCACCCACGTCCCTACCATCTGGAGCAAGCGCTTGGTCCGCGAGAAATGGGCCACCTTCTGCGGCCGGCGGTCACCGATGACGATGTCGGCCCGGCCCTCCAGGATGGGACGCACCAGTTCCGGGATGGCCTCGGCCGGATACTGGTTGTCTCCGTCTATGTTGACGATGATATCCGCCCTCAGGCGAAGGCAGGCATCCAACCCGGTGCGGAAGGCGGTGGCCAGCCCCTTGTTTCCCACGTGCCGGACGATGTGATCGGCCCCGTGCGCCCGGGCCACCTCCACCGAGCGGTCGGTCGAGCCGTCGTCTATCACGAGCGTTTCTACCCGCTCCACCCCCGGAATCTGCCGGGGGATGGCATCGAGCACCTGCCCCAGTGTCTCTTCTTCGTTGTAAACCGGGATCTGTACGATCACTTTCATGGCAGCACCCCCACGGCACGCAAAAGGTCCAGGCCTCTGGACAATTCCTCCGGCCGGTAACCCTCTCGTACCTCCAACACCCGCAGCCCTCGCTCGGGGAAAAGCGGCGCCAGCCGGCCGAAAGGCGCGATCCCCATCCCCGGCGGACGGTGATCGTCCAGGCCCAGGCAGTCGTGGAGGTGAATCCCGACCAGTCGGTCGGCAAAACGCTCCAGCCAGAGCGTCTGCGGATAGAATCCCAGCACCTCCAGGCGGTAGGCGTGGCCGACATCGTACCAGAAACCCACCCCCGGAGCAAACTCCTCCAGAAGCACCTCCATTTCCTCCGGGGAGGGTAGATCGCTGTAGTCGGCCCGGTTCTCCAGGGCGATCGTCACGCCCAGGTCCCGACCTTGCGCGGCCAATCGCCCCAGGGCCTGGCGTACCCACTCCAGGCGACGCGGAGCCTCGAGGGCCCGGGCCTGGCGCAGTTCCTCCCGCAGCCATCTGAGGTCCTGGCCGGCCTGATACCGGTCTTTCAGTTTCTGTTCCAGCGGCCGCAATTTCCGGATGTTTCCACCATGCAGGACGACGACTTCTGCTCCCCAGCGCCCTGCTTCCTCCAGTGTACGGGCGATCAAACGCTCGGCATAGCGCCGGTCATCCTCGTCCTCCGCCGCGAGATCGGCCAGTTGCAGCGGGTCCCCTTTCCCTTCCGGGTGGGGAAAAGGGGCGTGGATGCTGCTGACCCTCAGGCCACGCTCGGCCAAAGCCTGCCGTAGAGAAGGTAGGGCATCTGCCGTCCGGCGGTACTCCAGTTCGAGAAAACTCAGACCAAGCGCCTGGGTCCTTCGGACCCAAAGCGCCTGGTCCGCAGATCCGTTTTCCCCCCACCACATCGTCGAAAGCGCGAGGTTCACCGGTCTTCCTGTAACCGCTCCAATGCCAGGCGGGCCGCTTCCTGCTGGGCCAGTTGCTTGCTGGGCCCTTCGCCCGTTCCCATCAAACGTTCCCCGGCCCATACCTCCACGCGAAAGGTGCGGGCATGGTCCGGCCCTCGGACATCCACGGTGCGGTAGTGCGGGGTGATGCCCAGACGACCCTGCACCTCGATCTGCAGGGCGCTCTTATAGTCCAGCGGGGGCCGGCCGGAGACCTCCTCCAGCGCCCGCTCCAGGAAAGGTTGTAGAAAGCGGCGCGCCACTTCCATCCCCCGGTCCAGATAAATCGCCCCCAGGAGGGCCTCGAAGGCCGCGGCCAAAAGGGTCGGCCGACCACGCCCCCCCTCGACCTCCACACCTCGCCCCAGCACCAAGAAACGCCCCAGGTCCAGTTGCCGGGCAAAATCGGCCAGCGTCTCCGTCCGTACCAGCGCCGAACGCCAGAGCGTCAGTTCGCCTTCTTCCTTCTCCGGATACCGCAAAAACAAAAATTCGGCTGCCAGGGTATCCAGCACGGCGTCGCCCAAAAATTCTAACCGCTCATTGGAGACCAGGCGGCTGTCGGGGTTCTCGTTCAGATAAGAACGATGCACCAGGGCCTGGAAAAGGAGAGAACGGTCCTTAAAGGTCACCTCCAACGCCTCTTCCAGGGCATCCAGTTCCTCTGCCATCGGACCGCCTTACCAGCAGGGGCAACCGTCGTCGCCGCCTCCGGTCACCCACCCCCAGGAGCCGGGCTGTCCTCCTGGGGGCGCCCCTATTCCTCATACCGGCCGAAGATCAGGGTGACGTTGTGTCCCCCAAAACCCAGGGAGTTGGAAAGCGCCACCCGGACGTCTGCCCGGCGGGGCACATTGGGCACGTAATCCAGGTCGCACTCCGGGTCGGGAAACTCGTAGTTGATCGTCGGGTGGATGATGCCGGACAGGATGGTCTGGATGCAGGCGATGGCTTCGACGGCCCCGGCGGCCCCCAGGAGATGGCCGACCATAGATTTGGTCGAACTGATGGGGATGCGGTAGGCATACTCCCCGAAGACGGCCTTGATGGCCTGGGTCTCGGTAGCATCGTTGAGCGGAGTGGAGGTACCGTGGGCGTTGATATAGTCCACATCGGTCGGCTGTAGCCCGGCCTGCTGCAAGGCCAGGCGCATGGAGCGGGCTGCCCCTTCGCCTTCCGGTGCGGGTGCGGTAATGTGGTAGGCATCGGCGGTTGCTCCGTAGCCCAGCACCTCGGCCAGGATGGTAGCCCCACGCCGCCGGGCAAAATCCAGTTCCTCCAGCACCAGCACGCCGGCCCCCTCGGCCATCACAAAGCCGTCGCGCTGGGCGTCAAAAGGCCGACAGGCCTTTTCCGGGGCGTCGTTGCGCGTGGAAAGGGCCCGAGCGGCGCAGAAAGAGGCCACGCCGAAGGGGTCTATGGGCGCCTCGCTGCCCCCGACGATGATCGCATCGGCAGCCCCCCGACGGATCGCTTCAAAGGCCTCTCCGATGGCATGGGCCGAACTGGCGCAGGCCGACGTGGTACAATAGTTGATGCCCTTGGCCCCATAGCGCATGGCCACCTGGCCGGCGGCCATATTGCCGATGATCATGGGGATGGTGAACGGGCTGACCGCCCGTGGCCCCTTGGTGAGCAAAACGTGGAACTGTTCGCGAATCGTCATCAGTCCCCCGACCCCTGAGCCAATGATCACGCCCACCCGCTCGGCGTTGTTCGCCTCGATTTTAAGGGAGTTGCGCATCGCCTCCTCGGCGGCAGCGAGCGCCATCTGGGTATAGCGATCGGACCGCCGGGCCTCTTTCCGGTCCATGTAGTTCAAGGGGTCAAACCCCTTGACCTCGCAGGCAAAGTGCGTATCATAGGGGCTTGGGTCGAAAAGCGTGATCGGAGCCGCTCCGGAGCGCCCCTCGAGCAGATTCTTCCAGAGGGTAGGCACATCCAGCCCCAGGGGGGTGATGGCCCCCATTCCGGTCACTACGACACGACGAGCCATAGGCCTCTCCTTTTTGCCGAAAGGTAAATGATAAAACATTCTACCATGCCTGTTCCGGGAACGCAAACCGGGCCGGCCCCAACAGTGTCCAGGATTATCGGGTACAGCCGGCCGGCTATCGGCCGGCAAGCGTGGTGGGGAAAAAGCCGCCCTCAGGCCCTCTATCCTGTCCTTCTCCGGTACGGGGGTAGAAATATGGCAAAGGGAAGGCAAAGGTATCCTCTTATCTCTGAACAATTGCATTGGCAGGACCAGTTGTTGGCGAGGCGAACTGCTCAATACGGATAACGGATATAGACACCTGGAGGGGGGTCAGTCGGTGGCAAGAGGCAGTGATTAGGTTGTGCTTCCTGGATACATGCAAGTCTTGCCTTCTTGTGGCTCTTGCACACTTCCTTCGAGGGTGGGGAGAGCGACCGTGTACCGCAGTGGTTTGGGCGACAGGCCTGTTTTCAGGTGGTGCGCCCACGTCGGTCAATGCGGGCAGTCATGTTACAGACGCCGGTTCCCCTCGCCCCGCCGGCCGGACACGGGGATGTCCCCAAGGGGATGCGCGATGGGGACGAGTGCCAAGGCCGGCCGGGGATGGCGCCGATGGAAATCGCCCTTCCCGGGCGCCCTTGCGCCCACCGTCGGCCTGCGCCGACGAGCCCCCAGGGCCCGGCCCGCCGGCCCTTTTCCTCCCCGCCACAGGGAGAGTGGACGGGGAGGCAGGTCCACCCCCCCGAGCCGCCCTGCCGGGCCGGCCCCTACAATGGGGGGACTTGTCCCATCGGTGGACGATTTCGGTGGAGGGATTACATCCTGCAGGTTATATCCCCAGCGCCTCTTCCCCGCAATATTCCCGCATGGCACAGGCGGCACAACGGGCCGGCTGGTTGTGACTGCGGGGAACGACGCTTTCCGGGCCGATTTCTCGCATCTCGGCCAGTACCTTCAGAAGATGCTGGCGCAAATCGGGAGTAAAGGGGATTTCAAAAGCCCGCTCGGGGTAGACCAGCAGACCATACGGGGGTGTGCTACCGTACTCCTCCTCCACCAGCAGGGCATAGGCCCCTAGTTGCCAGATGTCGGCCTCATACGGCGCCGAAGGGGTGCGGCCCGGCTTGACCTCGACCGGGATGACGGCCCGCCCCTGGTGGAGGAGGTAGTCCGGTCGGCCGACCAGGCCGTAGCGCGGAGCGCGCAACGGCTGGGGAGGCGTCTTCCAGCGTCGGTTGTCCACATAGACCACCCGCCCTCGCGGCAGACCGCTTCGGACCCGCATCCGGCGGGCCAGGTACAGGAGAAACAGGGCCAGAAGGATCAGAAGGACGGCCAGAGGAAGCAACCACATCTCACCCTCCCCTTATCATCAGCCAGGCGAGGATAACCAGGAGAAGACCCAGGAGAAGCGCGGCCAGGGCCAGGCGACGCAGGCGTTCGGCCCGAAGCACTTCCCGGCCGTGGGCCAGGTGGCGTTCCGTCCCGGCGACGAGCCGGCCGGTGTCCGCCGGCTCCAGCCCCAGCATATATTGCAGCCACCAGGAACGGGCGCAGTAGCCATAGGCCCGGAGTTCACTGGCACGGATCCAACGTTCCGGCATGGCGCTTTCCTCTCAGGGAAGAAG
>DAOUAK010000072.1:0-1952 GCA_034433695.1 Chloroflexia bacterium
TGGGCCGGCCGGCGGTACATTATATTTCATTGAGGGGGGGTAAACGGCGACCTCGGCGGAGGCCGGAGGGAAAGAAGGCACAAAAAGGCTCACGAGGAGAAGGAGGCAGAACCCTCGCTGGAGCATTCGGATACCCATCGCTCTCTCCTTTCGGGCAATCCGGGCCGGCTTCCCTAAGGCCGGTTGCTCCCGATTTGGAATGCATTTTACCCCAGGTCGGGGGATTTGTCAAGTTCGGCCGCCTGCGGATTTTGGTGGTAAAATAGGCTACATTTCGATGATATCCCATATCTGTGGGTTCATTGGTCGGCTATTTATTCGTAAAATGGCTGAGGGAGGCAAGGTTGTAAAACTCGTCGGGCGTGCCGGTTGCGGGTGGGCAAGGGCATTGCCCTTGCCTACCCGATGCCCTTGTACTCA
This sequence comes from Chloroflexia bacterium, assembly GCA_034433695.1. Lineage (GTDB taxonomy): Bacteria > Chloroflexota > Chloroflexia > DTKN01 > DTKN01 > JASFBA01. The sequence goes on from DAOUAK010000072.1 coordinate 421, forward strand.
TCCTCATCGGGTTCCCTCCTTGTGGCAGGGAGGGGTTTCCCCGTAGAGGGGAACAGGGTGGGGTCCTTCGGCCGGCGGGTCGAACCCTGGGGGGCCCGTCGGCGCAGGCCGACGGTGGGCGCGATAGCGCCCGGGAAGGCCGATTTCCATCGGCGCCATCCCCGGCCCGCACCACCTCCACACCTGCCATCGCCCTTGTCCTCTCCTGTGCTCTAAGCCCTGCCCTCTTGGCCGGGATATAGGTGCGCCTGGGGTGATCGTTTTCCTTCTTATCCTCTCCTGCGCCCCCGGTCCTGTCCCCCTTTACTCCGCCTTCCCCGTGCTCCCCAGGACGTCGAGTTTATGCAGCACCACCTGGCGGATGGCCTCCCGGGCCGGCCCCAGGTACTTGCGTGGGTCGAACTCTTCGGGATGCTCGGCCAGATACTTCCGGATCGCCGCCGTAAAGGCCAGCCGCAGGTCGGTATCGATGTTGACCTTGCGGATGCCGATTCGGCAGGCCTCCCGAATCATCTCCTCCGGCACGCCCTGGGCGCCCGAGATTTTTCCCCCATAGGCGTTGCAGGTTTCCACCAATTCCGGCAGCACACTGCTGGCGCCGTGCAGGACCAGGGGATAGCCGGCCGGAAGTTTCTTGACGATTTCCCGTAGCCGGTCCAGTGCCAGCCGGGGCTGTCCCTTGAACTTGTAGGCCCCGTGGCTGGTGCCGATGGCGATGGCCAGAGAATCGCAGCCGCTTCGCTCGACGAACTCGGCGGCCTGATCCGGGTCGGTGAAGCGGGCCTCCTGCGCCGCCACCGAGACATCGTCCTCGATGCCGGCCAGCCGGCCCAGTTCGGCCTCCACGGAGATGCCCCGAGGGTGAGCATACTCGACCACCTGCCGCGTCAGGGCGATGTTTTCCTCGAAAGGCAGCCGCGAGCCGTCGATCATGACCGAGGTAAAACCTCCGTCGATCGCCGCCTTGCAGATTTCAAAATCTTCCCCGTGGTCCAGGTGCAGGACGATGGGGATGGTCGAGGTGGCCAGCGCCGCCTCCACCAGTTTCACCAGGTACTCGTGCCGGGCGTAGCGCCGGGCCCCGGCCGAAACCTGAAGGATGATGGGGGCGCGCTTTTCCTCGGCGGCATCCACGATCCCCTGGAGGATCTCCATGTTGTTCACATTAAAGCCCCCGATGGCATACCCCTCTCGGGAAGCCCGCTCGAACAGCGACCTCGTGTTGACCAGCGGCATTTTGTCCTCCTCTCGAATGTTGAAGGTTGAACGTTCAACGCTCCGTGTTCAACGCCGTAAGCCTTGCCAGCAATGCTTCCAGTTCCTCGTCGGAGTAGAAATAGATCGTCACCTGGCCCCCCTTACGGCCGCGTTTCAGGGAGACGCGAGTGCCCAGGGCCTCGCGCAGCCGGGCCTCCAGCGCCGCCGTCTCGGCCTGCTCGGCGGGGTTTGCCCGGGCTCTGGGCCGGCCTGGGCGCAGGAGGCGCTGGACCAAAAGTTCGGTCTGGCGCACATTCATCCCTCGCCGGAGCACC
>DAOUAK010000073.1:0-40772 GCA_034433695.1 Chloroflexia bacterium
CCCCCCACCCGCTACCCTATTCCCGAAAAATTTGGGACGCACCCTGCCGTCAAGGGGCAGGGCATTGCCCCGCTCCTACCCGCCCGACTTCCCCAAAATTCGGGACTCCCCCTGTCGCCACCGTGGGCGGAATTCCGGTTTCATTCCCGGGCGACGATGGCGAGGCCCAGCCGGTCCAGGGCGTACTCGACCCCGCTCTGGAGTGTGCTCCGGCTCACCACCGCGCTCATATCCACGCCCAGGGTGACCAGCGTCTGCGCCACCTCCGAGCGCACCCCCACCAGCACCATCTCCGCCCCCAGGAGGCGCACCGCCTCGGCCGCCCGCAGGAGGGACTGGGCCACCGCCGTATCCACCACCGGCACGCCGGTGATGTCTACCAGCACCACCAGGGCCCGATGCCGGCGGATCGCCTCCAGCATCTGCTCGGTAAACCGGCGCGCCCGATCGCTATCCACGGTGCCGATGAGCGGAAGGACCAGGATGCGTTCGTGAATCGGGATGACGGGAGTTCCCATCTCCCGCACCATCTCCAGCAGATGCTCCTGGGTTTCGTGCGCCCGGCGCAGGTCGTCCAGTTGCTCCTGGACCTGGGCGTAGAGGCGGGCGTTCTCGATGGCGATGGCCGCCTGCTCGGCCAGGGACCGGGCCAGCCGGACCTCCCGCGGCCCAAAATCGCGCCGATAACTTCCCGAAGCCAGTTCGACCAGCCCGATCACCCGGCCATAGGCCTGAAGGGGCAGCATGAGGAGGCTCTTGACCCCGGTCTTTTGCATAAGCGCCCGCTCCATCGGGTCGGCGGCAGGATCGTCGGCCTGGACGATGATGGGAACTTGCTCTCGCAACACCCGCGCCGTCGACGGGTAATCCGCCAGGGCGTAGGAGGCCTCCGGGACGTCATAGACCCAGGTCTTGACCCCCTCGGCGGCGTATTCCGCCCAGGTCTGCACCGTCTCCTTCTGGGGGTCGTAGCGGGAGAGGATGCAGCCTTCGACCCCGACGATGCGCACCAGTTGCTCGGCCGCCGTCCGCAGGACCGCCTCCAGTTCCAGCTGGGAGAAGAGGGCCGTAGTGGCTTCGACCAGCGCCGCCAGGTCCTCGGCCTCGCGCCGAGCCTCCACAAAGAGGTGCCCGCCCTCGACGACCAGCGCTGCCTGCCGGGCCAGTCCCCAGGCTCGCTTGAGTTCCTCCGGGGCGAAGGTGCGGGGGCGGTCCCGCTGGTAGATCTCCAGGAGGCCGATCACCTTGTCGCCGACCATGAGGGGGAGCATCAGGTTCGTCTGCTGCCCCATCTCCCGGAGGTAGGCGAGTTCGGCCGGGTCGGCCGCGGGGTCGTCGGCGCGGACGGTGATGGCCACCCGTTCCCGGAGGACGCGGGCGGTGGCGGGGTACTCCTCCAGGGGATAGTCGGTCCCGGCATCGCCGTGGAAGCGGAGGTTTTCCCGGTTCGGCTGGATGGCGTAGGTGATCTGGGTGGTCACGACGTTACGGTTTCGGTCCCACTGGGAGAAGGAACAACTGGTGACGCCCAGTTCCTGGATGATCTGGCGGCAGACGAGTTCCAGGAGTTCCCGGGCCTCGGCCGGCAGGCCGCCGGCCCTCTTTTCCCCATCTGCATTCATTTCTTTCCCCCTTTCGCCTGTGGCCGGTATCCCCACAGGCGACCGGGGAGACCCCTCCGGGGTGGGCGAGGGAGGAAGCCTCGCCCACCCACCGATCTTTTGGGTCCCCCGAGGAGGGCGCTCAGGCCATCTCCCGAATCCCGTAGGGAAAGTTGTACCGGGGCATCCGCTCCAGGTACGGGTCGGGATCGAAGGCTTCGGGGCCCAGCACGCCCACCCCTTTCCATACCCCGGTCGCCAGGAGTTCCATGGCGATAACCGGGTTGACCGCCGTCTGCCAGACCACCGCCTGGACGCCGTACCGGCGCATCGTCTCCTGGTTGTCGGTGACCTGGTAGAGGTAGACCTGGCGAGGCCGGCCGTCCTTGAGGCCCTTGACCCAGGTGCCCACACAGGTCTTGCCGGTCATCCGGTCGCCCAGATGGGCCGGGTCGGGCAGGCAGGCCACCAGCACGTCTCGGGGGGATACCATCACCCCCTTGACGTTCACGGGCTCGGTGCGGTCCAGGCCGAGCATCCGAATCGTCTTCAGGACGTTGATGAACTGCTCCCCCAGGCCGTACTTGAAGGTCACCCGCCGACATTGGATCCAGCGTGGAATCAGTACGACCTCCTCGTGTTCGACGTTGACGCACTCCACCGGGCCGATGCCTTCCGGGAAGTCAAAGACCTCCGGCTCGGAGAAGAGTTCGGTGGTGAACCAGCCGCGCTCCTTCTCCCAGACGATCGGCGGGCTGAGGCATTCGTCAACGGCGGTCCAGACGGAGAAAGTGGGGGCGAAGGCATAGCCCTGAATCTCCAGGTTGCCTCCATCGCGGACGCCGATCTCCTCGATTTCGTCAAAGAGGTGTTTGGCGGCATAGGCGGCAAAGACGTCCGAGAGGCCCGGGTCCACCCCCATGCCCAGAAGGGCCAGGAGGCCCTTTTTCTCCCACCGTTCGGCCTGGGCGAACTGATCGTCGCCCGGCTTGACCCCGCACTGACGGTAGGGGTCGGTCGGATGGGGTTCGGAGAGGCTCATCGCCATATCCATGTAGGTGCAGCCGACCTCGTAGGCGGCGTTGAAGATGGGCATGTTGAAGAGCGGCTCGACCGCGTTCAGGATGAGGTCGACCTGATGTCGGCGGGCCAGGGCCTCGATCTGCTCCTGCCGGCCGGCATCCAGCCGCTCCGTGACGAATTTTTCCTTGAAGCGCAGTTTTCCATAGACCTCCTGGAGACGGGCCGTGTTGATGTCCGCCAGGACCATCTTCTCCAGCCAGGGCCGATCCTGGGCGATGAGGGCGATGGATTCGCCCACGCCACCTACACCGATGAGCAGGACTTTCATGGTGTACCTCCTTAGCCGTTGAACGTCAGGACGTTCCGTTCCGCATTTTTCGACCTTTCCCACCCGGGGCAACTTTACTGAGAACGCAGTTCGGTCCAGATGCGGTCGTAGAGGAGGGTGGCCTCGCCGACATCCTGGATCCACTCCAGGCGGGCCATGACGTCCTCGGGTGGGTAGATGGCCGGATTTTCCAGGATTTCGGGGTCAATATACGGCTCGGCCGCCTGTACCGGGCTGGCGAACCAGGTAAAGTTGGAGATTCTGGCCGCCACCTCGGGGCGGAGGAGGTAGTTGATAAAGACCTCGGCCGTATACTTGTTCGGCGCGTTCTTGGGGATGCAGAGGTTATCCGCCCAGACGGCGGCCCCCTCCTTGGGAATCACGTAACTGACCCGGGGGTCCTCGGCGGCTACCATAAAAAAGTCCCCGCTCCAGCCCTGGCCGATGACGGTGTTGCCGGTGGTCAGGAGGTCCTCGAACTGCTCGCTATCGTAGGTCGTGACCCAGGCCTTCTGACGCAGGAGGAGTTGTTTGGCCTCCTCGAGTTGCTGGGGGTCGGTGCTATTGAGGGAGTAGCCCAGGTACTTGAGGGCGGCACCGATGGCCTCGCGGGGATCGTTGAGCATACTCATCTTGCCGTAGAAAGGCCGGGCCATTTCGGGGTCGAAGAGGTAGCCCCAACTGTCGGGCGTCTGGGTGACGACTTCGTTGTTGTAGCCGATGCCGGTGGTACCCCACTGGTAGGGGATGCAGTAGGTGTTTCCCGGGTCGTAAGGCGGATTCTGGAAGAGCGGGTAGAGGTTGCTGCGGTTGGGGATGTTGCTGTGATCCAGGGGAGCCAGGAGGTCCCGCTTGATCATAATGTCCACCATATAGTCGGAGGGCACGATGATGTCGTAGCCGCCGGCGCCGGCCTGGATTTTGGCCAGGAGGTCCTCGTTGCTGGCAAAGGTATCCTCGATTACCCGGACGCCGAACTCGGCCTCAAAGTCGGCATAGACCTGGGGGTCGATGTATTCGGACCAGTTGAACACATGCAGTTCGGCGGCGAGTTGGGGCTTGGGGGAGGGTGTCGGTACGGCCGTCGGCAGCGGGGGAGGCGTGCAGCCGACGAGAAGGACGAGCAAACCCAGCAGAAAAGCGATCTTGCGCATGGCATTCCTCCTTGGAAATCGTATCCTGTGGGGCAGAACAGCCCCGCTCTTGCAGAGTCGGCATGTCCTTGCGCGAATATCACCTCCTTCTTTGCAAAACCAGCGACAGGACAACCAAGATCATCGCCGCCCCGAGCATCAGGGAGGAGAGGGCGTTGACGTCGGGGCTGATGCCCTTCTTCACCAGGCCGTAGACGCGAATCGGCAGGGTGGTGCCTCCCGGGCCGGTGGTGAAGAAGGTGATGACGTAATCGTCCAGGGAGAGGGTAAAGGCCAGAAGGGCCCCGGCGATGATGCCCGGAGATAGGAGCGGCAGGGTGATGCGGCGGAACGTTTGCCAGGCGTTGGCCCCCAGGTCCTGGGCTGCCTCCTCCAGGGTCGTGTCCATCCCGGCCAGCCGCGCCCGCACGATCACGGTCACGTAGGAGATGTTAAAGGCCACATGGGAGATGATCACCGTGGGCAGGCCCAGGGGGATGCGCGCCGTGACGAAGAAGAGGACCAGCATAAAGCCCATGGCGATCTCCGGGATGATGATGGGCAGGTAGATCAGGGCTTCAAAAGCCAGTTTCCCCAGAAAGCGATGCCGCTCCATCACCAGGGCCAGTAACGTGCCGATGGCCGTGGCAAGGACCGTCGAGGCCAGGGCCACGATAAGCGAGTTGCGCAGGGCCTGTCCGGTGGCCACATCCCGGAAGAGTTTGGCATACCAGTCCAGGGTAAAGCCGCGCCAGACGGAAAGGGAGTGCCGGTTGTCGTTGAAGGAAAAGACGACCAGGAGGACGATGGGGGCGTAGAGGAAAAGGTATACCCAGGCGGCGTTGGCGGTCAGCAGGCCGTGGGCCAGGCGTCGAATGGAGATGGCCCGGAGGGAGATTTTCTTGCGCCGCTCCAGTGTCGCTTCCATCCTCTAGAGCCTCCGTCCGACGCGGAAGTAGATGAGGGTGCTGGCCAGCATCACCAGCATCAACATGAAGGAAAGGGCCGAGCCAAAGGGCCAATCCCGGGAGGTCAGGAACTGGCGGGTGATGAGGGTGCCGATCATCTCGGTCTTGCCGCCGCCCAGGATGTCCGGGGTGATGTAGGCGCCCAGGGAGGGGATAAAGACCAGGATGGCCCCGGCCACCACGCCGGGCAGACTGAGCGGGAAGACCACCCGCATAAAGGCCCGCAGGTCGTTGGCATAGAGGTCCTTGGCCGCCTCGACCAGGGAGAAATCGATCCGCTCGATGGCCGCGTAGCAGGGCAGGGCCATATCGGTGATCCAGCCGTAGACCAGGCCGACGATCACGGCAAATTCGTTATAGAGCAGAGGAAGCGGCCGGGCCGTGGCCTGGGCCAGAGGGGAAAAAAGGCCGCCTATCCCCTGCTCCAGCCAGAGGAAGAAGGAGTGCAACGGGCCGGTCCAGAAGGAGTTGATCAGCCCCTCGCCGCTCAGGAGCATTTCCCAGGCATAGGTGCGCACGACAAAGTTGGTCCAGAAGGGGATCATCAGCAGGAGAAGCAGGGCGTTGCGGACATGGGGCGGCCGGCGGGCGATGAAATAGGCCAGCGGATAGCCGAAGAGGAAGCAGATCAGGGTGGTGGCGGCGGCGATGTAAAGGGAACGTCCCAGGATGCCCAGGTAGCCCACGTCAAAGATGCGGGCATAGTTCTGCCAGGTAAAGACCCACTCCACCTCCCCGTAGACGCCCCGCTGGAGGAAACTGTAGACCAGGACGATCAGAAGCGGTACGGTGAAAAAGACCAGGAGCCAGAAGGCGCCGGGAAAGAGGAGACGGAGGGTCATCCCGCCCAGGAGGAAGAGCAGGAGGAGGGAGAAGAGAAACTCCAGGGCGGCGTAGAGGTTGCCCTGGGCCAGGAAGGCGAGTACCCCCCACCCGATACTTCCGACGACGCTTCGCAGGAGCGCCCAGCGGCGGACGCGCCTCCCACCCCACCACAGGGCCACGGCCAGGCCGGCCTCCAGCGCCGCCAGGAGCAGGTTGAGCGGGTGGAGGGGCGGTGTGAGCGCCAGCGAGCAGGCGCTATAGAAGCCGGCCCCGCCGATCAGGCCGGCGTGGACGGCCAGGGGACAGAAGTAGGGGAAGCCGGCCAGAAAGAGCGCGTTGAGCAGAAGGAGGCCGGCCAGTGCCCGCTCCATCGTCCCTCCGATTGCTCTGGGTGCCTTTGCCGCTACCGCCATCTCGGTTTTCCTGCCCTGCTCCTCGAGACGATCAATCCAGCAGGATCAACGTGCTTTCCGGAGGCCAGGCAACCCATACCCGATCCTGCCCGCCGTAATAGGCCGAGGGATCGGCGGCCGAGACCACGTTCTGCTGGCGTACCATAAGGAGGGAACCGTCCTCCAGACGCACCCGGAAATGGGTCTCCGTCCCCACATAGATGGCCTCCTCCACCCGCCCGGAGAGGGCGTTGAACGGTCCGGGAGGCGCTTCTCGGAGCAAACGGATCTTTTCCGGACGCACGGCCACCGTCACGGGACGCCCCGGGGCGAGTTCCCCAAGGAGTCCCCGCTGGGCCAGGAGGCTTTCCGGGCCGGTCGTCGCCCGCACGAGCAACTTTTCGCCCACCAGGACGGCCAGATGCTCGGCATCCCGCTCCACCACTTTCCCCTCCAGGAAGTTGCTCTCCCCGATAAAATCGGCCACGAAGCGGCAATTGGGGCGCTCGTAAATCTCGGTGGGCGTGCCCACCTGGAGCACCCGCCCCTGATGCATCACGGCAATCCGGTTGGACATGGTCAGGGCCTCGCCCTGATCGTGGGTGACATAGACGAAGGTGATGCCGACCTGCTGCTGGAGTTTCTTGAGTTCCAGTTGCATCTCCTTGCGCAACTTCAGGTCCAGCGCTCCCAGCGGCTCGTCCAGGAGGAGGACGGAAGGACGGTTGACCAGGGCGCGGGCCAGGGCCACCCGCTGTTGCTGGCCGCCGGAAAGTTGAGAAGGCCGGCGGTGCCCCAGGCCGGAGAGGCGCACCATCTCCAGCGCCTCCCGCACCCGCCGGCGAATCTCCGGCCGGGGCACCCGCTTCATCTCCAGCCCAAAGGCGATGTTGCGTTCGACCGACATGTGGGGGAAAAGGGCATAGTTCTGGAAGACCATGTTCGTGCGACGGCGGAAGGGCGGGGTCTCGCCCATGTACTCGCCCTGGATGTAAATTTCGCCGGCCGTGGGAAACTCGAAGCCGGCGATCATTCGGAGCGTGGTCGTCTTGCCGCAACCGGAGGGGCCCAGGAGAGCAAAGAATTCGCCGTTGGCGATCTGGAGGGAGACATTGTCCACGGCAACGACCTCGCCGAAGCGTTTGGTCACGTTGCGCAGTTCGACGGCATAGGGTGTCGGCTCCGCCATGCTACACGCTCCGTTTGCGGTTGCCCCTGTATCTTTTAGCGAAGCCGGCGGCCTTCTTACCGCTCGGCCAGGGCCTTGTTCACTGCATCCTCAAAGTATTCCAGGGTGCGGTCCACGTCCTCTTCGCTGTGAGAATAGCACAGGAACCACGGCTCGCGGTCGTCGGGGTCGGGGATGGCGCCGTTTTCTACCAGGTGAAAGACGATGCGTTTGTAGAGGGCTTCGTCACAGCGGGCAAAGTCGCGGAAGTCGCGGGGGTCCTCCTGCGAGGTGAGGAGGATGCCGAACATGGCCCCGGGGCCGCAGATGACGTGGGGGAGGCCGGCCCGGGTAAGGACCTCGCCCAAGCCCTTTTGCAGACGCCGGCCGCGCTCGTCAATCGTGCGCAGGATGGAGCCGCCCTCGAGGAGTTCCAGCGTGGCCTCGGCGGCGGCCATGCCGACGATGTTGCCGCAATAGGTGCCGGCGTGGGTGGCCCCCTGGACGAGCACTTCCATGATCTCCTTCTTGCCGGCGACGGCGGCCACGGGGAAACCGTTGCCCAGCGCCTTGGCATAGGCCGCCAGGTCGGCCCGGACGCCGAAATATTCCTGCGCCCCGCCCGGGGCGATGCGGAAGCCGGTCTTGACCTCGTCGAAGATGAGGACGATGCCGTACTCGTCGCAGAGCCGGCGGAGGTGCTCCAGATAGCCCGGCCGGGGCATGATCGAGCCGGCGTTGCCCAGGATCGGCTCGACGATGATGGCGGCCAGGTCCGGCCAGACGCGCCGCACCGTCTCCTCCAGGAGGTCCGAATCGTTGAAGGGAAGGGTGAGGATGAGGTCGTGTAGCGCCCGGGGGATGCCCGAACCCACCGGCTGCGGAAGCGGACTCCGCCGGTGGCCCAGGGTCTCCAGTTTAGCGGTGGCCGTGGTGAAGAGGAGGTAGTCGTGCACGCCGTGGTACTGCCCCTCGAACTTGAGCACCTTTTCCCGCCCGGTATAGGCCCGGGCAATGCGCAGCGCCGCCATCGTCGCCTCGGTTCCGGAGTTGGCAAAACGCACCATCTCCATCCCGGTCATCCGCACGATGCGCTCGGCCACGCCGACCTCCAGAGGGGTGGGGTGGGGAAACGAGGTGCCCTCGGCAATGGCCTCGGCCACCCCCTTCACCACCGGCTCGTAGCCGTGCCCCAGGATGACCGGGCCAAAGCCCAACTGGTAGTCAATGTACTCTTTGCCGTCAGGGTCCCAGACATGGGAACCCTTTCCCCGGCATAGGGGGAAGGTGCGTTCCCCCCAGTTGCGGAAGTTGGAGGTTACTCCACCGGGCATCACCGCCCGAGCCCGGGCCATCAGTTCCCGAGAACGCGGACCGCTGCTCATCATCTCCTCCTTTTTCGCCCGCCTCTTCAATGCCCCGCCCACCTTTTCCCCCTTGGGTAGGGGGAAACCACCCCGCCTACCGATCGGGATGTTTGCATTATAACACATCCTTCCCGATTTTGCAAGTGCTCCTTGACAAATCGGATGAAATATGATATGATAATTGCCGAAGTAGCACAATTCCTTAAAAATTTATCCGGAAAGGACATACCGCTAGGACCTGTCCAAAAATGGGCACAAGGTGGACGTTTCCGGATGGGCTTGGGGTGTCGCCCGGTTTTCGTACCTGTGGAGGAACGTGCAAACGGTGTCAAGGAGGCTGCTTTGGAATACGGGACACTGAAAAACTACATCGCCGGCCGGTGGGTAAGTTCCGCCTCGAGTGAGGTGCTCGAGGTGCACAACCCGGCTACCGGGGAGGTCATCGCCCACGTGCCCGTATCTACGCCGGAGGAGGTCCACCGGGCGGTGGCGGCGGCCCGGGAGGCCTTCCCGGAGTGGCGAGAGACACCTCCGGTCGTGCGGGCCCGTTCCATGTTCCGGCTCAAGGCGCTTCTGGAGGAACATTTCGAGGAACTGGCCCGCACCGTCACCACCGAGCACGGCAAAATCCTGGACGAGGCCCGGGGGGAAGTGCGCCGGGCCATCGAGAACGTGGAGGTGGCGGCCGGCATCCCCTCCCTCCTGATGGGCTATAACGCCGAGGACGTGGCCTCCGGCATTGATGAGGAATGCATACTCCAGCCGCTGGGGGTCTTTTGCTGCATCGCCCCCTTCAACTTCCCGGCGATGGTGCCCTTCTGGTTTCTCCCTTACGCCGTGGCCTGCGGCAATACCTACATCGTCAAGCCCTCCGAGGTCTGCCCGGTTAGCCAGAGCAAGATGTTCGAACTCCTGGACGCGGCCGAGTTCCCACCGGGGGTGGTCAACCTGGTGAACGGGGACCAGCGGGTGGTGGATGTGCTCCTTGCCCATCCCGATGTGGTCGGCGTCTCCTTCGTCGGCTCGACGCCGGTGGGACGCTACATCTACGCCACGGCTGCCGCTCACGGCAAGCGCGCCCAGTGCCAGGCCGGGGCCAAGAACGCCCTGGTGGTCCTGCCCGATGCCCCGCTGGGGCCGACGGTCTCGGCCATCCTCACCTCGGCCTTCGGCACGGCCGGCCAGCGCTGCCTGGCCGGGGCCCTCGTCTTGGCCGTGGGCGAGGTCTACGAGCCGCTCAAGGAGCGCCTGGTGGAAGCCGCCTCCCGCCTCAAGGTCGGCAACGGCCTGGACGAGACGGTGCAGATGGGCCCGGTGGTCAGCCGGCGGGCGCTGGAACGCATCCGGGGCTATATCGAAAAGGGTCTGGAGGAAGGTGCCGTCCTCCTCCTGGACGGCCGGAAGGTGCGGGTGGAAGAATACCCCCGGGGGTATTTTATCGGCCCGACCATCTTCGACCGCGTTCGCCCGGAAATGACCATCGCCCGCGAGGAAATCTTCGGTCCGGTGCTGGGCATCATCCCGGTGGACGATTTCGAGCAGGCCCTGGAGATCATTGAGCGGATTCCCTACGGCAACGCCGCCTCGCTCTTCACCTCCAGCGGCAGATTCGCCCGTGAGTTCAAATACCGCGTCCGCTGTGGCAACATCGGCATCAACGTGGGTATCGCTGCCCCTGTGGCCACCTTCCCCTTTTCCGGCATGAAACAATCGTTCTTCGGCGACCTTCACGGCCAGGGGCGGGATGCGATCCAGTTCTTTACCGAGCGTAAGGTGGTGATCACCCGGTGGTTTTGATCGTCCCCTGGTCCTGCTCCGAAGGCCAGGAGCAGGTAGGGCAGAGGTCCTGAACGAGAGGGAAACCTTTGGCAACCGAACTGAACACCTTTGGGGCTATTTTGGCTTTTGCCATCGAATGGGAGAGGCGGGCGGCGGCCTTCTACGAGGAGAACGCCCGCAATCGCCTGACAACTTCTTTCCTGGAACTGGCCCAGGGGGCGCGCAAACGGCTGCGTCGGCTGGAACAGGCCCGACAGGAGGGCGTGGCGGAGATGATTCTGGAGCCCATCAGCGGGCTGGACGGAGAGGCCTACCGGCTGGAATGGATCCCGGAGACAGACGAACAGGCCCTCTGGCAACAGGCCCGAATGCTGGAGGAGACGGCTGCCCGCTTCTACCAGGATGCCGCGTCCCGGATGCCCATCCGGGAGGTCTCCCGCCTCCTGCTGGGGCTGGCCCAGGAGAACCGGAGGCGGCGGGAGAGCCTGGACCGCCTGAATCCGGCCGAACTTTAGTTGGGGGATGCCGATGTATGGCTTTTTCAACCGAGTGTTGCATATTGACCTGACCCGCCGGAGCACGGCGGTCGAGGAAATCCCCGACGAGGTGCTGGCCCGGTATCTGGGCGGAAAGGGGCTGGCCGCCTATCTGCTCCTGGAGCACGCCCCGGTGGGCGTGGATCCGCTGGCGCCGGAGAACCCGTTCATCGTCGCCGTCGGGCCGGCCAGCGCAAGCGGCCTCCCCCCGGCCGGCCGCCACGGGCTTTTCTCCAAATCCCCCCAGACCGGCATCTTTGCCGAGTCGTATGCCGGCGGCCACGTGGCCCCTCGCATCAAGGCCACCGGCTACGATGCCATCGTCCTCCGCGGGGCCGGCGAGCGCCCCATGTTCCTGGAGATTTCCGACGAGGGCGTGGTCTTTCACGATGCCGCGCCTTTCTGGGGACTGGACACCTACGAGGCCGAGGAAGCCCTGGAGCGGGCTGTCGGGGAAGGGGCCAAGGCCATCGTCATCGGGCCGGCCGGGGAAAATCGGGTGGCCTTTGCCTGCGTGGGCAACGACCGGGGCCGCCAGGCCGGCCGTACCGGCCTGGGTGCCGTCCTGGGAGCCAAGTATGTCAAGGGCCTCGTCTTCCACGGCCGGGCCGAGTGCCCCCTCTTCGACCCGGCCGGCGTCCGCGCCTACACCCGCTCCCTCCTGGAAAAGGGCCGCAACGACCCGGGTGCCCGCAACTACCGCACCTACGGCACGCCGATGGTCGTGGCCCTGGCCAACCGGGCCGGCGCCTTTCCTTCTTACTACTGGTCGGCCGGCACGGTGCCCCACTGGGAGCGCCTCAGCGCCGAGACCCTGGTGGAGCGTTTCCATCCCCGCCCCAAGGCCTGCTTCGGCTGCTTCATGGCCTGCGGCAAGGTGACCACCGTCCCCGACGGCCGCCACGCCGGGTTGACGCTGGAGGGGCCGGAGTACGAGACGATCTACGCCTTCGGTGGCCTGTGCGGGGTGGAGGACCTGGCCGAGATCCTCCACCTGAACGACCTCTGCGACCGGCTGGGGCTGGATACCATCACCGCCGGGAACGTGGCCGGCCTGGCCATCGAGGCCTCCCGCCGGGGTCGGCTGGAGATGAAACTGGACTATGGCGATGTGGACGGCATCGCCGCCCTCCTCCGCCAGGTCGCCGCCCGGGAGGGCGTGGGAGAAATCTTCAGCCGGGGCGTTCGGGCGGCGGCCCGACACCTGGGCCTGGAGGACCTGGCCGTCCACGTCAAGGGGCTGGAACCGGCCGGCTACGACCCCCGCGCCCTCAAGGGCATGGGACTGGCCTACGCCGTCTCCGACCGCGGTGCCTGCCACCTGCGGGCCACCGTCTACAAGGCCGAGTTCGCCGGCTGGGTGGACCGCACGACCGCCGAGGGCAAGGCCGCCCTCGTGCTCGACTTTGAGGACCGCCACACCGTCTTCGATACCCTGATCTTCTGCCGCTTCTACCGCGACCTGATCGGCTGGGACGAACTGCCGGTCGTCATCCGCCTACTGACCGGGCTGGAACTGGACCGGGCCGGCCTGCAGGCCCTCTCCCAGCGGATCGCCGACGCCATCCGTCGCTATAACCTCCGCGAGGGCATGACCCCGGCGGACGATACCCTCCCCGCCCGTCTCCTGCGGGAGGCGCTTCCTCCGGGCGGCGACCGGCTGAGCGAGGAGGAACTGGAGCGCATGGTGCGCGAATATTACGCCCTGCGAGGGTGGTGAAGGGCGAACCGGTGCCGTGCACCGGGAGGAGGTCGGCCGATGGGCAAACTGGACAGCCGGGATCTCGCCATCGTGGACCTGCTCATGGAGGACGGCCGCATGTCCTGTGCCGAGATTGCCCGGCGCGTCGGCGACGTCTCCGAGCGGGCGGTTCGCTACCGCATTGCCCGTCTGGTGCGGGAGGGCATCATCCGGATCTCTGCCATCCCCAACCCCAGGGTGCTGGGCTATCCGGTCGTAGCCGACGTGATGATCGAGGTGGAACCCGGCCACATCCGGGAGGTAGCCGAGAAACTGCGCGGGTATGAATGCGTGAGTTACGTGGCCTGCTCCACCGGCGATCGGGACGTAAGCATCCAGGTCGTGGCCCGCGACAACGCCGAACTGTACCGCTTCGTGACCGAAGTGGTGGGCCAGGTGCCCGGTGTGCGCCGGACGGAGACCTATCTGGTGCCGATGATCCTGAAGGATGTGTACGAGTGGCGGATTCCCCGGGAATGCGTGCCCCCGGAGAAAGGAGGGTAGGTATCGGACCTTGGCGGAAGACGGACTTCTCGAGGCGAACATAAGGAGGTGCAGAGATGTCCGAGAAGGTCTTTGCCCGAAAGGCGAGCGGCCTGGTACGCGGGCTATCGCTCCTGGATGCCTTCGGCGTCGGCTTCATGAACCAGGGATTGACCCCCAGCATGTGGGTGATGATCAGCCTGGGCCTGGGGGTCTATGCCGGCGGGAACCTCATCCTGGCCACCATCATTTCGGCCGTGATGTGCGGCATCGGGTTTTCCCTGGTCTGGGGCATCCTGGGCGGAAGTATGCCGCGCAGCGGCGGCGAGTACATCTACAACTCCCGCATCCTCCATCCGCTGGTGGGCATCGCCGAGAGTTTCGGCAACGCCTTCGTTTGGATCATGTGGATCTTTGTCCTGGCCCCCTGGACGGTGGACCCGGGGATGGTCATGCTCTTCCAGTTCCTGGGCCGGCCGGATATCGCCGAGTTCCTCACCCAGCCGTGGGTCCTGTTCGGCTTCTCCACTCTGGTCAGCCTGATCGGGATGCTCTTCCTCATCTTCGGCATCCGGGTCTTTGCCACGGCCCAGAAGGTGGTCATGTTCCTGGGCATCCTGGGCTGCCTCGTCATCCTCCTGGTCTTTACCTTCACCTCGGCCGGCGGCTTCCAGGAAGCCTGGAACCGGATGGCGGCGCAGGCCGAGCCGGCCGAGGCCGATTTCAGCACCATGGCCGCCGACGCCGGCATCGATATGGCCAGTGCGGATGATGTCCTCTACAACCTGCAGGTACAGCTGCTCGGGCGCACCCCCGTGGAGGATGTCCTCGCCCCGGACGGCAGCGTGATCGTCCCGGCGGGGACCACCATCACCGACGAGCACATTGCTGCCATGGCCGCCTTTACCACCACCGAAGGGGTGCCCATCGCCGTCACCGTACGGCCGCTCACCTACGAAACCTTCCTCAATGCCGTGGCCCAGGTGATGGACAAGGCCGAGGGCCGGCCGCTCCCCAACACCTGGAACTGGGTGGACACGCTGGGGGTGATGGTGGCCGGCTCCTGGCTCTTTGCCTACTCCTACTGCATCACCTTCATCGCCGGCGAGGTCAAGCGCCCGGACAGGAGCATCATCCTGGGCAACCTCTTTGCCATCCTGGTGCCGGCCTTCTTCATGCTCTGGCTGGCCATCGTCCTCTACAATACGGTCGGCTTCCAGTTCCTCTCTGCCACCGCCTATGTGGACAACACCTGGGGCAACGCCTTCCTGGGCCTGCCCTTCTCCTGGTCGCCCCAGTTCGTCGGTCTGGCCGCCGTGGTCACCCAGCATCCGGTCCTGATCGTGCTGATGGCCGGTTCCTTCATTCTCTTCAACCTGTGGTGGGTGGCCCTCTCCTACATGGCCTTCCCCCGCATCCTCTTCGCCTGGGGGATGGACCGCGTGGGGCCGCGCTGGTTCACCGACATCCATCCGCGCTGGGGGACGCCGATCTGGACCCACCTCCTCTGCTTCGCCCTGGGCGAGATCGGCATCCTCCTTTACGCCTTCTGGCAGAACCCGATGACCGGCCTTTCGGTGACCGGGATGGAGATCGTCTCCGTCTTTGGCGTCACGGCCATCGCCGCGGCCCTCTTCCCCTTCATCCGGAAGGTCCGCAACATCTGGGAAGCCTCCCCCTACCGCCGGTGGAACATCCTGAAGATTCCGGTGGTGACCATCGGGGCCGTCGTCAACCTGGCCTACCTGGCCATCCTCTTCGTCTTCTTCTTCCTGATGCCCTACTTCGGCGGGGCCGGCCTGGAGGAACTGACGCTGGGCTCGGGCGCCCTCTATCTGGCGGTCTGGGTGGCGGGCATCCTCTGGTACTACTTCTGGAAGTGGTGGAACAAGCGCCAGGCCGGCATCGACATCGGCCTGGCCTACGGCGAACTGCCGCCGGAGTAAATCCTTCCCGAACCTCCTCTCCCCTGCCTCCCCGAGAGGCGGGGGAGAGGAGCAGGAGGTTCGCATGAAAATCTTTTTCGTCACCGACATCCACGGGTCCAACGTCTGCTACCGCAAATTCCTGAACGCGCTCAAAATCTACGGGGTGGATGTCGGCATCCTCCTGGGCGATCTGACCGGAAAGATGCTGATCCCGCTGGTGGAACGGGCCGGAGGCGGCTGGGAGACCACCTTCATGGGCTTTCCCACCACGGCGAACACCGAGGAGGAACTGGCCCGACTGAAAAAGACCATCGAGATGGTTGGCTATTACTGGGTTCACCTGACCCGGGAGGAGTTCGAGGCCCTGAAAGCCGACCCGGCAGCCCAGGAAGCCCTCTTCAAACGGCTGGTGCTGGAGCGGCTTCGGGAGTGGATCGCCCTGGCCGACGAACGCTTGAGCGGAAGCAACATCCCGGTCTACATGGCCCCGGGAAACGACGATTATCTGGAGGTGGACGAAGTCATCGCCGGCTCCCGGGTCATCGTCAACTGCAACGACCGCGTGGTTTCTCTGGGCGAGTATGAGATGGCCACCTTTGCCTGGACCAACCCCACTCCCTGGGATACCCCCCGGGAGAAGCCGGATGAGGAACTGGAGCCGATGCTGGAGGCCCTCATCGGCCAGATTCGGGAGATGTCGAACGCCATCTTCAACTTTCACGCCCCGCCCTACGGCTCCGGCCTGGATCTGGCCCCGGAACTCACCAGGGACCTGGTGCAGGCGGCCGACCGCAAGGTGCACGTGGGCAGCCGGGCCGTGGCCAGGATGATTCAGAAGTATCAGCCGCTCCTGGGGCTGCACGGCCATATCCACGAATCGCGGGGCGTCCACAAGATCGGCCGCACCACGGTAATCAACCCGGGCAGCGAATACTCCGAGGGCCTGCTGAAAGGGGTCATTGTGGTGCTGCAAAAAGGCAAGGTCAAAGACTATGTCTTTACCTCGGGGTAAAGGCCCAGGAGCGCCTCGATGAGCGAACGCCGATTTCGTCTGCCCAAAGACATCCCGCTGGAGGAATATCCCAGGCCGGAAGTTTTCCTGGACGAGGCCCGCCGGTTGATCGAAGAGGCCCGGAAACAGGGGCTGATCCTGCGGGTGATGGGTCCGATTGCCCTGCACATCTACTTCCCGGACTATGTGGAACTCTACCGCCGGATGGAACGCCTGGGCGAACGGGTCTTTACCGACATCGACTACGCCGCCTACGGCAAGCAGCGGGGCAAGATGGTCTCCTTCTTCCAGAAGCAGGGCTATGACTATAACCCGCGCCTCATGATGCTCTACGGCCAGGAGCGGCATATCTACTTCGGCGGCCGCGTGCCGATGGTCGACGTCTTCTACGACCGGCTGAAGATGAACCACACCGTGGACTACCGCGGCCGGCTGGGGTTCCACCCCTACTGCGTCACCCTGACCGACCTCCTTTTGCAAAAACTCCAGATCGTCCAGATCAACGACAAGGACCTCAAGGATGGACTCCTTCTGCTGTTGGCCGCGCCGCTTTCCGAGCAGGAAGAGGGGGGCATCAACGTCCGTTACGTGGCCCGCCTTCTGGCCGAGGACTGGGGCTTTTACTACACGGCCACGGTCAACCTGGGCAAGATCAGGGCCCACGCGGCCCAGGTACCGGTGCTCGGTCCGGAACAGCAGAGCATCATCGCGGAAAAGGCCGACCGGCTTCTCCAGGCCATCGAGGCCGCTCCCAAATCGGGCCGCTGGAAAGCCCGGGCCAAAATCGGGCCGAAAAAGGTCTGGTACAACGAGGTCTCGGACTGGGCCTGATACGCAGGCCCAGGATACGTTGATATGTTTGTACGCCCGAAGGAGGTGTGAAAAATGGTACAAAACGGCTGCTACACGGGCAAGGTGCTGCGGGTAGACCTCACCAGCGGCAAAACCTCCGCCGAGCCGCTCCGCGAGGACTGGGCCCGCGACTGGATCGGCGGCAAGGGGCTGGTCTTCCGCTACCTCTACGAGGAACTCCGGCCCGGCACAGACCCCCTTTCGCCGGCCAATGTGGTGGTCATCTTCCCGGGCCTCCTGGCCGGCACGATTGTGGCCACGACGGCACGCACCTGCGTCGGCACACGCTCTCCGCTGACCGGGACGATCCTCGATTCCTACGTCGGGGGCGGCTTCGGGGCCATGCTCCGGTACGCCGGTTGGGACGGCATCGTCATCACCGGGCAGGCCGAGAAGCCGGTCTACCTCTTCATCGAAGACGACCGGGTCGAAGTGCGCGATGCTTCCCCGGTATGGGGAAAGCCGATCTGGGAGACCGAGAACTGGCTGGAGGAGCAGGCCGGCCCCGGGCGTATCGTGGCCCTCACCGCCGGACCGGCCGGCGAGAACCTGGTCCCCTTCGCCTGCCTGACCTCGGAGGCTTACCGACAGTGCGGCCGGGGCGGGCTGGGAGCCGTCTTCGGCAGCAAGCGCTTGAAGAGCGTGGTCGTGCGCGGAAGCGGGGGCGTCCGCGTGCCCGACATGGCCTCCTTCCTGGAGACCTACCGGAAGATGATGGCTTCCAGCCTCCTCACCGAGGCCAACCTCTGGGCCAACGCCGAGGGCACGCCGATGATCGTGGACCCGGCCAACGCCGCCGGCCTCTTTCCCACCCGGGGCTTTACCCAGGGAGAGTTCGACGGCAAGGACGGCATCAACTCCGCCGCCATCCAGGCCGCCCTCGTCCGCAAACGTGCCTGCACCAACTGCCCCCTGGCCTGCGGCCGGCTGACGAAAAGCCGCCGTGGCGAGATTGTGGAGGGGCCGGAATACGAAACCATCGGCCTGGGCGGGGGCAACTGCGGCATCGGCAACCTCGATGACCTGATCGCCTTCAACCGCCTCTGCGATAACCTGGGCCTGGACACCATCTCCACCGGCAACGTCATCGGGCTGGCCATGACCATGACCGAGGAGGGCGTCCACGACTTTGGCCTGCGCTACGGCGATGCCGAGGGCTACCTCCGCACCGTGGAAGACATTGCCTATCGCCGGGGCATCGGGGAAGACCTCTCCCGGGGCGCCCGCTACGTCGCCCGCAAATACGGCGGCGAGGGGGTGGTCCTGGAGATCAAGGGGCTGGAGTTCCCGGCCTATGACCCGCGCGGCGCCTTTGGCATGGGTCTGGCCTACGCCACTTCCGAACGCGGCGCCTGTCACCTGCGCTCCTTTGTCGTGGCCAACGAATCGCTCTTCAGCATCTACTACCCCGACTCTTTCCAGGGCAAGCCCCAGATGGTCATCAACGACCAGAACCTGAACTCGGTCAAATGGACAGGCATCTTCTGCGACTTCTGGGCCATCAACGCCGAGGACATCGCCACCCTCTTCTCCGCCGCCACCGGGCGCTCCTTCACCGCCGAGGAGGTGATGCGCATCGGCGAGCGCATCTGGAACCTGGGCCGGCTCTTTAACCTGCGCGAGGGCTTCGGCCGCAAAGATGACTATCCTCCGCCGGCCCTCTTCAAGCGCCCGCTCCGGAACGGCAGGGCGGCCGGTAAGGTGTACACTCCCGAGGCCTATGAGGCCGCCCTGGATGAATACTACGCCTTGCGCGGCTGGACCCGCGAAGGCGTGCCCACGCCGGAAAAACTGGCTGCCCTGGGCCTGGAATCGCTGGTTCCATAAGAAGGAGGAATGCTATGCCGCTCAAATTCCGCAACGCCCTCTGTACCGGTTGCCACCTGTGCGAACTGGCCTGCTCGGCCTACCACGTTGGGGAATTTGCCCCCTCCCGGGCCCGCATCCGCGCTACGGTCCAACCCCAGACCGGCGAAGCCAGGGTGATGGCCTGTTTCTCCTGCCCGGAAGCCCCTTGCATCGCCGCCTGCCCCACCGGGGCAATCTCCCGGGCCGGGCCGCGCCAGCCTCTGGTCATAGACCCGGAGAAGTGCGACGGCTGCCGGGCCTGTATCCCGGCCTGTCCCTATGGGGCCATGTACTTCGACCCGAAGTCTTCCCGCGCCATTGCCTGCGATATGTGCGGCGGTGAACCCCAGTGCGTGCAGTATTGCTACCCCGAAGCGGTGATCGTTGCCGGATAGCCCTCCTGGAGGTGAAACGTGCCTGAAGGAATCGAAGAGGCCCTGGCCTATTCCCGGCGCTGGCTGGAGATCATCCATAAGCCGGCCCTGGACGAAGCCGAAGCCAAGCAGATCATCGAGGAAAGCAAGCACAACTTTGCCGAACACTTCAACCGGGGCTGGCTCAATTACCGCAAGTCGGTCACCGAGGCCGGCGACTGGGCGGCCACCGAATGGAGCGGCTCCGGCGCGGTCTTCCGCGACGTCCTGGGCCGCGAATTCATCGACTGCCTGGGCGGCTACGGCCTTCTGGACCTGGGCTGGTCGCACCCCGAGGTGGTCGCGGCGGTCCGGGACCAACTGACCTACCGCACCCCCATGCCCAGCCAGGAACTCATCGACCCTCTGCGCGGCGTCCTGGCCCGCTTGATGGCCCTGATCACCCCGGGGGACATCCGCTACAGTTTCTTTGCCGCCAGCGGGACGGAGGCCGTGGAGGGGGCCATCAAACTTGCCAAGATGTACACCCGCAAGCCCGGCTTCATCGCCGCCCTGCGGGGCTTTCACGGAAAAACGATGGGTTCGCTCAGTATGCTGGGCAAGGCCGACTTCCGCGAGCCGGTGGGCGTCCTCTACGGCGGTCCGGTCTACCATGTGCCCTTCGGCGATGCCGATGCCGTGGAGCGGCAACTGGAAATTTGCCGACAGGTCGGGACCGGCATCGCCGCCGTGCTGATGGAGCCCATCCAGGGAGAGGCCGGGGCCATCGTGCCGCCGGACGACTTCTGGCCGCGCCTGCGCGAGATCACCCGCCATTACGGCGTCCTCCTGATCGCCGACGAGGTGCAGACCGGCATGGGCCGCACCGGGAGACTATGGGGCGTGGACCACTGGAACGTCGTCCCCGACATTATGGCCATGGCCAAGTCGCTCGGCGGCGGAGTGATGCCGGTGAGTGCCTTCTGCTCTACGGCGGAGATCTGGCAGGTGATGATGGAGCCCAACCCCTTCATCCACACCACGACCACCGGCGGAGGGCCGCTGGCCTGTAGCGCGGCCATCGCGGCCATCCACGTTACCTTACGTGACCGGCTCTGGGAGCAGGCAGCCGCCAAGGGGGATTACCTTATCCCCAAACTGAGGGAACTGGCGGCCCGCTATCCCCAGATTTTTGACCCATCCTTCGGCGGCGACGGCATCACCGGAAAAGGTCTCCTCATCGGTATGCACTTTCGTCGGCCGGAAGTGGGCTACCGGGTCGCGGCCGGCCTCTTCCGACGTGGCGTCCTGGTGGCCGGGACGCTCACCAGCGCCCATACCATCCGCATCGAGCCACCGCTGGTCATTACCTACGAGCAGATCGACACCGTGCTCGAACGCCTGGCCGATACCCTGGCCGAGGTGGGGCGGACGCTCTGAACGCCCACCTTTGGCGGGCCGGCCCAGGTACGGAAAAAAGGAGGCATCCATGACCGAGCAGGATTTGGCCGCCACGGCCTACCTTTCCCCGGTCTGGCCACGCTATACCGATATCCTGGCCGAGCGGGCCGAGGGCATCTACATCCACGGCGCCGACGGCCGGCGCTACATCGATTTCACCTGCGGCATCGGGGTGACCAATACCGGCCATTGCCATCCCCGCGTGGTGCGGGCGGCTCAGGAGCAGTGTGCTCTCCTCATCCACGGCCAGGCCAATATCGTCTACCATCGGCCCATGCTTCGCCTGGTCGAAGAGTTGCGCACCGTCGTCCCGGCCGACTTGAACTCTTTCTTTTTCTCCAACAGCGGGGCCGAGGCGGTGGAGGCGGCGGTGAAATTGGCCCGGCACGCCACCGGCAAGCCCGTCATCATCGTCTTCCAGGGCTCCTTTCACGGCCGCACCGTGGGCACGATGTCCCTCACCACCTCCAAGACGATCTACCGCCTGCGCTACCAGCCGCTGATGCCCGGAGTCGTCGTGGCGCCCTACCCCTATGCCTACCGCTACGGCTGGTCGCCCGAGGAGACGCTCCGCTTCTGCCTCCAGGAGGTGCGCCACCTGCTGGTTACGCAATGCGACCCTTCGGAGACGGCGGCGATCCTGGTCGAACCGGTGCTGGGGGAGGGCGGCTACGTCGTCCCGCCGGCCGGCTTCCTGCCGGGGCTGCGCGCCATCGCCGACGAGTTCGGGTTGCTCCTCATCGCCGACGAGGTGCAGAGCGGCTTCGGCCGGACCGGACGCTGGTTTGCCATCGAGCACTTTGGCGTCGTCCCCGACATCATGGTGATGGCCAAGGGGCTGGCCTCCGGCTTCCCGCTGAGCGGCATCGCCGCCCGCCGGGAACTCATGGAGCGCTGGGTTCCGGGAACGCACGGCGGCACCTACGGCGGCAACGCCGTGGCCTGCGCCGCCGCCGTGGCCACCATTCAGGTGATGCGTGAGGAGGGTCTGGTCGAGAATAGCGCCCGCCAGGGCGCCTTCCTCCTGGAGCGGCTGCGCGAGTTGCAGAGAAAACACTCCCGCATCGGGGACGTGCGGGGCCTGGGGCTGATGGTGGGTTGCGAGTTCACCGCGCCCGACGGCCGGCCGGACAAGGCTTCGGCCAAGGCCGTCGTCCAGGCCTGCCAGAGGCTGGGCCTGCTCCTCCTCACCTGCGGCCCCTACGACAATACCATCCGCTGGATTCCCCCGCTCATCGTCACGCGGGAGCAACTGGAGGAGGCGCTGGGAATCTTTGAACAGGCGCTGGTAGAAGTCGGGTTGTAACGGTCGGAAGCCGTTTGCCCGCCCTCCCCGGAGGAGAGACGCCCTCCATTTCCGGGGAAGGCGGGAATTTTTCCCTTATTTCCCGAAAAAGTCGGTGATGTCGAAGTAGACGGTCCGGAGCGTGCCGTCGGCCAGGCGGAGGCGCATTTCGTCATAGGGCCGGCCGGCGGAGAAAAGGAGGACCTGGCGTTCCAACTGCCAGTCCACGCCCTTTCGGCCGAAGAGGGCCTCCAGATAGGAGTACTCGGCGCGGATGCCCGCCATCGTGTTCGGTGCTCCCCGGACGACGATGGCCGTCTGGAGCGTATCTCCCGGACCGCCGGAAAAAGTGATGTCGCCCATGCGAACCTCACCATCTTCCCTGACCGGCCGGTCCGATGGGGGTTTCGAGCCACCGGCCGGTTGCCCCTACTATTGGCTGTCCTTGTGCCGTCGGACGGTGCTCAGCGGCCGACCGCTTCCCCCGTAGCGCACCGCCGTCATCTCCGCCGCCACCGCCAGGGCGATCTCGGCCGGCGTCCGTCCTCCCAGGTCCAGCCCGATGGGCGCATGGACCCGGGCCAGCGCCTCCTCCGGGACGCCGGCCTGTCGCAGATGCTCGAAGATGAGGTGCACCTTCCGCCGGCTGCCGATGAGGCCGATATAGGCGGCCGGCTTCTCCACCACGGAGCGCAGGGCCGCTTCGTCGGCGGCGGCGTCGCCGGTCATGATGGCCACGTAGGTGTTCTCGGTGATGGGCACCTGCTCTAGCGACTCCACCGAACGGCGTTTCGGATCCACATCCACCACCTCGACCCGAAAGCCCACCATCCGGGCCATCTCCGCGAGTGGCCGGCCCACGTGCCCGCCGCCGACCAGGAGGAGGAGGGGGGGCGACCGATGGACCTCGATAAAGACGCGCACATCTCCTCCACAGAGCATACCCACCGCATCCTGCCCCTCCTCCCGCAGGGCATAGTGGCAGAGCCGTGAGCGCCCCTCGGCCAGGGCGGCCCGCGCCTCGGATATGGCCCGTTCCTCCAGGGCTCCGCCGCCCACCGTGCCGAAGGTTCGGCCGTCCGGCCAGACCAGCATCTTGGCTCCCAGCGGTGCCGGGGAGGCCCCCTTGACCTCCACCACCGTGACCTGGGCGACGCTTTCCTCCTTCTCCAGGGCTTCCAGGAGGGCCTGCAAAACTTCTCGGCTCATCTTGCCTCCTCGGACGGAAGGTCCAGTTCCCGGATGGCCTGCTCGATCTCCTCCGGATCGAGCGGCCGGGGGTAGTTGTACATCGTTCCTCCGGGGCGCTCGTTGTAAAAGGGGCGGTTACAGCCCGGGCAGCCGGAGGTGCGAAAGGCCCGGCCGTCGGCCAGGAGCGCCGGAAGGTCTGGCCGGCCGAAGGAAAGAAGCCGCCCCTCGGCAAAACGGAACTGCTCCAGGCGGGCTAACCCTTGCTCGATCAGGTAACGGGCCACCTGCATTCGGCGGTAGGTCGCCAGGGAGGGCGGCGGCCACCGTTCCAGCCGGGTACCCCGCACCGGGGTGAAGGCAAAGAGGCTGACCGCACCGCCCCAGTCGTAGACCTGCTGGATCATCGTGCAGCATTCTTCCTCCGTCTCGCCCAACCCGACCATGAGATGTACCCGTACCCGTCCGGGGAAGCGCCGGCAGCCTTCCTCCACCAGCCGGCGCATCGAAGGCCAACCGGCCCCCTTGATCTGGCGATAGACCCGTTCGCTGGCACAGTCCAGCCCCAGGCCGACCACTTCCACCCCGGAGGCCAGGAGCGCTTCCAGTTCTCCCAGGTCGCGGGGCCGGATGGCCACCGAGACAGGCAGGGAGGTGGAGGTCCGGAGGGCCTGAACAATGTCCCGGACTCGCTCCCCCGCTCTCCGGTGGAGCGTCACCTGGAGGCAGATGCGCTCCAGTTCGGGATGGGGCTGTTCCAGGGCCAAGAGAACCTCTTCGAGCGGGTGGGCCGGCCAGATGATGCGGGAGAGGGCATCGGCGCGGGCGTGGCTATCGCGGGCCTGGGCGCAGAAGGCGCAGGCCATGGCGCAACCGCCGCCGTCGAGCATCAAATAGGCCGTGGTGGGAGTGGCCTCCATCGGACGCTGGCGCAGGCCGAGCACCGTCTCCGTGCCGGCGGAGACCCTTACCTCCACCCCCTCCCTCCTGTCAGGAGAGAGGGCCAGGACGCAGCATTCCCGGCCGGCCTCCACCTGGAGCCCCAGACGGGTGGCCAGTTCCAGGGCGGCCGGATGGGGCTTGACGATGCGGTTGATGCCGGCCCGCACCGCCAGAGAATCCAGCGCCCGACGGTAGGCCCCTCCCGGCCGCATACATCCCAGGAGGAGGGGGATGGTGGGGAAGGACAGGCGGGCCTCGGCCAGCAGGCCGGCCACTTCCCCCAGCGGAGGCGGGGCACAGCCGGCGTAGCGCGTCCCCGGAGTGGGGATAAAGACCAGAAAGACGATGGCCTCGGCCCCTTCCTCCTGCAGAAGGCGCAGGGCGGCCCGCTCGCCGGAAATCCGTCCCCCGCGCAGGCCGATGGTGATATGGGGCACGACCGGAAAGGAACGGCGCAGCAGGCGGTAGGTCCGCCGATAATCTTCCACCGTGGCTTTCAGGCCGTAGACCTCGGCGATGGTATCGTCGTCTCCCACCAGGTCGAAAGAAACGGCCTCGGCCAGGCCCTTCAGGGTTGCCGCCTCCTTCTCTCCGACCAGGCCGACGTGCCAGTTCAGCCGCCGGCCCGGACGCAGCGCCCGGATTTTCTCCAGGTGGGGCCCAAAGGGGATGCGCCCCTGTGGGTCGCATCCGCCGGAAATGAGCAGGCTGGAAGCATCGTCCAGGCGGGGATCTCGAGGAGAAAGGCCGGCGATGGGCAACATGGTCTCCAGGTAGTGCCGGCCGCAATGGGCGCAGTCCAACGCGCAATCGTTCCCGGTGAGGCTGATGGCCCGAGTCCTTTGGGGATCGTCGGCTCCCAGCACCGGAGAAAAACGGCTTTGCCGGACCTGCCAGGCCCGCTCCAGGAGGTCCTCCAGACGCCCCATCATCTTCTACTGCCCAGAGCCCGGCATCCCATCGTGCCCCTGAATCCCTCAAGCCGGCTGGACAAAACCGTCGCGGAAGGCCAGAGGCAAGACCTCGTCCATCTGTTCGACCATGACCACATTCAGGTGGCGCAGAATGTTGCGCGGCACCTCTTCCAGGTCCGGCTGGTTCTTCTTGGGCAGAAGGAAGGTGCGGATGCCGGCGCGATGGGTGGCCAGCGCCTTTTCCTTCACCCCACCGATCGGCAGGATACGACCGCGTAGGGTGATCTCTCCGGTCAGGACGACGTCGCGGCGCACCGGGCGCTGGGAGAGGGCCGAGATCAGGGCCGTGGCGATGGCCACCCCGGCCGAGGGGCCGTCCTTAGGCACGGCTCCCTCGGGGATATGGATATGGATGTCCGACTGCTCGAAGGTTTTGGGGGAGATACCGAGCCGGGCAGCGTTGGCCCGGGCGTAACTCAGGGCAGCCTGAGCCGACTCCTGCATCACCTCTCCCAGGGAGCCGGTCAGAATCAGGTTGCCCTTGCCCTCCATCACGGTGACCTCGATCGACATAATATCCCCGCCGGCCTCGGTCACCGCCACTCCGGTAGCCACCCCCACCTGGTCCTCTTCCTCCACCTGCCCGTAGAAGAAGCGCGGGGGGCCCAGGAAGCGGTGCAGGGAGGAAGCGCGAACCATACGCGGAGGACGTTTCCCCTCGGCCACCATTCGAGCCACCTTGCGGCAGATGGAGCCGATTTCGCGCTCCAGGTTCCGCACACCGGCTTCGTAGGTGTAGAAACGGATGATACGCAGGAGGGTCTCTTCGGTAAAGGCCAGTTGGTCCGGCAGGAGGCCGTGCTGCTCCAGTTGCTTGGGCACCAGGAAGCGCCGGGCGATCTCCAGTTTCTCATCTTCGGTATAGCCGGGGATTTCGATGATCTCCATGCGGTCGCGCAGTGCCGGCGGGATAGGATCCACCAGGTTGCCCGTGGTGATGAAGAGCACGCGGGAGAGGTCGTAGGGCACTTCCAGGTAGTGGTCGGAGAACTCGGAGTTCAACTCCGGGTCGAGCACCTCCAGCAGGGCAGCCGACGGGTCGCCGCGAAAGTCGCTGCCGATTTTATCAATTTCGTCCATCATAAAGACGGGGTTGACCGTTCCGGCCTGGCGCATGGTCTGGAGGATACGCCCGGGCAATGCGCCGACATAGGTGCGGCGGTGCCCGCGGATTTCCGCCTCATCGTGCACGCCGCCCAGGGAGATTCGCACGAACTTGCGTCCCAGGGCCTCGGCGATGGAGCGCCCCAGGGAGGTCTTGCCCACGCCGGGCGGCCCGATGAAGCAGAGGATGGGGCTTTTCATCTTCTCTGGAGCCAGTTTGCGCACCGCCATGAACTCGAGGATACGCTCCTTGACCTTGGCCAGGCCGTAGTGGTTGCGTTCCAGCACTCGGGCCGCCTCGGCCAGGTCAAGGTTGTCCTCGGTCATCTCCGTCCAGGGTAAGGAGATGAGCCAGTCCAGGTAGGTGCGGATCACGGCCACCTCGGGCGCGGCGATGGACATCAGAGAGAGACGGGCAAGTTCTTCCTCCGCCTTCTTCAGGGCGGCCGGCGGCATGTTGCGCTGGGCAATCTTCTCGCGCAGTTCGTTCACTTCCTGGGCCAGCGGGTCTTCCTGGCCCAACTCCCGCTGGATGGCCTTCATCTGCTCCCGCAGGAAGTACTCGCGCTGGCTGCGGTCCACCTCCTTCTGGACCTCGGTGTGAATCTTGTTCTCCAGTTCCAGGACGTCCAGTTCCTGGGCCAGAAGGATGCTTAGTTTTTGCAATCGCTCGATGGGGGACACCGCCTCCAGGATGTCCTGGCGTTTCTCCAGCGGGAATTGCACCGTCGAGGCGATAAAGTCGGCCAGGTCTCCGGGCTCGTCTATGTTGAGGGCGGCAACGTAGGCATCATCGGGGATGTTGCGGCTGAATTTGACCACCTTTTCAAAGAGGGCCAGCGATGCCCGCATCAAGGCCTCGGTGGCAAGCGAGTCCTCCTCACTCTCCGGCTCCTCTTCGTAAAGCGGCGTCACCCGGGCCCGGAGGTAGGGCTTCTCCTGGACAAAGTCGAGAATCTTGACCCGGCGCTGTCCCTGCACCAGCATACTGGTCGAACCATCGGGCATCCGCAGGACGCGGCCGATGACCGCCTCTGTGCCCACCGAGTGGAGGAGGTCCGGGGTGACGTCCTCCTCCACCGGCTCGCGCTGGGCCACCAGAACGATGGTGCGGTCGGCGGCCAGGGCCACCTCCAGAGCCTGGAGCGAAGGCTCTCGCCCGACAAAAAGGGGAGAAAGCATGTGGGGAAAGATCACCGTGTCCAAAAGAGGAACCACGGGCCGTTCCAGGACGACGCCTTCCTCTTCCTCGTCCTCCGGCTCGAAGAAGTCATCGTCAAAGGACATCAACGGAAAGTTTTCCAGACCGCCCTGTTGGGCCATTCTTCAACCTCTTGGCCGTCCGACAGCCACCACAAGTGCCGACAAAAACGCTAATATCAACAACGGGTCCACTCCATTGGTTTCCCTGGCCGTATTGTACTACGGTCTTCCGAAGAGCGCAAGAGAAGCACCGCCCGGCATCGCGGCTTGGAACGGCGGCTCGCCGTTGTCCCTGCGGGCGATCCGGAATAAAGCGTCAAAGTGGGGCGAAGAAAGGCGGCCGGCCGAACTTGCAAGTTCGGTAGACCAAGGGCTAGACCTCCCGCAGCAACTGGTTAGCGATCACCAGGCGCATGATTTCGGAGGTGCCCTCGTAGATGCGCGTCACGCGGGCGTCGCGCAGGTAGCGTTCCACAGGGTAGTCACGGCTGTAGCCATAGCCGCCGTAAATCTGCAGGGCCTTGTCGCAAACCTCGGAGGCCATCTCGGTGGCGAAGAGTTTGGCCATGGCCGCCTCTTTGGTGTGGCGTTCGCCGCGGTCCTTCTTCAGGGCGGCGCTCCAGGCCAGAAGGCGGGCGGCCTCGATGCCGGTGGCCATATCGGCCAGCATCCACTGGATGGCCTGGAACTGGGCGATGGGCTGGCCGAACTGCACCCGCTCCAGGGCGTAGCGGCGGGCCGCCTCGAAGGCCGCCCGGGCGATGCCCACAGCCTGGGCGGCGATGCCGATGCGGCCGGCATCCAGCGTCACCATGGCGATTTTGAAGCCCTCGCCCTCCTCCCCCAGACGGTCCTCCGCCGGCAGCCGGTAGTCCTGAAAGACGATCTGGGCCGTGTGCGAGGCCCGCATCCCCATCTTCTTCTCGATGCTATCCACCTGGAAGCCGGGGCGCGTGGTGTCCACCAGGAAGGCGGTGATGCCCTTGGCCCCCTTGCTTCGATCTACGGTGGCAAAGACGTTCAGCAGGCGGGCCTGGTTGCCGCTGGTGATAAAGGTCTTGACCCCGTTCAGGATGTAGAAATCGCCGTCGCGCACCGCCGTGGTGGCAACGGCAGCGGCGTCCGAGCCGGCCCCCGGTTCGGTCAGGGCAAAGCCGCCTAACCATTCCCCACTGGCCAACCGGGGCAGATAGCGTCGCTTCTGCTCTTCTGTCCCGAAGCGCACCAGCGGGTAGCAGCCGGTCGTGCAGTGCACGGCCATGATGAGCGAAGTGGCGGCGCAGCCCCGGGCGATTTCCTCCAGGGCCAGGCAGTAACTCACCGTGTCCACAAAGGATCCGCCGTACTCCTCCGGCACCATGAGGCCCAGGAGGCCCAGTTCGCCCATCTTGCGCAAGGCCTCGGCGGGGAATTCCTCTTTCTCATCCCATTCGGCGGCCCGCGGAGCCAGTTCTTTCTCGGCAAAGTCGCGGGCCATGTCCCGAATCATCCGTTGCTCTTCGCTCAGGGTCAGGTCCATGTTTTCCTCCTGTGAGTGGCTACCCTGGGGCGAAGGGCGTGGCCGCCGCGCCGGCTTTGGGCGGCCGGCCGGATTCGCCCCTGGGGTAACCTTGCCGCCTCCGGATAGTCCGTACCCCTACTTCTTCGGCGGCTCCTCGCCGGCGGCATAGTGGTAAAAGCCCCGGCCGGTCTTGCGGCCCAGCCAGCCGGCATCCACATACTTGCGCAAAAGCGGGCAGGGCCGGTACTTGGGATCGCCCAACCCCTGGTGCAGTACCTCCAGGATGGCCAGGCAGATGTCCAGCCCGATCAGGTCGGCCAGGGCCAGCGGCCCCATGGGATGGTTCATCCCCAGCATCATCACCTGGTCGATGGCCTCCTTGGTGGCCACGCCCTCCATCAGGGCGTAGATGGCTTCGTTAATCATCGGCATGAGCACCCGGTTGGAGACAAAGCCGGGGAAGTCGTTCACCTCGACCGGCACCTTGCCCAGCCTGCGGGCCAGTTCGACCGTGATCCGGGTGGTCTCGTCGGAGGTGGCCAGGCCGCGGATGACCTCCACCAGGACCATCAGCGGTACAGGGTTCATAAAGTGCATACCGATGACCTGCTCGGGTCGCCGGGTGGCCGAGGCCAGCACGGTGATGGGGATAGAAGAGGTATTGGAGGCCAGGATGACCTCCGGCCGGCAGAGCCGGTCCAGTTCGCCGAAGATGCGCTTTTTCAGGTCCACATTTTCGCTGACCGCCTCGACCACGAAATCGGCCTCGGCGGCCGCGGCCAGGTCTCCGGTGGGATGCAGGCGGGACATGGCCGCCTCTTTCTCCTCGGCGGTCATCTTGCCCTTCTCCACACTTTTCGCCAGGAATTTCTCGATGGTGGCTATCGCCCCCTGGAGTTGCTCCGGGACGACCTCGACCACGATCGTCTCGTAGCCGCTCTGGGCAAAGACCTGGGCGATGCCCCGCCCCATCGTTCCGGCACCGATCACGGCAACCGTCTGGATGTCCATCGCTTTCCTCCTTCTTTTTCAAAACGGTATCCCGTAAAGAAGCCCGCTGGAAATTCCCAGGCCGAAAGAGAGGCCGGCCAGTCTCCGGCGCTCCCGCCGGTGTGTCCCCAAGAGGGCACTTCCGGCCGGCCAGGTAAAGTACCAGGGAAAGGTCGCTCCGTGCAGGAAGCAGATGTAGATCAGGGCGGTGCGCTCCCAGGCCGAAAGGAGTTCCTCCCAGCCTCCCTCGCGGCGCCACAGGGCCACCCCCTGGGCAAGCACCAGCGCCAGGAGCAGTCCCTTTAGGAGCACCTGGAGGGAAAGAAAGGCTAGTTTTGGGGCCTGCTCGGCGACGGCCGGCCAGGCCGCCCAGGCCCGCTCCAGCCCCTGGAGCAGGAAGACCACCGGGCTGACCCGGATGCGCGTCGTCTCCCCCAGTAGGGCGGTGAGGAGGGCCTGGGGACTATTGCCGAAGGGCAGGACGGCCAGCCCGACGACCGGCAAGCCGAGGAGGGCGATTTTCCCCAGGAGCATCCATCGCCGGCCTCCTTCCTCGCGGCGTATCCAGGCCAGAAGGAAGAAGAAAAGCAGGAGGAGGGAGACGTACTTGACCAGGGCCGAAAGGACGAGGAGCAGGTAGCCGATCCAGGGCCGCCCCCGCCGCCAGGTCAATAGCCCCCCCAGGGCCAATGCCAGCATCACCAGGTCGTTATGGGCGTTGCCGGCCCCTTCCAGGAGGAAAAGAGGCGACCACCCCACCGCCAGGGCGATGGCCGCGGGAGGTGGTCCCGGAAGGTCAATGCCCAGGTGATAGACCAGGAGGACCAGTCCCACGTGGGCCAGTCCGGCCAGCCCCTTGAGCAGGAGCAGCCCGCCGAAGAGGTTGCCGTAGCCCGCCAGGCCGGCCGCCGCCGTCGAGAGTTCCACCCAGAGCGGCCCATAAGGGCAGACGATGTTCCAGAAGGAGAGGGTCCGGATGGGATCGTCCATCGCCGAGGGGAGGGTCGTATAGGGGTTCTGCCCGTGGAAGGCCACCATCCGGCCATAGGCCAGGTAGTTCAAACTATCGGTAGAGAAAAGAGGGGGCAGGGCCAGGAAGAGGGTCAGATTGAAGAGGAGGGCGGGGAGGAGCACGGCCCAGAGCGTCGTTCGGGTGTGGAAGGCAAGGCGAACGGCCAGCAGCCAGACCAGGTTCAACCCCAACCAGAGGCCGGCAAAGGCCCACGCCACGGCCTGGGGAGAGAGGGCCGGGGGGCGTTCCAGTCCCCAGCCGGAGAGGAAGAAGGGGAGAGTTTCCCGGCTGTAGCCGTAGAGGTTACGAAAGTCGTCCGGAAGGCGTAGCCCGAGCGCGACCAGAAGCAGCAGGCCGGCCTCCAGGAGCAAGGCCAGTCCCCAGAGCGCAACCGGGCCGGCCCGGATACCTTTTCGCTCCGTCATCGGCAACGATCCACCGGGGCCTCTCGCCGGCCTGGGTTTCAGATCATCTCCACGCTCAGGGCCACGGCCTCCCCACCGCCCAGGCAGAGGGTGGCGATGCCGGTGCGCAGGCCCCGGTCCTTCAGGGCGTAGAGGAGGGTCACCAGGATGCGGGCGCCGCTACAACCGATGGGGTGGCCCAGGGCGATGGCCCCGCCGTTGACATTGACCCGTTCCCAATCCCAGCCCAGGGCTTTGCCGTCGGCCACGGCCTGGGCGGCAAAGGCCTCGTTGGCCTCGATCAGGTCAAAGTAGTGGATGTCCACCCCCAGTTTCTTCATCACCTTCTGCACGGCATAGATGGGGGCGGTGAAGAGGCGGATCGGCTCCACGGCGGCCTGGTCGTAGGCGGTAATGCGGGCCATAGGATGGCATCCCAGTTCGCGGGCTTTGTCCGCGCTCATGACCACCAGGGCGGCGGCGCCGTCGGTGATGCCGGGGGAGTTGCCGGCAGTGACGATGCCGTCGGGTTCAAAGGCCGGCCGCAACTTGGAGAGGAGGGACATGGCCTCCTCCTTGCTGGCGTAGCGGCGGGGGTTCTCGTCGGTGTCAAAGATTTGAGGCGGGCCCTTGCGCTGGGGAATCTCCACCGGGACGATCTCGGCCTTGAAGCGGCCGGCGTCGATGGCCTCGATGGCCTTGCGGTGGCTATGGTAGGCGTATTCGTCCAGTTCCTCGCGGGTCAGGTGGAACTCGCGGGCGATCCACTCGGCGGAGGAGCCCATGTGGTGGTTGGCAAAGGCGCACCAGAGGCCGTCGAGCACCATGCCGTCCACCAGGCCGTCGGGCACGGCACCGCCCACGCCGCCCCTAGTGATGCCCCCCATCCGGTAGCCGGTTCGGGCGCGGGGCAGGTAAAAGGGGGCCAGGTTCATATTCTCCATGCCGCCGGCCACGACGATCTCGGCATCTCCGGCCTGGATCATGGCGCTGGCCAGCATGACCGCCTTGAGGCCGGAGCCGCAAACCTTGTTGATGGTCGTCGCGCCGACCTCCACGGGGATGCCGGCCTTGACGGCCGCCTGGCGGGCCGGAGCCTGGCCCAGGCCGGCCGGCACCACACAGCCCATGAGGACCTCGTCCACGGCGGCCGGGTCGATCCCGGCCCGCCGCACCGCCTCACGGATGACAATGGCCCCCAGTTCGGTGGCCGGGGTGGTGGAAAGAGTCCCGCCGAATGCACCGATGGCCGTTCGACAGCCGCTGACGATGACCACGTCGCGAATCATCATGCCCTCCTAAACGCAAACGCTACCAACGGATGCCGTTCCAGGACGATGGCCGAACTTTCACCTCCTTGCGGGGCTATGGTTCTCTTTCGGATTCCGGCCTGCCGGCCGAGGCGGAGCGTATTGTACTATATTGTGCACAAATGCGCAAACCGACCGGCAGGAGCGGTAGAGACAGGACCCACTCTACCTTTTCGCCTGTAGCGCCCGCCAGACCCGCTCCGGCGTGGCCGGGGGGGTCGTGATCCGCACCCCCGCCGCATGGGCGATGGCGTTGAGGATGGCCGGGGCGGTGGGCAGGGTGGGCGTTTCCCCCAATCCTTTGGCTCCGAAGGGCCCGGTGGGATCGGGGACTTCCACGTCGATGTTGACCAGTTCTCGGGGCATATCCATGACGGTGGGGATGGCGTACTCGCTCAGACGCCGGGTGCGGACGTAGCCTTCCTGCTGGATAAAGTGTTCGGTCAGGGCATAGCCCACCCCTATGTGTACTCCGCCGGCCACCTGCCCGAAGACCATCGGCGGGTTGATGACCCGGCCGACGTCGGTGGAGGCCCACATCTTCAGAAGTTCCACTTCCCCGGTCTCGATATCCACCTCGACCAGGGCGATCTGTGTTCCGAAGGAGTAACTGATGTGCGGTTCGCATTGCCCGGTCAAGGGGTCGTAGGGGGTGGTCGGGCGGAGGTCGCGGCCGTGGAAGGTGTAGGCGGCCCGTACCGTCCGCTCCTCGCTCTCCTCGCGTAAGGCCTTCTGCCAGCGGTCGTAGGCCAGGCGGCAGGCGCCCAGGACGGCGTTGCCCGAACAGTAGACGTGGCGGGAGGCGGAGGAGGAGCCGGCATCGGGCACGCGGACGGTATCCACCAGGGCGATGCGCACCCGGGCCGGGTCCACCTTCAGGGCCTCGGCGGCGATCTGCTGGAGCGCCGTATGCACTCCCTGCCCGACCTCGGCCGCCCCGACGGCCACGGTGACGCGGGCGATGCGGCCGCTTTCGTCCAACGAAAGTTCGACCTCGGCGGCGGAGCGGTCGTCGAAGCCGAAGGAGTAGCCGACGTTTTTATAGGCGCAGGCTACGCCGATGCCTCGGCGTTTGTAGGGAGCCGAGGGAGTGCCGATGTCCGGGCGAATCCAGTGTCCATTTTCCTCCCGCCATCCGGCTGCCCGGGCTGCCTCCAGAAGCGTTTCCCGGATGCCGGTGCCGGGCGGCATCCGGTTGCCCAACACCGTCTCGTCACCCGGCCGCAGGAGATTTTTCAGGCGGAATTCCACGGGGTCCATCCCCAGGGCCTCGGCTAAGCGGTCAGCCTGCTGCTCATAGGCCACGGGGGGCTGGGTGGCCCCGAAGCCGCGCATGGCCATGGTGACGGCGTTATTGGTGTAGACGGTGTAGCCGTCTATTTTGGCGTTGGGGATGGCATAGGGGCCGGCCATGAAAGAGACGGCGTTGTTGAGCACCGGGATGCTGGTGGAGGCGTAGGCCCCGGCATCGGAGATGCCCTCGATTTCGACGGCGAGGATTTTCCCTTCCCGTGTGGCCCCCCATTTGTGGCGGAAGTAGAAGGGGTGGCGTTTTCCGGTGTTGCGGATGGACTCCTCACGGGTGAAGACAATCTTGACCGGCCGGCGGACGATAAAGGCGCAGAGGGCCAGGAGGTGCTGGATGTACATGTCCTCCCGCCCGCCAAAGGCCCCGCCGGCGGCCGGCACAATCTCCCGCACCTGATCCAGGGGCAAATTCAGGAGGTGGGCGATCTGATGCAGGTCGTCGTGGGGCCACTGGGCGGCGGCGATCACCGTCACCCGCCCCTCCTCGTCGATGTAGCCTACCCCGGCTTCCGGTTGCAGGTAAGCGTGTTCCACCATCGGGGTGATGTAGGTGTCCTCGACGATGACGTCGGAGCGGGCGAAGCCGGCCTCCACATCGCCTTTGCGCACCCGAACGTGGTGGAGGATGTTCGTCCCCCGATCCTCGTGGACGAGAAGGCTACCTTCCTGCATGGCCTCCCGGGGATCGGCTACGACCGGCAGTACCTCGTAATCCACCCGGACCTTTTCGGCGGCGGCGCGGGCCTGCCGTTCGCTTTCGGCGACGACGATGGCGATGCGGTCACCCAGCCATCGCACCTTGCCCCCCTCCGGCACCAGCACCGTCTGATCGCGGATATTGATCCCGTATTCGTTCCGCGGCACATCCCGGTAGGTGATCACCCGCACCACGCCGGGCATAGCCTCGGCGGTGCGGGTGTCTATCTGCCGCACGCGGGCATGGGGATAGGCGCTCCAGACCACCGCGCCGTAGAGTTGCCCGGGCAGGTTGAAATCCTGGGGGAACTTGCGGGTCCCCTGTACTTTGGTGCGGATGTCCAGGCGGAGTTGTGGTTTACCGAGCGCCGTGCTCATCGCCACCTCCTAAGCCGTCCCGGAAGCGGCCGCCTTGACCGCTTCGACGATTTGGTAGTAGCCGGTACAACGGCAGAGGTTGCCGGAGAGGCCCTCCAGAATTTCCTCCAGGTCGGGATGGGGGTTTTCCTGCAG
Organism: Chloroflexia bacterium; assembly: GCA_034433695.1. Lineage (GTDB taxonomy): Bacteria > Chloroflexota > Chloroflexia > DTKN01 > DTKN01 > JASFBA01. The sequence goes on from DAOUAK010000073.1 coordinate 35,229, forward strand.
GAGGGCCACCGTGGACATCACCAGACCCGGCGTGCAGTAGCCGCACTGGGCGGCAAAGTGCTCGATAAAGGCCTCCTGGACCGGGTGGAGTTCTTCCCCGGCGGAAAGGCCCTCGATGGTGGTGACCGTTCGGCCCTGCACCTTGGCCGCCGGGTAGATGCAGGAAAGGACGGAGGTACCGTCCACAAGCACCGTGCAGGCCCCGCATTCGCCCTCCCCACAGCCGATCTTGGTGCCGATGAGGCCCAGGCGTTCGCGCAGGACCTCGGCCAGGAGGTCGTGGGGTTCCACTTCGACCTCGACAGGTTGTCCGTTCAGGGTCAAGTGCAGACGCATCGGGATCTCCTTGCGAAAATGGGGACATGCCCCTACTCGGTGCGAGAATATTCATAAACGATTCTCATTTTTTCCTTTTCCAGATACTCCAGGGGAAGTTGCACGGGAGATGATCCCAGAACAACACGACGGGGTGGCAAAGAAGTGGACGCGACCTCGGGGTCAAAGACGGGCCGTTCCATCGGCCGAATACGCAGAGCGCCCATTTCGGCGAGGCGGATCCGTTCCCTGGCAACGGCAACATAGGCCGGGACAATCTCGGCGCCGATAGCCCTGCGGCCGTGCATCAGGGCGGCGATGGCCGTCGAGCCAACCCCAATAAAAGGATCGAACACCCAATCTCCCACATCGGTTAGGGCCAGCACAAGGCGCTCGACGAGTTCCACGGGAAACTGGCAGGGATGGATCGTTTTCTCCACATGGTTGGCCTTGACGTTCGGGATCTCCCGGACATCTCCGGGATTCTTGCCCAGGGGATGTCCGGAAAGTTGGCCCTTTTTCGGCCCTTTATAGTTTCCCACCTGCCAGCATAGGCTTCCCTTCTCGTCCAGGACGCGTACACATTGCTCGATGACCCTTTGTTGCTGGGTAAGATACTCTTTTAGATCGAGGCGTCGTTCATAGGGTTTTCCAATATTGTAAGGAGGCGATGTCACGATCAACTGGACGAACTCGTCCGGGATCTGGGGAAACAGATCAAGGCAATCCCCTTCATAGAGGACAAGGTCAACCCCAGGATCAAATGTCGAACTTATCGCAATCCGACCCATTGGCCGCCTCTCCATTCAGGTAGGACAGGACAGCGCCCTGCCTCTACTCGGTATGAATTATACCACAATATCACCTGTTTTCGGAAAATGCGGTTTGTTAGCCAAGTCCGCCCGGCTCGGCCGGGAAAGCGGGAACGTCATCCTTCCGGTAGGCCGGCGTATCCTGAAGCCGGGGCGCGCTTTCCGCGATCCTTTCCCGCACCTCCGGGGTCAGCCCTCCCAGGCGATACAGGCCGTAGAGAAGGGCTCCCACTACCGGGGGGAAACGGGCCGGCCCGAGGCGCGCCCGGGGCGCCACCTGTCGGACCGCTTCGGTGAACCGGGATAGGAAGAGGCCCCCCGAGCGAAAGACGCCGCCGAACCATCCCAGGGGAAAGTCCTCTTCCTCCATCTGCAATTTCCGGACGACGGTGTTTGTCATCCGGGCCACCTCCTCGGCGGCCTCGATCACGATCTTTTGGGCGAGGGGGTCGCCTTCGGCGGCGCAGCGGGTAACCGCCTGGGCAAAGGTGGCGATCTCGGCCTTGTGGAAATGCCCGGAGTAGGCCAGCCGCACCATATCCAGCGGGTCGGCCAGGCGGTAGTGCCGGAGCATGGCTTCCAGGAGGAGGGTGGATTCTCCCCGTCCATCATAGGCCCGCATGGCGGCGCGCAATCCCTCCAGCCCGATCCAGTAGGCACTTCCCTCGTCGGCCAGGAGGTAATCCCAGCCTCCGGCCTTCCAACTTTCCCCTCGGCGGTTCATCCCGTAGGCGCTGCAGCCCGTCCCGGCGATGACGCCCAGTCCGGGGAGGACCGATGTGGCCCCGGCCCAGGCGATGACCACATCGCCCACCACCTCAAAGGGGAGGCCCAGGCCGGCGGCCTCCACAATTTCCCGATAGGCCTGACCATCCTGGCGGGGGTGATCCAGGCCGGCCACCCCGACCAGGAGCAGGCGGACCTGCTCCGGCCGTGCCCCGGCTTCGGAAAGGGACCGGGAGACGGCCTCCTCCAGGGCCCGGCGCGAGGCCTCCCGCCCGACGGCGTGGTAGTTGGCCGGGCCGGCCGTCCCCAGGCCCAGAATCCGCCCCTCCAGGTCCCCCACCAGGGCCACCGTACCGGTGGCGCCACCGTCCACACCGACGATCAGGATCCGTTCGACCACGCTTTTCCTCCCCCGCAATCCGTCAAGCCGGCCAGTTCGGGAACCGGCTCCTGAAAGAGCCTCCTCCCGCCGGCCAGGTCGGCCAGCAGTTCGGCCTGTGCGGAACGGGCCTGTTCCACCACGGCCGGCGGCATCGCCCGAACCACCTCCTCCGCGAACTCGTCCTCATCCAGCACCAGATATTCCCGCCCTTCCGGCCAGACCCAAAGGTCCAGTTCCAGGTCGGTGTAGCGGACCGTCCGACCGTCGAAGGAGATGGGTGTACAGATATTGGCATACCAGCCCTTCAACCGACCGTCCGGACCGTAGAGGGAGAAGATGTTGTACCAACGGCCGAACCAGTAGCGTTCCAGAAAGGTGTCTTCGGGGGCAAAGACCACATAACCCAGGTCGGCCGGGTGCTGGAGAGGGGCACGTAAGATCAACATTTCCGGCGAACGGTAGACCGGCCTCCCCCACCAGCCCTTCTTGGGACGGCCGGAAGACCCTCGGGGGCGGACCCAAATCACCTCCTCCATCGCTCATCGCCTCCGCCACAGCCCCCACAGTCGTTCCAGCGCCTCCCCGTAGCGCCTGTCCAGGACCTGGGGATCGGTGCTTTCCACTTCATTGTCCATCGTCACATAGGGAACGTTTGTCCTGCCCACCTTCAGGTAGCCGGCCGGCTCCGGGGCCAGTTCCGGCCAATCGTCGCTGCCGTAGATGCGCTTCATGGCCTCATAGGGCACCATGTGGGTGAGGATGCCGGCCTGTCGTCTTTCATCGTAGCGGGCGATGTTGCGCCGCCACGATTCGGCAAAAGAGACGGCGATGTAGAGGATGGCACTGCGTTCCAGGATGGCCGTATCCAGTTGCTCCAGCGTCTCCCGGTAGCCCAGTTCCCGTCCCCGGGAAAACTCGATGACCACCGTATGTTCCCGGTACAGTTCCGGGCAGGCCAGGCACTCCTGCCGCACCCGACGGTTCAGACGGTCGGTCAACACAGGCCAGATTCCCGGGTCCGTGCTGGCATAACCGCCGGGTTGAGTGCGGCAGGAGTAGAGGCGGGGGAAGCCGTAACGCTCGCGGACATCGTCGTCCAGGAAAAAATCCCAGAGGATGGGGAAATCGTCCACCACCACGAGCGAGCCCAGGTGGTAACGTTCCGCCCGCCGGTCGTCGGGCTGACGCAGCATAAAATCAATGAACTCGGATTTTCCCCCGGCCGGCCGACCCAGGACCAGAAGGTGTTCAAAGATCTCCATTCCGGTTTGCCCCTCAAGCCAGGTAGAGGATGCGCCCACAATGTTCGCACTGCACCAGCGCTTCTCCCAGGGCGGCCTTGCGGGTGAGGAGAGGCACCTCCAGGTGGCAACCGCTACAGGCATTGTTGATCACCCGGGCCACGGCCGGCCCGCCCTGGGTGCGCCGCAGCCGCTCATAGAGCACCAGAGCCTGGGGAGAAATCTCCGCCGCAAGTTGCTGGCGGCTGGCCCGTAGCGGCTCCATCTCCTGGCGAAGGAGGGCTTCCTGCTGGGTCGATTCCCGGACCAGGGCCTCGTACTCCTGGGAGAGGCGCTCCTCCTCGGCGGCCAATTCCTCCAGTTGGGCCCGCTGGGCATCCAGATTGAGCATGACCTGGAGCGCCTCAACTTCCAGGGCGTCCTTCTGCTGGCGAATCCGGTCGATCTCGTTCTGCATGGCCTTGACCTCCTTTTCGGAGCGGACTGTATCGCTATAGAGGCGGCTTTCCAGTTCCTTCAGGTGGTTTTCCTGCTCCCACAGGGCCCCCTCGGTCTGGCGCAGGCGGAGTTCCTGGCTATGGAGCCTCCGGGTGCTCTCCTGGCGGGCGTTCCGGATTCGCTCCAGCCCCTCCTGAAGCCGCTTCCGCTGGCCGGCCATCTCCTGGATTTTGCGTTCGCAAAGGGCCAGGCCATCGTCCAGTTCTTGCAGGCGGTAGAGCCGCTCGACCTCGCGCATGATCCTGTCCTCCATCCACGAGCCTTTGGAAACCGGCCCCTTTTTCCCCACACTCATCCGTCCCCGGCAATCCGGCCGGGGAAAGGTGGGGTTCCCTTGAACCGGGGACAACGGCCGTCCCCTTACCTCCTGGCCGCCCACCGGCCGAAGGCGAACATCGCCAGGAAGGCAACGGCGAAGAGGGCAAAGACGGCGAGGGCGATCCAGGCGCTCAGAGTCCATTTCCCGGGCAGGACCAGGTGCCGGAGGAGGCCGGCGCAGGCCAGGAGAGAGGCGACGGCCTCCATCTCCACCACGAAGGACACCTCTTTCCATCCTCCGGCCAGGAGCCCTCGAAAGGAGCCCCAGGCCAGGGCCACCAGGGTCGCGCCCAGAAGCCGGCCGGTAATGGGGCCGACATTTTCCCAGTTCACCCAGGGCAGAACCCGGCCGGGGATGATGAGGAGCAGAAGGCCGACCACGCCGGCGACGATCATATGCACCAGGAAGACGTACCGAAATCCGTAGGGCATCGGAGCACCTCCTTCAGGTCCGAGGGAAAAGACCCCAGGACCACACCGGCCCAGCCCACGGGGGCGAGCCATGTTAGCCGATCCCAGTTTAGCATAGCCGGCTATGGGCGTCAAGGGCGGGACCTGCCTATCCGGAAGCAGGCGTAGGACGGCCTGAGAAGGCCATCCGGGTAGGCTTTCCAGCCTGCCCTGCAGTTTTTCGGATCATGATTACCCAGGACACGGAGCCAAAAGGGGGGAGCCGTGCTCAATATAGCAGAGGCTTGGCATCGGCCGGCCGGGTCTTGACGTTTGGGATTCCTCGGGCTATAATAAAATTGTCAAACGCTCCTTGACAATCGAATTTTCCCCCACAATGCAGTAAAAGTTAACCTGGGGTAGAATGGTATGGAAATCACGTAATTCTTCCTAAAAGGCATCAAAGGTGGAATCCGTACAACCAATAGTTGGGCGGCCATGACCGCCGCAGGAGGATGGGAACGATGAAACGTGCGTTGATTGTGTGCCTGCTGGTCAACCTAATGCTCTCGGCCTGTGCGCCCGTGACGGCGCCAGCGCCAACACCCGCGCCCAGCGCCACGCCCTTGTCCGTCGCCGCCCTTGCACCGACAAGCACCGCTATGCCGACCGCCACCGCCACACCCTCGCCCACGCCGACGGACACGGCCACGCCGTCGCCCACGCCCACCGCCACGCCGACGCCCATCCCCACGCTGCCGCCGGAGCAGGTCGGCGGGCTGACGAGCGTGCCCGACCCGCGCGTCACCAACCCCGAGCTGTTCGACCTGAGCCGTCGCGATGCGCCGATCCCGCAGTTTGT
>DAOUAK010000074.1:0-12731 GCA_034433695.1 Chloroflexia bacterium
GGAGATACGGCCGCCGTAGCGCTCCACCAGGCTCTTGACGATGGAAAGGCCCAGCCCGGTCCCCTCCCGCTCGATGGCCCGGGCGTTTTCGGCCCGGAAGAACTCCTCAAAGAGGTGGGGGAGGGCTTCCTCGGGGATGCCGATCCCGGTATCGGAAACGATCAGGGCGGCTTCCCGGCCGTGCCGTTCCAGGGTGACCTCGATGCGTCCTTCGGCCGGAGTGTATTTGATGGCGTTGCCCACCAGGTTGACCAGGATGCGTTCGATGCCGTCCTCCACGGCCAGGACGGAGAGCGGTTCATGGGGGACGTAAACCCGGAGGTCCTGGGATTTTCCTTCGGCCATCGGGCGCAACTGGCCGACCACTTTGGTAACCAGCGGGTTGAGGAGCACCGGATGAGGCGCTTCGGCGATGTGCTCGGTCTTGCCGGCGGCCAGGTCCAGGAGGTCGTCGATAAGTTGCTGGAGGAAGACGATACGCCGCTCGGCCCGCTCGATCAGTTCCTTCTGCTTGGAGGAAACCTGGCCGGCATAGCCGCCGGAGATGACGCGCAGGAGGCTCTGCACCGTAGCCACGGGGGCGCGGAGTTCGTGGGTCACCGTCAGCACGAACTGCGATTTGGCCCGGTCAATTTCCTCCAGTTTTCGATAGGCGATGGCGTTGGCGATGGCCACGGCGACCTCGCTGGCGATGGTCATGAGGAAACCGGCCTCCTCCTGGCCGTAGCGGTAGCAGGCGGCGCTGTAGACGCGGATGACGCCGATGGCCTGCCCCCGTACCATCAGCGGGCAGCAGAGGACGGAGCAGATGCCCTCCCGTTCGATCTCCTCGGGGTACTGGAAGCGCGGGTCCAGCGGGGCCTCCAGGACGATCACCGGCCGGCCCTGCAACGCCTCCCGGTCGATGGCGCTGTGGCGGACCTCCACAGGCCCCTTTTGGAGGTACTCTTCGCTCAGCCCCCAGGCAGCGGCGATACGGAGCACCTGGCCGCTTTCGTCGAGCAGGCGGATAGAACAGCCTTTGGCATCGAGGGCTTCGGCGGTACGTCGCACGACCATCTGGAGGACCTGTTCCAGGTTGAGGGTGGAGGAAGTGGCGCGGCCGATCTCATAGAGCGTTTCCAGGCGGTGGTAGGCCCGTTCCAGGTCGCGGCGCAGGGAGAGGAGTTCGCGTTCGGGCCGGCCCAGTCCCCGGGCGATCTCTTCCGAGAGGTGGAGCAGGAACCATTCCTTGAAGGCGGGATCGTCGGGCCGGCTCAGTTCCCGGAGTTCCTGAGGGCGGGAGGGGCGGAGGCGCACCAGCCACCCCTGGCCGTAGGGGTCGGTGTAGAGCAGGCCGGCTTCCTCCCGGAGGCGTTCGTTGATGGCGACGACCTCGCCGCTCACGGCCGCCCACACCCGGATGACCCCTCTTTCGGCCTCCAGAGAAACCAGGGGTTCCCCCTGGGCGACCTGCCGGCCGGGGCGGGGCAGTTCCAGGTAGAGGATCGGGCCGGCCGCCTGGCGGGCGTAGTCGGAGAGGCCCTGGACGACCCAGCCGTCCTCCAGGCGCACCCAGTTGTGGCGGCGGTCGTAGAGGCGGTCTTCGGGGAAGTTGTATCGTTCGATCTGCACGCCGTTTCCTCCGAGGAGGAGGTGCCTTTCAGCCGAGGAGGCGGCGCACCTTCTCCAGAAGCGTCCCCGGCTCGATGGGTTTATCCACAAAGCCGTCAAAGGCCAGGTCCTCCTGCGGGGGGAGGGCCTCGGCCCACTCGGTGGAGCGAATGGCCGAAATGGCCAGCACCGGGATGCCCCCCAGCCGGGCATCCGACCGCACTGCCCGCAGCACCTCCAGGCCAGCCAGCGGAGTCTCCATGATGAGGTCCAGGAGGATGAGGGCCGGGGTCTCTTCCTGGAGGAAGGCACGGGCTTCTCTGCCGTTGCAAGCCGTCTGCACCTGGTATCCTTCGGCCTCCAGGACCATGCGGGCGGCGGCGCAGAAGTCGGCATCGTCGTCCACGACCAGGATGAGGGGACGGGCGACGGCCGGCGGGGCGGCGGCCGGCACCTCGGGGATCCGCCAGTCGTGGGGATGCTTTTCCACCTGCAGGATGTAGGAGGTCTGGGTCGCCTTGATGCCGGGGATGGAAGCCACCTCCCGGGTGAGAAAGGGGAGCAAATCGTCCCCGGAGGGGAGAACCACCCGCACGACCAGGTCATAGGTCCCCGAGGTGTAGAGGACCTCGCGCACCTCCGGCCGGGCGGCCAGTTTCTGGCCGATCTGGGTCAGTTTGTCCAGGTCGGTCTGGAGGTAGATGAGCGCCTCGACCTCCAGGCCAAGGCGGCGGGGGGAGACGCAGGCCACGATCTCGAGGAATCCTTCGGAGACGAGGCGCTCGACCCGCCGGCGCACGGTGGCCTCGCTCACGCCCACCAGGCGGGCCAGTTCGACGTAGGGGATGCGTCCGTCGCGCTGGAGGTGGATGATAATCTGGCGGTCCAGGTGGTCCGGCTGAGCCATCACCGCACCTCATCGTGCCCCGGCCATCGGCGGTCCGGGTCAACCTATTGTGCATTTTACCACATTTTGCGGATTTTGTCAAGTATGAGGAAATCCGGGACGGAATCCGTCATTTTTCGCCGCATTTCGCCGAAAACGGACAAGGCCGGGTTTTCGGCCAGCGCCACGGTGGGAAACTCCCGGCTTGCCACCCTGGTCTCTCCCGGGGACTCTCCCTCCAGTCCCGCTCTCCGCCTACCGGTGCCGTATCGGAAAACTCTTCTGGGGATCCCTTGCTTGCGCGGTGCATACTTTTGCGGTACAATACGTTTACCGCTACCGCGGTGGAGGAAAAGGCGTGCTTGTGGAGTTGCGCATCCGCAACTTTGCCATTATCGAGGAGTTGAACCTGGCCCTTTCCCCCAGTCTCAACGTGCTTACGGGAGAAACAGGAGCGGGCAAATCCATCATCATCGACGCCCTGGGCCTGCTCCTGGGCGATAAGGCCGAGCGGACCCAGGTGCGGAGCGGGACCGCACGGGCCGAGGTGGAAGGCGTCATCGCCCTGGACGAACGAACCGCCCGCCTCCTTCGACCGCTTCTGGAGGAGTACGGCCTGGCTTCCGAAGAAGATGAAAACCTCATCCTGTACCGCGAACTGGAGGCCGGCGGGCGCAGCCTGGGGCGGGTGAACGGTCGGGCGGTGAACATTTATCTTCTGCGGGAAATCGGCGAACGGCTGGTGGACATCCACGGGCAGAGCGAGCACCTTTCCCTCTTCCGGGTGCGCCACCATCTGGAATTGCTCGATCGCTACGCCGGCTGCGAATCCCTGCGACAGGAGGTGGCGGAGGGCGTGGCCCGACTGCGGGCGCTCCGGGAGGAGATTCGCCGCCTGGAGGTGGAGCAATCCCGCCAGGAGGAGCGGGCCGAGGTGTTGCGCTTTTGCCTGCAGGAAATTACCTCGGCCCGGCTACGCCCCGGCGAAGAGGAAGAACTGCGATTGGAGCGACAGCGCCTCCAGCAGGGCGCCCGCCTTCTGGAAACGGTGGACCGCCTCTATGCCCTCCTGCACGGGGGCGAAGGCCGGCCGGCCCGTCTCCCCACCGGGAGCGTTCAGGACCTCCTGGGGGTGGCCTCCCGGGAGATGGAAGTCCTGCTGAAGATGGACCCCACCCTCTCCCCCCAGCGAGACCTGCTGGCGGCGATCGCCGATCAGGTGGAGGAACTCCTGCGGGGACTGCGGGCCTACCGGGAGCGGTTGGACCTGGACCCGCGCCGGCTGGAGGAGGTGGAGGAGCGGCTGATCCTGGTACGCGAACTGGAACGCAAGTACGGGCCGACCATCGAGGAAGTGCTGGCCACGGCGGAGCGGGCCCGGGAGGAATTGGCCGGGCTGGTGAGCCGCCGTGAGCATCTGGAGGAACTGCGCCGGCAGGAAGAGGAACTTTTGCACGAACTGGGCCGGAAGGCCGGGAGGCTTTCGGTCTGGCGGGAGGAGGCGGCCGGCCGGCTCTCCCGGGCCGTGGAAGGGGCCCTGGCAGACCTCAATATGGCCGGCACGACCTTTGCCGTGCATCTGGAACGCGCCGAAAGCGCCGACGGACTGCCGGTGGAAGGGGACCTGCCCTTCCCGGCCGGCCGTTACGCCTTCGATGCCAGCGGGATCGACCGGGTCGAGTTCCTCATCTCACCGAACCCGGGCGAGGAACTCCGCCCGTTGGCCCGCATCGCTTCGGGGGGAGAGAGCACCCGCCTCCTCCTGGCGGTCAAAAGCATCCTCTCCCAGGCCGATGCCACTCCCATCCTGATCTTTGACGAGATTGACGTGGGGGTGGGAGGGCGCAGCGGTTACGTGGTCGGAGAAAAACTCCGGGAACTGGCCCAGACCCATCAGGTCATCTGCATCACCCATTTGCCCCAGATCGCCGCCTATGCCGATGCCCACTTCTCCATCGGCAAGGCGGTGCGGGCCGGCCGCACCACGACCCAGGCGGTACGCCTGGAGGGGAACGCCCGGATCGAGGAACTGGCAATGATGCTGGGCGGACCGAAGGTCAGCGCGGCCCATCGGGAAAGCGCCCGCCAGATTCTGGAACAGGCCCGGCAACGTCAAGCCGGCCAGGAGGGATAGAAACGGTGTCCGAAAAGTTGCGTCGCTGGTGTGATATTTTCCTGGAAGTGGGATGGCTTCTGGCCGTCGTCCTGGTCACGCTCTATTTCGACATCTACACCAAGGACAGCCGCATCTTTGAGCCGCAGAAGGCGCTCTGGTTGCGCATCATCGTCACGCTCATGCTGGCCGTCTGGGCCATCCGCACGCTGGAGGAGAACCGGGAACGGCTGGAGGAGGCCGGATGGTGGAAAAAGGCCCTCCGATGGGTCTTTGTCGGAGCCACCTTCCTGGCCCTGGCCCTTCTGGTGGTCAGCGCGGTCACCTGGCGGGGCGGGCCGATCGACGGGATGCTGGCCTGGCAGGAGACGGGAGAGTTCCAGGAAGTACGCGACGCCGCCGGGCAGGTCATCGGTCAAAAGGCGGTCTATGAACTGAAAGTTGTAGAGAGCACCCCCTTCCCGGTGGCGGCGGCCGTGGGGGATTTTCTCCTGACCTGGCTCATCGGCTGTGGGGCCGGCCTGGCCGGGGTCGGAGCCGTCTATGCTTTGCGCCACTCCTGGAAGGATGCGCTCAAGACGGCCATGGTCATCCCGGCCCTGGTCTATATTGCCGCGCATTTCCTGGCCACCCTCACTTCGGTCTTTCCACAGGCCAGTTTTTACGGCGGCTATGTGCGTCAGCAGGGTACGCTGAGCGTCCTGGCCTATATCGGCCTTTTCTTTCTCCTGGCCTTTAACCTGCGCCGAAAGGAGCAACTCGAGCGCCTGATCACCGTTATCCTGGTGACCAGCGTGCCCTCCGTCCTTTACGGGCTGGTGCAGAACCTGGGCATTGACCCCCTTCCCTGGCTGGGCAACGTGCAGGCCCGTGTAGCCTCCACGATGGGCAACGCCATCTTCATCGCCGCTTATCTAATTATGGTCCTGCCCCTGACCGGCTACCGCCTGCTCCGCGCCTGGCAAAAGTTGCGGGAAAGCCCGCCGCCGGAGGCAACGCCGACCGAAAGCGAGGCGATCCTTCAGCGGACCTATCCTCTGGTGCTGGGGATAGCCGGTGGGGTTATTTTCCTCATGTTGCTGGCCTACGCTCCGGCCCGAATCAGCCTGGCCGTCGGGCAACTGGAGCGGGCCTGGGAAGAGGCGGTGCGTTCGGCCCAGCAGGCGCCGGGGCTGGTCTACCGCCTGAACCTGGGCAAACATATCTGGCCGCTCTACGGCCAGAACCTCCTTCTCACCCTGATCGTTATGGGGCTGACGGTGCTCCCGGCGCTCCTCCTCTACGCCGTCCCCGGCCTCCTGAAGATTCTCCGGAAAGAGGCGCACTTCTGGCGGGCCTGGGAACGCCTCCAGCCCTATATCTTCCTGGTCGTCCTGGCGGCCGTGTTGGCCCTGGGGGCAGCACTCCTCCTGGGGTTAGGGGAACAATTCTCGCCCGTGTTGGGGCTGGAGCCCCTTCCCCAAGAGGCGCGCACTGCCCTGGCCACCTTCGGGGATAAAGTCCCCGACCAGGCGGCCGACATGCTGGCCCTGCTGGGCTATCGGGTCCCGGGCGGTTCCCTGAAGAGTGTGGCCCATGACGCCCGCACCGACGGCTTCGTCTGGGCCGGCTATCTCCTGGGTCTCCTCCTTATGGCCCTATTGAGTCACTGGCAGCACGTCCGGAAGCCCTGGGGGCGCGATGTCCTCTGGGCCGAGGCCGGCTACATCCTCCTGGTTGGGCAGAGTCTCTTCCTCTTCGCCGTGATCGGAATTTGGCTGCCCAGGGCCACCGGCGACCTGGTCAAATGGCCCTGGTATCTCCTCTCCCTTTTTATCTTCCTGGCCACTTCCTCCATTTTCCTGGTCTCCCGGGCCGGTGGACGGCTGAGTTACCTGGTTCAGGTGGGCGGATACGGCCTGCTGGCCGTGCTTCAGGTGCTCTGCATTATCCTGACCCGTAGCCGCGGCCCCTTCACCGGGTTGCTGGCCGGCGTGGCCGTCTTTGTCCTGCTCGTCCTCTTCCTGGTGGCGAAAAACGCCCGGGGAAAGGCGGGGGAGAAGCGGGTATCGTTCTGGAGACTCTTCCGTCTATCGGGCGGGGAGGTAGGCCGAGCGGTGGCCTTTGCCCTGCTTCTGGTGCTGGATCTCCTGGCGGTAGGGGCGCTCGTCGTAGGGTGCTGGATGGCCCTGGCCGACCGGACCTTTCAACTCCTGGGATTCACCCTGGTCTGGTGGATGCCGGCGGCGTTGGGGCTGGTGGCGTTGGTGGCCACCTGGGTTCTCCTGGTGTGGGTCCTCTTCGGCCCCGGCTGGCCGCGTTCGGCCGGCCCGTGGATAGGGGCTGCCCTGGCCGCCCTTCCGGCCGTCCTGGGGCCGTTCGTGGCCATGGTCACGGTGAAGCGGGGACGGCGCTGGCTCTGGGTGAGTGCGCTCTTCCCGCTCCTTCTGCTGGCCGTTGCCCTGGCCATTTTCAACCTGCCCGATACTCCGCTCCTGGGCAGTCTGGTCAAGGAAGACCCCCAACTGAGTCATCTGGTCGAACGGTATGTCCAGCCGCTGAAGGACGTTCCCTACCTGGGCCGCTTCGGCCGAGTTTTCGAGGCCTCGGCCGGTACCGGCAAGGTGCGCATCCTGATCTGGTTTGGAGACGAGATCGGGACCGGAGCGGTGGGGATGATCCGCCAGAACTGGCTGCGAACCCTTGTCGGCTACGGCCCCGAGAGTATGCACGTGGCCTATAACCCCTACTATCCCCCCGAATTGGCCCATGTGGAAAAGCGAAACGCCTCTCCGGACCGCTCCCACAACGCCATCTTCGACGAACTGGTCACGATGGGAGTGGTGGGCCTGGCCGCCTACTTTTTCTACTTCTCCGCCTTCTTTGTCCTGGTCTGGAAGTTGCTCTGGAAAGCGCCCGAAGGGTACACCCAGGCCCTGACCGTGGCCCTTTTCAGCCTGGGGATGGCCCACTTTGTGGAGACGATCACCGGTATTCCCATCGTCTCCACCCGCATGTATATGTGGATGGCCGTCGGGCTGGCCGTGGCCCTGACCCGGATGCTGCCCTTCCGCCGCGAGGTGGAAGCGACCCCGCCCCCGATGGTATCCCGGAAGCGTCGCCGGATGCAGCAGCGGCGCTTCCGCCAGACCCTCCCGGCCGGCTGGGCCCTCGTCTACGCCGTCGTGCTCCTGGCCGGCCTTCTCCTGGCCTACCGGGCGAACTTCCGGGCCATCCAGGCGGACCACCTCTTCTGGCAGTCCAAGCAGATGGAAGATGTGGCCGGCTACCTGGCCAACCTGGCCAAGAAGGCCACCGGCGACGAAGCCCAGGATTATACCGAACAGGCCGAAGAGGCCAAGCGCGAGGCGATGCGCAACCTGCACGGGGCGATCTCCCTGATGCCGAACGAGGACTTTTACTTCCTCTCCCTGGCCCAACTCTATCTGAAAGGGGCGCAGGAGTCCTCGAACCTCATCCCGGTCCCGCCGGAAAAGGCCAGCGACCCCCAGGCCAAGACCGCCTTTCAGTGCCAGGCGCAGGATCAGTTCTTTGTAAGCACCGAACTGGCCATCGCTACGGCCCGGGACCTTTCTCCCCTGAACACGGACCACTACCGCAACCTGGCCGCGCTCCATCTGGCCTGGTTCCAGCAGGCCCAGCAGGCGCCCTGTTACCAGCCCCGGCCGGAGGAACTGGCCAAAGCCCTGGCCTACGGCGAACAGGCCCTCTCGCTTACCCCGAACAACGCCGACCTGCATAACCGCCTGGCCCAGGGCTATTTGATGGCGGTGAACACCCTGGATGGGCTGGAAAAGGGCGCACAGCAGGGAGGGGCGAATGCCTCCGCCTATCAGAAAGCCTACGATGCCCTCCGGGACACGGTGCTCCAAAAGGCGCAGGACTGGCTGGAGAACTGGGAGCGCTACCACCTGACCTCCGGTGGGCGGGCCGGAGATACCCATCTGGAGGCCGTATCCGAGCACCGTCGGCAGGCCGCCGAATTCTTGCAGACGGAGGAAGGCCTCCGGCGCGGACTGCTTACCCTGGCGGCAGCAGAACTCCAGTATTCGCTCTTTCTGGACGACAAATTTTCCGACACCTACCAGATTCTGGGCGATGTCTACCGCCAGTTGGGGCTGGCTGCGGCGGCGGCGCGTATCTACGAGGATGGGGTGAAACTCAAGCCGGACCTTCTGAGCGATGCCCAGCAGGAAAGCCGGCTGCGCTTCCTGGCAGGAGCCAAACAACTGGAGCCGATGGCGCGGGCTTACCTGTATGCGGCTACCCAGGCGGAAAAGAAACTATGGCAGGATCCCAACGCCTCCTCCACCACCCAGAGCAACCTGCGCCGTCAGGCCGGCAACGCCTACCAGACCCTGGGATATATCCGAATCCTGCAGGGCGACTATCGTGGGGCGGCCTCGGCCTATGAGGCAGGTTTCCTTTACCAGGAAACGCTGGAGGCCCATAAGAACGCTGCCCTGGTCTACCAGCAACTGGGCCGCTTCGACCTGGCCCAGAAGCAGGCCGAGGCAGCACTCCAACTGGCCCAGAAATCCCAGAAGGATAGCGAAGTCGAGACGCTGCAAAAGTACCTCGAGCAGTTGCCGGCCCTCCAGGCGCAAGAGGTTCAGGAAAACGAGCAGAAGGTGGCCGCCGACCCCTCGGACTACCGCGCCCACTACGACCTGGCCAGCCTCTACCTGCAACTCGAACGCTGGGACGAGGCCCTTCGGGAAGCCCGACGGGCGGCGGAAGGCGTGCCGGCCGATCAGCGGGGTGAGGTGGCCCGCATCTACGTCCGCCTGGGGGAGGCAGCCCTCCGGGCCGGCCAGGAAGAAGAGGCCCGCCAGGCCTTTATCCGGGCCTTCCAGGCCGCCCCGCTCAACTTTGAGGTCTGTTACGGTGCGGCCCGCGCGTACCAGAGTCTGGGGCGTGAGCCGGAAGCGCTCTTCTATGCCCGCCTGGCCCTCTTCGGGGCCAACGATGGGGAACGGGCGCTGGCGCGGGCCCTGGTGATGGCCCTGGAAGGTTCATCGGGAGGAAGCCCATGATCGAGGGAACGGGCAGCATGTTGCTGATTCTGGCCACCGCCCTGGTGGGGACGCTTTTGACCACCCCGCTGATGCGCCGGCTGGCGCTACGCACCGGCACGGTGGATCGCCCCAGTGCCCGTAAGATTCACCTCCAGCCGATTCCCCTCCTGGGTGGGGTCGCCATCTACCTGGGCTTTATCCTGGCCCTGGCCTTCCTGGGAGGGCTTTACTATATCCGCGAAGTTATCGCCATCCTGGTGGGAGCCAGCCTGATCTCGCTCCTGGGCGTCTGGGACGACCGTTGGGGAATACGTCCGCTGGTCAAACTTCTGGGCCAGGGGGCGGCGGCGGCCCTCCTTCTCCTGGCCGGGGTGGAGGTGCACGTCTTCCCCTGGGGCTGGCTGAATACGGCGATAACGGTGCTCTGGGTAATCGGCATCACCAACGCCCTGAACCTCCTGGACAACATGGACGGGCTTTCCGGCGGGGTGGCGGCGGTGGCGGCCGGCTTTTTCCTCCTCCTGGCGGCCCTCAGCGGGCAGTACCTGGTCTCGGCCATGGCGGCAGCCCTGCTGGGGGCCTGCCTGGGCTTCCTGCGCTACAACTTCAACCCGGCCAGCATCTTTATGGGAGATGCCGGCAGCCTCTTCCTGGGCTTTATCCTGGCCGCCCTGGGCATTAAACTCCGCTTCCCTTCGCCTCCTTTCCCGGCCAATGCCGACCTGATCACCTGGATGATTCCCATCCTGGTGCTGGGGATTCCCATATTCGATACCACTTTGGTCACGATTTCACGGCTGCGTCGAGGCCTGAACCCACTCACCACCCCCGGCAAGGACCACCTTTCTCACCGCCTGGTGGCCCGGGGAATGAGCCGAAGAGAGGCCGTGCTGGTCATCTACGTCCTATCCTTTGCCCTGGGAATGGCCGCCATCCTGGTGAGCGCGGTGGTGTTGCGGGCCGGCCCGGTGGGGCGTATCTCCTGGGGTGAGATCATCGCCGGCTACGGCATCGGAGGCGCGGTGCTTCTGGTGGGAATCTGGGCTCTGGTGTACCTGGAGCAGGGGGGGCCTCCGCAGGAGGGCGGAGGGTAAAAGGCCGGTACGCACGTGTTTACGGGTCGGTCTGCGCGATTGCTGTTGTCGTTTGAAATAAGGGGGGGCAAGATGGCACGCCACCGGTTTGTGCTGGGGTTCCTTGCCTTGCTGGTCCTGGCCGGCATCCTGGGCGGGTGCTTCCAGATTCGCCAGGAACTCACCCTGATGCCAGAGGAAAAGTGGGAAGCCCGGGTAGAGATGACCGTGCCGGCCTCGGTGATCTCCATGGTGGGCGAGGAGCAACTCCAGGAACTGGAATCGCAGAGCAAAACCGAGACGGAACGTCTCCAGGCCCAGGGGGTCTCTGCCCAGGTGAGCACCCGCAAGACCGACCAGGGCGATTTTGTCCTGAGCGTCCAGATGGCCGGCCAGGGCTGGGAGGTGCTCAACCGGGCCGCCTTCACCGGCACAGCCCGGCTCGAGCCGGTCGGGGAACGGCTTCGCTTTTCCTATAACCCCGCCCAGCAGGGCGAAATGGACCTGAGTTCGCTCTACCAGTTTGGGGGAAAGTATACCTTTGTCCTGAACGCCGGAACCATCTACTCCAGCAATGCCACCCAGGTAAGCGGCGGCACGGCCATCTGGGAAAACCCGACCGGGGAGATCACCGCCGAGGTGGGCTTAAGCACCGGCGGAATGCCTCTCTGGCTGATCGTCGTCCTGGTTGCGGTCGGTGTGGTTTTGCTGGCCGGAGTCGCGGTCGTCGTTCTGGTCCGGGTGCGCCCGTCGCGTTCCCTCTGAAATCATCTGCCGAAACTTTTCGGAACGGCGTGGAGGCTTCCGATGCCGCGTCCTGACGGCCGGCCGGCCGATGCCCTGCGGCCGGTACGCATCTGGCCCGATTATCTTCCCTTTGCCGAAGGTTCGGCCCTCATCGAACTCGGCCGCACCCGCGTCCTCTGCGCCGCCACGGTGGAGGAGGAGGTCCCCTCCTGGCTGCGTACCGGCGCCCCCGGCCGGGGTTGGGTTACCGCCGAATACGCCATGCTCCCCCGCTCTACCCCCGAACGCACCCGCCGCGAACGCGGCACCGTCCTGGGCGGACGCACCCAGGAGATCCAGCGCCTGATCGGGCGTTCCCTGCGGGCGGCGGTGGACCTTACTCTTCTGGGTCCCCGCACCGTTATTCTGGACTGCGATGTCCTCCAGGCCGACGGGGGCACCCGCACGGCTGCCATCACCGGGGCCTATGTGGCCCTCTACCGGGCGGCGCAGTGGCTTGTGCGGGAGGGACGGATCGAGCGCTTCCCGATGCGCCGGGCCGTGGCCGCGGTCAGCGTGGGCCTGGTCGGCGGGGAAATCTGCCTGGACCTGACCTATGAGGAGGACGCCCTCGCCGAGGTGGACCTGAACGTGGTGATGACCGACCGGGGTCGTCTCGTGGAGATCCAGGGCACGGCAGAAGGCCGGCCTTTCTCCCGGAAGCGCCTGGAGGAGATGCTCCGCCTGGCCAGGCGTGGAATGCAGGGCCTCTTCCAGGCCCAGAGGGAGGCGCTCGGCCTCGGCGCGTCGGAACGCCCCGGGGGTGCGGAGAAGAACGTTTGCGGGTCGTCCTGCTGAGCGCCGAATATCCCCCGATGGAGGGCGGGGTAGGAGATTACACCCGCCGTCTGGCCCTGGCACTCCGCAAGGAGGGCCTGGAGGTCGCCATCCTCACCTCGGCCGGCGCCGGGGGTCTGCCCGACGACGACCTGGAGGTGTATCCGCGGATCCGGAAGTGGGGCTGGGGTTGCCTCCCGGCCGTCGTCCGCTTTCTGCGCCTGTACCGGCCGGAAGTCGTGCACCTGCAGTACCAGACCGGAGCCTACCGGATGCACCCGGCGATCCACTTCCTTCCGGAGGCATTGCGCTTTCTGCCCGCTCCCCCGGCCCTCGTGGTGACGATGCATGACCTGCGCCTGCCCTACCTCTTCCCCAAGGCCGGCCGCCTGCGCCACTGGGTCGTGCTCCACCTGTTGCGCCGGGCCGCCGCGGTGGTTGTGACGAACGGGGCGGATCGGGGTCGCCTTCGAGGGGCCGGCCCG
>DAOUAK010000075.1:0-7511 GCA_034433695.1 Chloroflexia bacterium
ATCATCATCAATCTGAACGAACTCAAGGCCTGGATCGGCCGCGGCCGGCCCTGCCAGACCACCTACTTTGAATACAAACTCGACCCCTGGTCCCCGACGAGTTGAGGAGGAACGACATGCTCAAGCGGGCCCTGGAAATTCAGGAACAACTGGTCACCTGGCGGCGGGATTTTCACCGGCATCCCGAACTGGGCTTTCAGGAGGTCCGCACGGCCTCCCGGGTGGCCGAAGTGCTTCATGGGCTGGGCTACCGGGTGCGCACCGGAGTGGGCCGAACCGGGGTGGTGGCGGAACGCGGCGAAGGCCATCCTGTGGTGGCCATCCGCGCCGACATGGATGCCCTTCCCATCCAGGAGGCCAACGAGGTGCCCTACGCCTCCTGCCATCCCGGCGTGATGCACGCCTGCGGCCACGACGTCCACACTGCCTGTGCTTTGGGTGCGGCCACGCTGCTTGCCCATGAGGATTTCTCCGGGACGGTGCGCCTCCTCTTCCAGCCTTCCGAGGAAGCCAACGACCCGGAGGGACGAAGCGGTGCCCCCCGGATGGTGGAGGATGGGGCGATGGAGGGCGTGGATTACATACTGGCCCTGCATGTGGACCCCTCCCTGGCGGTGGGTGAGATCGGACTGGAGGCCGGCCCGGCCTCGGCCGGCGTGGATACCTTTTACGCCACCATCATCGGCCGGGGCGGGCACGGCTCGGCCCCGCACGATGTCGTGGACACCATCTACCTGGCCGGCCATGCCATTCTGGCCGTCCACAGCATCGTCTCCCGCCGACTGCACCCGACCGATGCCGCCGTGGTGAGCATCGGTTCCATCCACGGCGGCCAGGCCGATAACGTCATCCCGGAACGGGTGGAGATGAGCGGGACGATTCGCTTCCTCAAGCCGGAGGTGCAGAAGCGCATCCACGCCGAACTGGAGCGGGCGCTGGGCGTGGCCCGGGCCCTGGGTGGAAGTTACGAACTCCGGATCGTGGCCGGTTGTCCGCCCATGCAGAATGACGCCCGGGTGACCGAACTCCTGGAGCAAGTCGTGCGGGACCTGCTGGGCGAAGGGCATGTCCCTCCTCCTCGAACCGAGATGGGGGCGGAGGATTTCGGCGTCTTCACCGCCCTGGCCCCGGGGTCCATGTTCGGCCTGGGGTGCCGCATCGAAGGGGACGAACGCAAGGCCCATAGCCCACGCTTTGACGTGGATGAACGCTGCCTGCCCATCGGCACGGCCATCCTGGCCGAGGCGGCGTCGCGGCTGTTACGATCGGGGACTTGATGAACTTTTGGATCGGGCTGGGCTGGTTTTTTCTGGGCACCGTGGGCTGTCTTGTGTTGGCCCGGCGCCTCAAGGAGGTGGCCCTGGAGGGGCTGGCCCGCCTTTTCGGGGTGGAATTCGGCCTGCCTCTCTTTGCCTTACTGACTCTGCCCGGCTTTTTCCTGCATGAGGCGGCCCATGCGTTGAGCGCCTTCCTGTTGCGGGTTCCGATCCGTGGAGTGCATTTTATCCCCCGTCCTTCTCCCGACGGACGTTCCCTGAGCGCCTCCGTCGAGATCGGCCGGTGCGATGCCCTGCGGATGGCGCTCGTGGCCCTGGCTCCTTTCCTGGCCGGGGTGGCCGCGCTGGGCCTTCTGTGCGGCGTATCGGGCGCGCTGGCGCCCGAACCTCGCCCCTGGGTACGCCTTCCCGCCTGGCTGGCCGGCCTGGACTGGGGCAGTTCCTCCCTCTGGGCCGCCCTCTACCTGGTCGGCTCCATAAGCCTTCATCTGGCCCCCAGCCGGGCGGACCTGGCCTACGTTCCGGGTGGAATGACGGCCCTCTGGGGGGTGCTTCTGCTTTCCGGGTTTCTTCTGCCGCTCTTTGGCGAGGCGCTTCCCGGGCAGGCAGGGAAACTGTTCACCCGGCTGGGCGACGGCCTGCTGGTCGGGGCCGCGCTCAACGGGGTGCTTCTGGTGCCTCTGCTTCTGCTACGCCGGTGGTGGGGGAGTCGATATGCTCCGGGGACGTGACCAGCCTTTGGAAATGCTCTTTGTCCGCGAGGCGGCCGGGAAAGACCTTCCGGCCGTCGAGGGGTTGCTGGGCCAGTCGCCCCGTTCCTACAGTGGCCTGGGAGGAGCCCTGCGCGAGGCGCTCCGGCAGGACCTGGCTCTGGTCGCCTGGCAGGCCGATGTGCCGGCCGGCCTGGTCGTCGTCCATCGCCAGGGGCCGGAGGTGGCCTGGATGTATGCCTTCGCCGTCGCCCGCGAGGTCTCCCTGGACACCGTGGGGAGGGCCCTGCTTTCCGGGCTGGAGAAACGATTGAAGGCGGTGGGGGTGTCCTACCTGGCCTATATGGACGAGTACGGCCTCCCCTGGCTGTGTCGTCTGCTGGAGCGGGCCGGCTTTGCCCGGCACACCCGGGTGGTTAGTTTCGAGGCCCGGGCCGGCCCCCCGCCCAGTTGGGGAAACCAGGAGGTGGAAGTACGCCCGGCCGGCCCGGCTGACCTCCCGGGCATCGCCCGGCTGGACCAGGCCGCCTTCGGCCCGATCTGGGGCTATGGCGAACACGTCTTCCGAAGCGTATTGGAGACGGATGCCCTCTTTCTCCTGGCCGAGGAAAACGGAAAAGCGGTGGGCTACATCCTCTGCACCCTGCATCCGGAGCAGCGTGCGCATGTCGTTCGGCTGGCCGTCTCCCCTGAGCATCAGGGGCGGCGGGTCGGGGTTCGTCTCCTGGCCGAGGCCTTTGTCCTCCTCCGATCCCGGGGAATCGAATGGATCGGCCTGAACACCCAGGAGGAAAACCGACGCTCCCAGCGCCTCTACCGGTGGTTCGGCTTCCTCCCCACGGGGGAGAGGGTCGGGGTATGGGTGAAGCGCCTTTGACGGCCGGGTGCGGAAAGGCGCGGGGAGGCGACGGCAGGGCTTATGCCGGGACACCCCACAGACGAAGCGCATTCTCCCCCAGGATGGTCCGACGTGTCTCCTCCTCCAGCGGCAACTGGGCCAGGTGGGCCAGGTAGGTGCGGGGGCGAATCAGGGGAAAGTCGCTTCCGAAGAGGATTTTATGCGCCCCCACCATCTCCACCCCCACGGAGAAGATCCGCCAGCGGTAGAGGTAGGGGGAGGCCGCCGTATCGTAGAAGACATTGCCCAGGGCCTGGGCGACCTCGGGCATCAGTTCGTAGAAGGGCAGCCCTCCGCCCCAGTGGGCGCAGACGATTTTGAGTTCGGGAAAGTTCCGGGCCAGGGAGATGACGTGCTGGGGCAGGGTATGCCCCTTGCCCCGGTACTCGTGTCCCACCGGCTCGCTCGTGTGGGTCAGGAGCGGCCGGCCGCGCTCCTGGAGGACCGAGAGCAGAGGGGAGAGAAGGTCGCGGTCCTCCAGAGAAAAGCCCTGTCCGTCGGGGAAGAGTTCGCCCAGGCCGCTCAGGCCGGCCTCCAGGCTGCGCTCCAGTTCCCGCACGGCGGCCCGGCCGGCCCGGGGCTGCACCACGGCCAGCCCGATGAGCCGGTCGGGATGGCGGCTCAGGCAGTCCAGGAGGTAGTTGTTATGTTCCCGGCAGAGGCCCAGGTCGGCCCAGGCAAAGCCGCAGACCACGGCCCGGTCTACGCCGTCCAGGTCCATGACGGCGATGAGGTCGTCGGCCGTGGCCATGCGCGCCCGGGGGTCCTCGTAGAGGAGGGAGAACCAGGCATCGCGGGCCCGGTAGCGCTCCCGGTGGGCACAGATTTCGGGGGGAAAGATATGGGTATGGGCGTCAACGATCATCCCGGTCTCTCTCGCCCCAGGCGACGACGGTGGCGACGGCCAGGTGGCGTTCGTGGGAAAGGCTTACGGCAAAGTGCTGGAGGCCCAGTTCGGCGGCGCGTTCCCGGGCCCGCCCGTGCAAAAAGAGGAGCGGCCGGCCGCGCCGGTCGGAAAGGATCTCGATCTCCCGCCAGCCCACTCCCCGCCTTCCCGTCCCCAGTGCCTTCATCGTCGCTTCCTTGGCGGCAAAGCGCACGGCCAGTTCCGGCACCCGACCGCGACAGAGGTCCTGCTCGGCCGGGGTGTAGAGGCGACGGAGGAAGCGTTCGCCGAAGCGCTCCAGCACCGCCTGGACGCGGGAAATTTCCACGATGTCCACCCCTACCTGCAACTCCATCGGGCCTTCCTTCTTTCACGGCCGTTTCCCGGCGCAGAGGAACGCTCGTCGCTTCTACGGTCGTCCCACGCCGTAGTAACGAAAGCCCAGCCGGCGCATTTCGGTCGGTTCGTAGACGTTGCGGCCGTCCAGAAGCACCGGCTCACGCATCAGGTCGCGGATGCGCTCCATATTCAACTGTTTGAACTCGTTCCATTCGGTAATGACGAGCAGGGCATCGGCCCCTTTGGCCACATCGTAGGGGGTAGCGCAGTAGGTCACCCAGGGCATGAGTTCCTCTGCCCGCGGCATGGCGACCGGGTCGTAGGCCTTGACCTCGGCTCCCATTTCGTGGATGCGGGTGATGATCTCGATAGAAGGGGCCTCGCGCATGTCGTCGGTGTTCGGCTTGAAGGAGAGGCCCAGCACCCCGATCGTCCTTCCCCGCAGGTCGCCGACCATCTCCAGGAGTTTCCCCACAAAGCGCCGCCGGGCATCGTCGTTGATCTCCAGCACGGCCTGAAGGAGTTGGGGGTGGCAATCCTGGGCCTTGGCCATATAGGCCAGAGCGCGGACGTCTTTGGGGAAGCAGGAGCCCCCGAACCCCACGCCGGCGTTGAGAAAGTGGGGGCCGATGCGGCGGTCCATCCCCATCCCTCGGGCCACCTCCTTCACGTCGGCGCCCAGCCGTTCGCAGATGTGGGCGATCTCGTTGATAAAGGAGATGCGGGTGGCGAGGAAAGCGTTGGAGGCGTATTTGATCATCTCGGCGGTGTGCAGGTCGGTGATGATGACCGGGGCGTTCAGGGGGGCGTGCAGTTCGGCCACCTTCTCCGCCGCTGTCCGGTCGCCGGCTCCTAGCACGATGCGGTCGGGGTTGAAAAAGTCATTGACGGCCGAGCCCTCGCGCAGGAATTCGGGGTTGGAGACCACGGCGAAGGTGCTGGGGTCGGCATATCGGCTGAGGATTTCGGTGACCATATCGCCGGTGCCGATGGGCACGGTGCTCTTGTTGACGATGATGGTATAGTCACGCAAATTCGGGCCGATCGATTCGGCGGCCATCTGGACGTACCGGAGTTCGGCGGCACCGTTTTCGGCCATCGGGGTACCCACGCAGATGAAGATAAAGTCCGCGTGGGGGATGGCCTCCTCATAGCGGGTGGTAAAGTGCAGCCGGCCGGCGGCGGCGTTACGGGCGATCAGTTCTTCCAGGCCCGGCTCGTAGAAGGGGGCCTTGTTCTTCTGCAAGAGTTCCACCTTGTTCCCGTCCAGTTCTACACTCCAGACCTCGTTGCCCAGGTCGGCAAAGCAGGCGGCGGTGACCAGCCCCACATAGCCCATCCCGATCACACTGATTTTCGCCATCCCGGAACCTCCCGCAGTTAGAGAAAGGGATTGTATTTTTTCTCGTAACCGATGGTCGTCCTCGGCCCGTGGCCCGGATAGACGACCAGGCCATCGTCCAGGGGCAGCAAGACTTTTTCCAGGCTACGGATGAGGGCCTCCATATCGCCGCCCGGCAGGTCGGTCCGTCCGACGCCCAGGTGGAAGAGGGTGTCCCCGCTGAAGAGGAGGCTTTCCCCCAGGAGGCAGATGCTCCCCGGCGTATGGCCGGGGGTGTGCAGTACCCGGAAGGAAAGCGTCCCCACCTCCACCGTATCTCCGTCGCGCAGGAGGCGTGTCGGCCGGCAAGGTTCCCGTCGCAGCCCCAGCAGGGCAGAGAAGTCGTATTGGGGAGCGTAGAGGAGCGGCGCATCCAGTTCGTGAACAGCCAGGGGCGCTCCCGTCCGGCGGATCAGTTCGGCGTTGCCCACGATGTGGTCATAGTGTCCGTGGGTGTTCACGACGAGACGGATATTCAGCCCCTGGGCCTGGGCCCGCTCCAGGATGGGGGACACTTCTCCACCGGGATCCAGCACCAGGGCCTCCCGCGTCTCCGGGCAGCCGATCAGGTAGCAGTTGGTCTGAAAAAGTCCCAGCACCAGGATGTCCAGAAGTGGTTGTGCCATCGTTTCATCCCGCGGGTACATAGATGGCCCGGCATTTCGGGCGAGGCTATTGTACAACGCCGTCCGGAGGACTGTCAAACCGGGTCGTTTCCCTGAATGGAGCGAACTCCGTATCCGAGGGGCCTCCTTGGCCGGAAAGACATGGGGGATAGAGGCGAAAGGGGAGGGCTGGAGGCCGTTGAGGAAAGGGGCATCTTCCGTCGGTAGGAAGTAGGGGAAAAGTAAGCCGGCCGTGCGGAAAGGGTGCTCCAGGTGGTGTAACCTAAAAAAGACCGGTTCCCTGGGCGGTCGGAGAGGGGAAAAGGTCAAGGGAGGACCAAGACGGTCCCCATGCTTGCGGAGGGATGGAAGGGAGGCAAGGAAACGATGCCGATAAATCTTGAGCATTATGGGGACTTGACAAATTGCAATAGGTGTGGTATAATAGGTGTAAACGGGCCGGCGGCCCGGCCGAGAGAAAGCGAAGGAGGTGATAGGATGGACGTTTCGGCCGGCCGGTACTCGAAAGCGGGTTGAAAGGAGGAGGGATGTCCTCGAAGCGGCGAGAAAAGGCGGCAAGCGGCAGCGGGGTTGGGCCGGCCCTGGCCGGCCCGGCGGTTGTGGTGCCGGTCTGGGTGGGCCTGACCGGGCCGGCGGTGGCCGGGAGACCCCAGGGGGCGGGAGAGCCTCCGGTGGCCTTTCCCCAGTCTTTGCCGACCGCTGCCGGAGGGGAGCCGGCGGCCGGCGTGCAGCGCCACGAGGTTGTGGGCACGATCCCCCTGGGACTGTGAAAGGGAAGGAGGAAAAAGGTGAAAGCGAGGACCTGGAGAGTGGTACTGCTTCTGTCCGGAGTGTTTCTGGCCGTCCTGCAGGGCGAAGGAGGGGTAACACCGGCCCTGGCCGGTTCCCCCGATGGAAAGGTAGAGGTGCTGGCCGTCCCCAGCGGTCCGGTGGGGGCGGTGGCGGTGGACCCCCACGAGGCCCGGGTCCTTTACCTGGGCGGGGCGGAGGGCCTTTTCCGCTCCACCGATGGGGGGGAGAGTTGGTCCCTCCTGAGCCGGGAACTTCTCTACCCGCATGTCCTTCTGGTGGACCCCTTCGATTCGGCGGTGCTCTATGCGGCGCGGCGGGACCTGCCCACCTTCCTGCCGCTGGCCGGGGTGTACCGTTCCGACGATGGGGGGCGAAGTTGGAGGCGTTTCACGGCCGGGCTGGGGGAAGAGCGCATCTTTTCCCTGGCGGTGGACCCCTTCCACAAGGGAGTCCTTTATGCCGGCAGTTGGGCCGGCCGGGTCTATCGGACGGAAGACGGGGGGAAACGCTGGGAGCGAAGTTCGGCGGAAGCGGTACGGGGATGTCCGCGATGCCCTACGGGTCCGGTGGTGCAACTTCTGGTTTCCCCGGTGGATGGAGCC
>DAOUAK010000076.1:0-1895 GCA_034433695.1 Chloroflexia bacterium
AGGCCCGTAGGGCGGCCAGACGTTCGCGGCCCAGGATGTGCTCGGCTTCATGGGCAAAGTAAAGGCCGCTGGAATAGGCCCGTCCACCGTACTTTTTCGCCTGTACGATGGCCGAGAGGGCCAGACCGAAGGCAAAATTGAAGGCCGGGGAGCGCTCATCGTGCAGGATAAAGCCGAGCAAGGTGACCTGGGGGTTCGCTCCCCCGGCCACCATGCCCTCGATGGCGATGGGCAGGCGAATTTTCCGCTCCCAGTCGGCCAGAAGGTGCTCCAGATGCTCCAGCGGCACTACCACCTCCGTGGGAATCAGCGAGGGGCCCAGACGCTTGACCGCCATAATGCGAAAACGCTCCTCCCACTCGTGCTCGGCCAGGCCTTCCATGCAACGCTCGCCGCCGTTTCGGGCGATGATGCGCTCCAGGGCCGGGGTGACCTCGGCCGCCCGGGAGGCCGGGTAGGCCAGGAGGGCACAGTAGACGGCGGGCAGTTCGGGACGCTCCTCTTCGACCGGATGACCGTGCTCCAGTTTCGGCGGAAGCCGGTTGCGGAGGCGGGCCATGGTCGGGTTGAAGAAGGAAGCCGACCAGACCGGCACCTTCTCCCCGACGATCTCGCGCAGGGCGGCGGCCAGCCAGCGGGCTTCACCGAAGCGGGCCCCCAGGACCACCGTCTCCTCCAGCGGACGCACGCGCAGCGTGACCTGCGTGATCAGGCCGGTGATGCCTTCGGCATCGGCCACCAGGGAAAGTTCGGGGCCGAAAAGTTCGCGCACTTCCCCATCGGGCTGGACAAGGCGGGCCGAGACGACGTTTTCCTTGAAGGCGCCGTACTCGAAGGAGCCGTAGCCGAAGCCTCCCTGGGCCAACCACCCTCCCACCGTGGAAGAAGGCGCGCTGGAGGGATAGAGGCACAGGTCCAGGCCCTGTTTGTGAAGTTCCTTCTCCAGGTCTTCCCAAACAATACCGGGCTGGACGGTAACCGTCTGGGCCGCGGCATCCACGGCGAGAACCTCGCGCATCCGCCAAAAGTCCACGATGATGCCGCCCCGAACCGGCAGAACTCCACCGTAGCCCGAGGTGGCCTTGCCCCTGGGGATGAGGGGGATGCCTTCTTCGCGGGCCCAGCGCACCAGGCGGACGATTTCCTCCTCATCCTTGGGCTGAACGACGGCGGCCGCCCGGGCCCGACCGATGAGCGGCCGAACGAGCGGCGGCATGTGCCGACATCGTGGCCGTAGATGCGACACTCCAGCGGATCGGTGGTTACGCGGTTGTGAAAGATGGTGCGGAGCATTTCTTGCTGTGCGGCGGTCAACCGGTGCATCGCTTTCCTCCTCTGTCCGGATTTCAGGGGGAGCGGACGAGACTGGCTCGCCGGGTAAGGATGTCGGCCAGCATCTCCCGCATCAGGTCCAGGGCGACGATGATCCGGCGGTCGGCCAGGGAGTAGTAGACGGACGTTCCCTCCTTGCGGGCCAGAATGAGGCCGCGGTCGCGGAGGATCTTGAGGTGGTGGGAGACGGTGGGTTGGGGGATGCCCAGGGCCTCGGCCAGTTCACCCACGTTGCGGGGGCGGGCATCCAGGAGGTAGAGGATGAGCACCCGCTTAGGGTCGCCCAACCCCTCGCAGATGTGGCCGTGCAAGAGGGCGATTTCCTGTTCCAGTCGTTCGTCCGGTGCTTCCATTTCTGCAATCCTTTCAAATATTTGAATGAATTATACACGAAAAGGCCGGCCCTGTCAAGTGGGGGTGGCTAAAGTAGGGCTTTTCAATTTTCTAACCCAACCAGGACTTCCGAGGTCAAAGTTCTGCGAGGCTATCCTCAGATGCCTTCGGAGGGGCCAGGAATGCTTGGCCCATGCCGGATATTCGGCTGTTCTGAGACGGCTTCCCGA
>DAOUAK010000077.1:0-5206 GCA_034433695.1 Chloroflexia bacterium
TCGGGAAGCCGTCTCAGAACAGCCGAATATCCGGCATGGGCCAAGCATTCCTGGCCCCTCCGAAGGCATCTGAGGATAGCCTCGCAGAACTTTGACCTCGGAAGTCCTGGTTGGGTTAGAAAATTGAAAAGCCCTACGCCTCCGGCAATCGCGCTTGACAACTTCTCAGGAGGGTGGTATAATGTAATCATCCCGGCCGCTCGAATCTCCCGAGATTTCCGGCCGGAACAGGCCTGTAGAACGCCTTGCAAGGAGGTGATACGGGCTGTCCTCTTCCCGGCGTCGGTCTGGTCTCGTCCTGCCCCCGGCAGCGGCTTAACCGGGCTGCCCACCCTTAGGAGGTCGCCTCACCCGGCGTAAGCAGGCGGACCCTGGGTAGCAACAAGGAGGATCTCGATGAAGCGATTCTGGGCGCTTCTGGCCATGCTCCTTCTCCTCTCTGGCCTCATCGGCCCGGCCGTCTCTGCGCAGGGGCCGGAGGCCCAACCGCCGAAGCCCTCCGGGCCGGCCGCCACCGGCATCGCCCCCGAAGGCCCCCCTCCGGCCGTCGAAACGGGCCCCACCGCCGTCTGGCCCGGCCCCGATGGCTACGGCTACCTCGGCCAGACCACTCCCTTCAGTTACGTGGACATCCACACCACCGGTACGCTGATCTCCGGCCTGACGGACGACTCCTACGCCGGCCCCTTCCCGATCGGCTTCACCTTCAACTTCTACGGTGTGGCCAAGACCCAGTTCTACGTCTCCAGCAACGGCCACATCGAGTTCGACACCGGCTCTTCCTCCCTGTACGCCTACTGCCCCTACCCGAACGCCTCGAACCCGGCCAACCACATCGCCCTGATGTTCGACGACCTCTACCCGAACTACTCCACCGGCGGGGTGTACCGCCAGACCTTCTCCTCCTGCCCCTACCCGGGGTACTCGTCGCAGCAGTGTCTGGTGGTGCAGTACTACAACTGGTACCACTACGGTGGAGGCGTAGCCGGCGACTTTGAGGTGATCCTGACCTCCGGTGGGGACATGATCTTCCAGTACAACGACGGCGGCTCGGAGAACTGCAGCAACTCGGTCGAGGGGATTCAGGGGAACAACGTCCCCGGCGACCACGGCTTGCAGTACGCCTGCCGCCAGGCGAACTCCTGCCCCGATGGCACGGCCTTCAAGATCGGCCTGCCCACCGGAGTCATCGTCCAGCCCGATTTCTCGCACAAGGAGGACTGCTCCGGCGTGGCCGTCAACCACACCTTCGCCGTCTTTAACTACACCGGGCAGCAGGACACCTTCAACGTTACCTGCAGCGGCTACACCTGGCCGACCACCTGTCCCGCCACCGTGGGGCCGATTCCGCAGGGCGGTAACGCACCTTTGAACGTCTCTGTAACGATCCCCAACAACGTCTGCCCGGGCGCGATGGACACGGTGGACATCCTGGTCCAGGCCCAGTCCTCGCCGTACTCCGATACGGCTGTGGCCGAGACCCGACTTTCCCCCAACACCCAGCCCACCTTCGAACTTCGCGCCACCTCCCCGAACTCCTCGATGGACGATGTGGTCTACTACTGGGATGCCGGGGCCGGCCCCCGGGTCTACCGCATCGGTGGGTACGGGGCAGGCGGCTCGGTGAATATCTATAACCCCGATACCAACTCCTGGACCACCGGCCCGACCGAGCCCGCTCCGGCCATCGCTTACGCCGTGGACGGCTGCCTGGGCCAGAACGCCTCCGGCCAGGACATCATCGCCATCTTTAACGACACGATCTCCGGAGCTACGAACTGGCACATCTATAACATCGACACAAACTCCTGGACGACTGCCGCCGTGCCCTCCGGCTTCCCCTCCAACGGGCTGTGGGCGCCCGACGTGGCCGACGGCCTCCATTTCGGAACGAACATGTGCTACATCTCCGGTGGGGCGACCACCCCGGGCGGCGGCAACACGAACGCCCTCTACCGCTACGACCCCGCAGCCCATACCGTCCAGAACCTGGGCAACTTTACCTTGCACCCGGCCGGCTTTGACTTCCACTCCTCCTGGTACATCCCGCCGGGGGTGCTCCCCGGTCTCCCCAGCGGCGGCGTCTGCGTGGCCGGCGGGGTGGACTCGAGTTCGGTCGTCTTTGCCGATACCCAGTGCTATAACTTTGCCACCGCCTCCTTCAACGCCCCCAACGCCGACCTGGGGCAGTTGCCTCTGGCTCACTGGGGCGGCGCAGACTTTGTCCTCGACCCGCCCGGCCCGGACTTCCAGTTGTGGATCGTCAACGGGGTGGACTCTGCCTTTGCCCTCTGGCCGCACTCGATGTACTACAGCGCACTGGACGGCGCCTGGCACTACGGCCCGGACCCTGCGGCCGCGGTCTACCGCGTCGAGGGCGATGCCTACGGGATGGATGCCTATGTGGTAAACGGTTCCACCGGCGGCTTCGCCTACTCCAACATCAACCAGCACCTGAAGCAGCCGTGCGCCTTCAACATGGGCATTATCCACGGCTATGTGATGGACTATGAGGAGGGCTGCACACAGGCCACCTGTACGCCGGCCAGGGTGCATCTGGAGCCGACCGGCCTCGACCTGCCGGTGGATTCCTCCGGCTACTATACCGCCAGCGTGCCGGCCTGTACCTATGAGGCCACGGCATCCGCCCCCGGCTATCAGGATGAGGGCCCCTACACCGTGCCGGTGACCACGACCTCCCCGACCCAGCAGGACTTTTGCCTCCAGCGGCCGGCCATCGAGACCAACCCGACGGCCTTTGACGTCGTCGGCTACTACAGCATCCCCGTCACCTACCCCCTGGAGATCGCCAACCGAGGGCACGTTACTCTGACCTGGGAAATCCGCGAGATCTCGCCCACGCTGGCCGCGGAAGGCGGCCTGGTCATCCGGCCGGCCTACTTTGGCGTGGACTCCTACATCGAGGAGGAGTTTGCCGCCTCGGCCGACGGCAAGGCCGACATCTTCCTCGCCTTTGCCGGCGAGGTGGACCTCAGCCCGGCCACCCGCATCAAGGATTGGGAAGCCCGCGGCCGCTGGGTGGTGGATACCCTCCAGGCCCTGGCCGACCGCTCCCAGGCCAATGTGCGCAAGTGGCTGGAGTCGCAGGGGATCGAATACACCGTCAACCTCAATAATACCCTCTTGGTCCGGCTGACCCGAACCCAGTTCGAGCAGGTGCTCAAGTTCCCCGAGGTAGTGGGAGCCTTCGGCAACCGCTCCTATCCTCTGGAGCCGCTGATTGACCCGAACGCGCCGGTGCCCGAGGCCACGGTGGACTGGGGGCTCATCAAGGTCCGCGCGCCCGAGACCTGGGCCGACTTTGGTGCCCGCGGCCAGGGGATTCTTGTAGCCAACATCGATACCGGCGTGCAGTGGAACCACCCCGCCCTGGACCAGGCCTACAAGTGCGCCGCCAACCCGACCGACCCGGCCTGCTGGCTCGACCCCTCGAACATCTGCGGCGGCACGGTCTGCGATAACAACGGCCACGGCACCCACACCATGGGCACGATGGTCGGCGACGATGACCCCTCCCTCACCTACATCGTCGGCATGGCCCCCGATGCCCAGTTCATCATGTGCAAGGGGTGCGAGAGCAGTTCCTGCTCCTCGAGCGCGCTCATGGCCTGCGCGAACTGGCTCCTGCAGCCCGGCGGGAGCCCCGCGAACCGTCCGCACATCGTCAACAACTCCTGGGGTGGCGGCGGGTGCAACACCTGGTACCAGTCTTACGTCACGGCCTGGCGGGCGGCCGGCATCTTCCCGGCCTTTTCCATCGGCAACTCCGGCTCGGCCTGCAACACCGCAGGCTCGCCGGGCGACTACCCCCAGTCCTTCGCCTCCGGGGCGACCGACTCGAACGACGTCATCGCTTCCTTCTCCAGCCGTGGTCCTTCCTGCTGGGGAGAAATCAAGCCGGAGGTCTCTGCGCCGGGCGTGAACATCTGCTCCTCGGTGCCCACCAACTCCTGGAACTGCGGCTATAGCGGCACCTCGATGGCCTCCCCGCACACCGCCGGCCTGGCGGCCATGCTCTGGTCGTGCAACCCCACGCTCGTAGGCGACATCGCCGCCACCGAGTACATCATCACCAGCACGGCCACCTGCATCCAGGGCCTCACCTGCGGCGGCTCGCCCTGTCCGGACGGCGCCAACAACGTCTACGGCTGGGGCCGCATCGACGCCTATGCCGCAGCGGAAGCCGCCTGTCTGCAGGACATCCCCTGGGTCTGGGAAAACCCCATCACCGGCACCATCCCGCCCGAGGAGTCCACCCTGGTGGATGTGACCTTCCACTGCCCGGTGAGCGACGTCGTGGACCTGACCGGCACGCTGCGCATCTTGAGCAACGACCCCTGCAACAGCCCACTGGACATCCCCTTGACGTTGCACTGCCTGGGTCAGTGTGAGCCGCTCACTTCGGTCGACTTCACCTGGTCGCTGCCGGAGCCGCCGGCCGGAACGGTCGTCACCTTCACCGCCTCCTACGAGCCGCCTACGGCCAGCCAGCCGATCAACTTTGTCTGGAACTTTGGCGACGGCAACTACGGCAGCGGCATCACCGCCACCCACGTCTACACTGCGCCGGGCGACTACACGGTCATCGTCACCGCCACCAACCCGTGCAGCGAAGTCTCCATGGCGCACACCGTCCCGGTGACCCAGCCGCTGGCGCCGGATATCGAGGTCAGCCCGGCCGCGCTTTCGGCGGAGCAGTGCCCGGATACGGTGACCACGCAGACACTTTCTATCTGCAACGTGGGGGATGCCCCGCTGGATTGGAGCCTGAGCGAACTTTCGATGACGCTGGCTCTGGCGGGGACGCCGTTCGTTCCGGCCGGCCGGCCGGTTCAGGGCCCGGTGCCCAGCCTGCCGGTGAGCACCTACGCCGTTGCCTACCGCCCCGTTCGGCCGGCTCCGGCCGTCCCCGATGGTGTCCTCTGGGATCAGCCGATCGGCGGCAACACCGACGCCTACGCCAACCAGGACTTTGAAGCGCTCTACGACGCCTACGACATCTTTATCGCCGACGACTTTGCCTTCCGTCTGGAGGGGCAGGTCGTCCTGGACATCCCCTGGCTGAGCGAAAGCCCGGTGAGCGGGACGGTGGCTCCCGGTGAGTGCACCACCGTGACCGTCCTCTTCGACTCCACCGGCATGGCTCCCGGCACCTACACCGCCGGCCTCCTCGTCTCCAGCAACG
>DAOUAK010000078.1:0-2781 GCA_034433695.1 Chloroflexia bacterium
GGGCGGGGAATGCCGAGGGGTGGCCGGCCGGGCCCGATGCGGAGACGCGGGTGGTGGCGCGGGTGCGCAAGACGTATTTCCTGGGGGCGCTTCCGGTGGTGGTGCGGTTGGTGGGGGAAGATGGGCCGGCCGGGCCGGTGGTCTATCTGCACCTGGACCACCTGGGGAGTCCGGTGGTGGCGACGGACGAGGCGGGGGGTGTGGTGGGAGAGGTGCGCTACCTGCCGTATGGGGGGATACGGGTGCAGGCCGGAGAGATGCCCACGGCGCTCGGTTTCACCGGGCAGCGGCTGGACGCCGGGGTGGGCCTCCTCTACTACCGGGCCCGCTACTATGACCCGGCGTTGGGGAGATTTGTGCAGCCGGATACGGTGGTGCCGGATGAGAACAAACATGTCGCCCTGACGCCTCTACTGGTGGGCGTCTTCGAACCAGGTTTTATCGCTCAGGTAGGGGAGGAAAATCGAGAAATCGCCCAGTACGGTTTCTGGTTTCAGCGGGATGGGCAGGCCAGAAGGCAAACGAAGCAGCCTAGTGGTCCGGTATCGCCTCAGCGGCTAAACCGCTACACTTATTGTCTGGGCAACCCTCTGCGGTATATGGACAAGGATGGGCATTTTCTCATCACCCTAGACCAAGCCAGAGCATTGCTTGCCTATATCGATCTTCTCCTTGGGTATTATAGACCTATCGCTTTCGTTGAAGATGTTGCCTACAACATAGTCCTTAGTGGTCTACCGCTTCTGGCAGACGCGTTGCTGGGTGCGTCAGTACACGGTATCAACAGAGAGATAACCTCTAATTTGGAAGCCATCCGAGACATTCTGAAAGAAGCAATCGCATTCGCGGGAGGGATTGCAGGAAGCGGGTATACTCCAATAATAGACATGAGCATTTCTCGTGCAAGCCGCCGTGGTGTAATATTTTGCTCTGTAGGTTTCACCGTAACGAATAAAGAAAAGTTTCTGGAACTCTACCAAACATTCGGCGATGACTCCCGGCGCTTCTGGCTTGCGGCACTCAATCCCGATCACCCCGTTTACGAGACGTACGTCACCTCTTTCGGTTGGTATCCTGGGGCAGATGTACTCTTGGATATTCTTAGCAACCTGGGAATTGATTGGGAGGTATGGACATGGTGAGAGTAAGCAGGGGACTCCCGTATCTTATTTTTTGCCTTTTATCCATATTGGTGTGTGCCTGCCTGGATGTCGTGGGTGCCCCCCGGGGAAAATGGGATCTTTTCACCGAGGCCGATGGCTTAGTCTGTAACGATGTGCACGGTGTTGCTGTAGATGGTAAAGGAAATGTGTGGTTTGCCACTCTCAAAGGAGTAAGTGTTCTGTCCAGTGATGGGACCTGGACGCACTACCAGGCTGGTGATGGGCTAGGGGTTGATCGCACTGTGGATGTCCTAGTTGATCAGAAGGACCGGGTCTGGGTTGCTACCACGGGGGGAGGACTACGTCGATTTGATGGCATTTCCTGGGAAGCCTTTCACATCGGAAACTCGGATTTGCCCGATAATTACATTATCGAACTGGCCGAGGACCGAATGGGCAATATATGGGTTTTATCATCCTCTGGGCTCTCCGTAGTTTATCCGGATGATAAGATAGTTTATGTAGGGAGCCCTGGTCGCCTAGGCCTATATCATTCCCTTGCCATCGATACCGAAGGACATATCTGGATCGGGACAATGGATACTGCAGCCCTAGCCGAATACGATCCTGTGGGAAACCGTTGGCTCTGGATCGGCTACATTGCCGAGCATGTTAAGATTCCTCTAAGACATTCCTCAGGAGTAGACCTCTGGGACATCGCCATAGACCAACAAAATCGCCTGTGGATTGCTGCCAATACCATTGTCGAAGTGGAAGGAGACCAGTGGCGTATTCACCAGCCCGACTACACCCCACTATCCGTCTCTATAACCCCAGATGGATACAAGTGGTTCAGCACATCTGCGGGTACCCTCCTTCTGCTGTCGCCAGATGACACCCAATGGTGGCGGTATGATCCTCCTTGGAAACTTCCTCCTTTCATAGATAGCGGCTGGATCGGAAGCGGGGTCAATGATATGGCCTGGGACTCCCTGGGAAGGCTCTGGTTTGCAACCGAAGACGGGGCAATGCTATTTACCCCGAGGCAGTAGGGAGTGGTCCGGATCGACAGAAGAAGACATATCTTGCTGCAACCTGGCGGTTCGACGCTTCAGGGAGGTGGAAAATCACAGTTCTCTGGCCAGCTACATCGCGCCATCCCAGAGCCGAACGCTCCCGGCCAGCACCCAGGCAACCAGACAGCTCGGCCGGGCGGTCGGGCATAACTGCCAGAGCGAGACGCTCAGGGGCGACCCACTTGAAACCGAGGGCTGCAAGCCCCCCGGCGGGGATGACGGGGGTCCTGCTCCCAGCAAAGGGCCGGCGCTTCGGGGTACGCCTTGAGCCCGCAGGCTTCGGCCCGCCGGCCGGAAGCGGGGATGCCCCAGGGGGGATGCGCGAGGCCGCACCCCCAAAGGGCCGGCCGGGGATACACCGATTGAAATCGGCCTTCTCGGGCGACGTCGCGCCCGCCGTCGGCCTGCGCCGACGGGCCCCCAGGGTTCGGCCCGCCGGCCTCGCAGGTCTCGCCGCTCCCGCCTCGAAGCACCAGCCCCCAAATTGTGGTAGAATGGGGTGGGCAGGATGCCCCCTCCGGCATCGCCACCTACGACCTCCAGGTGCGGGTGGACGGAGGGGACTGGCAGGATTGGCTGACGGGGACCACGATGACCCGGAC
>DAOUAK010000079.1:0-23547 GCA_034433695.1 Chloroflexia bacterium
GCAGGGCAATGCCCTGCCCCCACCCGGTTGGGCCCCGCGATATACCGGGTGTGTCCCAAATTTTTGCCGGTTGCCCTCTAGGGGAGAAGCCGATATAATAGGAAAAACGTCCGGATGACCGGCCCGATGAAAAGGAGTGGATGCCATGAACTTCCGCCTGGCTCTGGCCCAGATCAACCCCACCGTGGGCGACCTGAAGGGAAACACAGAAAAGGTCATCGCCGCCCTTTCCCAGGCCCGCCGGTGGGGAGCCCACCTGGTCGTCTTTCCCGAAATGGCCATCCCCGGCTACCCCCCGGAGGACCTGCTCCTCATGCCCAGTTTCCTGCAGGCCAATCGGGCGGCCCTGGGGGAAGTTGCCGCCCAGACCTCCGGCCTGACCGCCCTGGTCGGCTTTGTGGACCAGGACGAAAGCGACATCTACAACGCCGCCGCCCTGCTCCACGACGGCCGAATCGCCGCCATCTACCATAAAATCTATCTGCCTAACTACGGCGTCTTTGACGAAAATCGCTACTTTCGTCCCGGAAAACGCCCGCTGGTCTTTCGCCTGGGGGAGGCCATCGTCGGGGTCAACATCTGCGAGGACATCTGGTATCCGGCCGGCCCGACCGAGGTACAGGCCCTGGCCGGCGCCCAACTGGTGGTCAACATCTCCGCCTCCCCCTACCATGTCGGCAAGGGACGGGCGCGGGAGCGCATGTTGGGCACCCGCGCCGCCGACAACGTGGTCTTTATCGCCTATTGCAACCTGGTAGGCGGACAGGATGAACTGGTCTTTGACGGCGGAAGCCTGGTCCTGGATGCCCGGGGAGAAGTCCTGGCCTGCGCCCGCTCCTTTGAGGAGGACCTTCTGGTGCTCGACCTGGACCTCCGGGAGGTCTTCCGCCTGCGCCTCCATGACCCCCGGCAACGCCAGGAGCGGGCCGTCGGGCTGGAGCAGGTGGAATGGGTTTCGCTTACCCCTGTCTCCTTTCCAGAGGAAGGGCGTGGGATTCTTCCCCCGGGGGAAAGGGGCCGGGAAGAGAAGGAACGGGAGGCCGAACTTTACCAGGCCCTGGTGCTGGGCACCCGAGACTATGTGCGCAAGAACGGCTTTCGCCAGGTGGTGGTGGGCCTCTCCGGCGGGATCGATTCGGCCCTGACGGCGACGATCGCCGCCGATGCGCTGGGGCCGGAGAATGTCGTCGGCGTCTATATGCCCACGCGCTACTCCTCCCCCATCAGCCGGGAGGATGCCGAAGCCCTGGCCCATAACCTGGGCATCCGCCTTCTGACCATCCCGATTGACGATATTTTCCAATCCTACCTGGATACCCTGGCGGAACCTTTTCGGGGGCTTGCCCCGGATGTGACGGAGGAGAACATCCAGGCCCGTATCCGGGGCAACATCCTGATGGCCCTCTCCAACAAGTTCGGCTGGCTGGTGCTGACCACCGGCAACAAAAGCGAACTGGCGACCGGCTACTGTACCCTCTACGGAGATATGGCCGGCGGCTTTGCCGTGCTCAAGGACGTCCTCAAGACCCAGGTCTATCGGCTGGCCCGCTACCGCAACGCCCGGGGAGAGGTGATTCCGGAGCGCATCCTGACGCGGCCCCCCTCGGCCGAACTTCGGCCCGACCAGCGCGACGAGGATGCCCTGGGTCCCTATGCCGTCCTGGACCCCATCCTGCAGGCCTATGTGGAAGAGGACCGCAGCCTGGGGGAGATCGTGGCCCTGGGCTATGACGAGGAGACGGTGCGCCGCATCCTCCGCCTGGTGGACGGAAACGAGTACAAGCGCCGCCAGGGGGCTCCGGGCATCAAGATCACCCCCCGGGCCTTTGGCAAGGACCGCCGCCTGCCGATCACCAACCGCTACCGGCAGTAGGATGGGTTTCTTCGCGCCTCACGCGGGATCGAGCAGGTCTACGAAAGGCTCCCCACGGCCGGCCTTCCTCATAACCCCGGAATCTTATCCGGCTATGCATTCGGAGTTTCCGGACACAAGCGCGTTTTTAAGAGCCTATCCGGAAACCCGTGGACGGACCAGAAAATCCTATGCCTGTCTTCGGGTAGGTCCTCAATCGAGCAGAGCGGCCACCTCGCGGATTCCTGCCGGGGTCGGTGGCACTTCCAGACCGGTGTAAAATTCCCACTGCTCCGTATGTCGGACCGTCTGGCCCGGCTCCAGTCGGCAGAGCGGGGCGACCGTCTCCAATTCGATAAAGGCATCGTTGGCATAGACTTCCGTGTTGCAGTTCAGGTCGGGATGGGGCTGTTCGATCTGGGGGAGGAAGCGCTTGCAGAAAAGGACCCCTTGGCGCAAGTAAGCCATCCAGCCTCGTCCGTTCAGATAGCCGATTTTGAAGGGGGAAGGAATCGGTAGCGCCTCGACGATCAGGAAGTCGTCATAGAAATGCAGGCGACGGTCGCCCCAGCGGGTATAGGGCCAGAGGACCAGATTGCGGTTCGGCAGAAGATTTTCGCCTCCCAGCGGGATAACCGTCTGTGGCAGTATGGCTACGCCGCCCAGACGCAACTGGGTGATCGCCCAGGGGGACAGTTCGACCGCCCAGAGCCCCTCGTTGCGAAGGTCATGGTGCAGGGTCAGGGCCATCTTCCCGGGGTGAAGATGGACTTCCAGACTTTTCTGAATTCCCGTACCCGCTTCGGCGGGCTGACGCAGGAGCACGCCGTCGGGCAGTTCCTCAATGAGCAGCCCCTGGTTATCGGGGATATAGGAGCGGGGCATGGCCTCCGGGGCATGGCAGAGGCGGTGTCCTCCGTAGGGGGTGTACCGGCCGAAGGGGGTTTCCCAGGCCAGATGGGGCACTTCGGCCAGAAGATTTTCCTCCGAGCCGGCCGGGAAAAGGCGCACGAGACGGGGGCCGGCCCCAACCAGATACTCCAGGCGAAGATACCCGTTATCCAGAGTCCGGGTGGGGAGGCCGTAGAAATCGGGTGCCATCGCTATCTCTCCAGCCCGTAGCCGAAGGGAAAGAGGGGGGCTTCTGGCCCGCCGGTGGGAAGATGGGCAAAGTCGAAGGGGATTTGCTCCATACGGCGCGGCCAGGTGTAGGGCAGTTTACCGGTAAAGGGGTAATCGCCGAAGAGGACGTCGGCCACCCCCTGGCCCTCGCTCCCGGGAAGCCAGGCGGCGACGAGGGCATCCCAGTGCTCCATCGGCTCGGTAACGATGAGCGGCCGGCCGGAAAGCAGGATGACGACCATCTTCTGGCAACGCTTCCGCAGTCGGTCGAGCACGGCGATGTCCTCGGAGGAGAGGGATAGATCGGCCCGGTCCCCCAGCCCCTCCGCATAGGGTGCCTCGCCCACAACGGCGATTCCCACGTCGGCGACGGCCGGATGACCTGAGGGATCCAGGATGGAGTCAAAGTTTCCCCGAGGATCGTAGTGGATGACCGAGTCTGTAGCCGTATGCCGGATTGCCTGCAAGATGGTCGTTCCGGGGGTGATAGGACCGTTCTTCCCCTGCCACTCGATCGTCCACCCGCCGCATTGCATACCGATGTCGTCGGCCCCCGCGCCGGCTACAAAGATCAGCGGTGTATCCTTGGCCAGTGGCAGCACCCCCTCATTTTTTAAAAGCACCAGCGATTTGCGCACGGCCTCGCGGGCCAGTTCGCGGTGTTCTGGGGAGCCCACGGAGGGAAGAAGGGAAAGTTCGGCATAGGGTCGCTCGAAAAGCCCCAGCATGAATTTGGCCGTAAGGATGCGCCGCACGGCATCGTCCACACGTTCCATCGGCATATCGCCCCGTTCGACGGCCCGTCTCAGGGTTTCGATAAAGGTGGAATAGTCGTAGGGTACCATCACCATATCTATACCGGCGTTGATCGCCGTAACCACGGCGACGGAATAGTCCTTCGAGATCGGGTTGATTCCCTCCCAGTCGGAGACGATAAAGCCCCGGAAACCCAGTTCGCCCTTGAGCACGTCGGTGAGGAGGTAGCGGTGGGCGTGCATCTTCTTCCCTCCCCAGCTGCTGAGAGAGGCCATGATGCTCATTGCGCCGGCCCGAACGGCCTCTGCATAAGGCGGTAGATGGACGGCACGGAGGGTGGCCTCATCCGTCCGGGTTTCCCCCTGGTCGATCCAGTAACGCCGGATGATGAAGGTTTCCGAACTTCCCCAGGCCGTACCGCCATCTCCAACATAGTGCTTGGGCGTAGCCAGGACCGCGATGGCCGCGCCGGGAAGGTGGGCCCGGCCGCCATCCTGTAGCCCCCGGATGTAGGCACTGCCCAGGACGGAGACCAGTTCCGTATCCTCGCCGAAGCCCTCATAGGTGCGACCCCAGCGGATGTCCTGAGGAACAGCAACCACCGGGGCATAGTTCCAGTAAATGCCGGTGGCGGCCATTTCCTCAGCCGTGGCGCGGCCGATTCGCTCCACCAGGTCCGGGTCTCGCGTAGCCCCCAGCCCGATGTTGTGGGGAAAGATGGTCGCGCCGTAGACGTTCCCGTGGCCGTGAACGGCATCGGCCCCGTACAGGAGGGGAATGCCGAGCCGGGATCGGAGGGCGTATTTCTGGAACTGGTTGACCATGGCGGCCCACGCCTCGGGCGAGTTAACGGCCGGGGAGGCCCCTCCGCCACTGAGCAGGCCGCCGATGCACCGCGCCGGAATATCCTCCAGACGGATGCTCCCCTTTTCCACCAGCGTCATCTGACCGATCTTCTCTTCCAGGGTCATCCGTGCCAGGAGGTCCTCCACCCGTTCGACCACGGGGAGGCTGGGGTCCCGGTAAACGGCCCCGGTCGGAGACGGCTTCGGTGGGCCGGACGAGGTTTGTTGGGCCCTCGGGGTCGGAGCACGACATGCGGGCTGTAGGACGAGCACGAACAACTCGGCGGCAAAAAGAAGGGCTTTTTTCCACAACGGCGATATCCTCCTCGTCAACAGAGCGTGGCCCGGACAAAGACCTCCTTCGTTCCGGCGGGAGGAAGAGGCACAAGGTTGCCGGGCACCGGCCGGCCGTCCACCTCCAGGGAGAGAGTGCGGCCCCGGCCGATGCGACGGACGGAGATATGGTACACCACACCGCGAAAGCGTCGCCGGGCCTCGAAGCCCGACCCATGGGAGGGAAGGACGGGATCGATCTGCAACCCGGCGAAGGTGGGCCGGATGCCCAGAATCCACTGGGTGATGGCCACATAGTTCCAGGCTGCCGTGCCGGTGAGCCAGGAGTTCTTGGCCTCGCCGTGGTTCGGCGCATCCCGGCCGGCAATCATCTGGGCGTAGACGTAGGGTTCGCAACGGTGCAGATCGCTTATCTCTTCCCGCGCCGAAGGGTTGATGCGGAGGTAATAGTCATAGGCCCGGTCGCCGTGGCCCAGGCGAGCCTCGGCGATCATCACCCAGGGGTTGGTGTGGCAAAAGATGCCGGCATTCTCCTTGTATCCGGGCGGGTAAGAGGAGATCTCGCCCAGGTGCAGGTAGTAGCGCGAATAGGCCGGCTGCTGGAGGATAATCCCGTGAGGCGTGGCCAGCCGTTCCCACACCGCAGCCAGGGCCTTTTCCGCCCGTCCGTCTTCCAGCCCGATGCCGGCCAGGACGGCAAAGCCCTGCGGTTCGATAAAGATCTGGCCCTCGGCGCACTCCCGGGAGCCGACCGGCCGGCCGAAATCGTCGTAAGCCCTTCGGAACCACGCTCCGTCCCAGCCGTGCTCTCGCACGGCGGCCTCCATCCGTTCGGCCTCCATGAGGTAACGTTCCGCCTCCTCTTCCAGACCACGCCACCGGGCGATGGCTGCCATTTCCCGGGCCGCCAGGACAAAGAGGGCAGCGATAAAGACCGATTCGGCCACCTTGCCCTCCTTGTTCGTCACCGTCTGGAACGATTCCCCCGGCGTGTCGGAGAAGCAGTTCAGGTTCAGGCAATCGTTCCAGTCGGCCCGCCCGATCAGCGGCAGCCCATGGGGACCCAGCCGTGCCAGGGTGTAGCCCAGGGCACGTTGCAGATGCTCATAGAGCGGGGTAGCCAGTTCCGGCCGGTTGTCATAGGGCACCTGCTCGTCGAGAATGCTCCCATCCCCTGTTTCTTTGAGGTAAGCCGCCGTGCTCAGGATCAGCCAGAGCGGGTCGTCGTTAAAGTTGCTGCCGATGGCGTCGTTGCCTCGCTTGGTCAGAGGCTGGTATTGGTGATAGGCCCCGCCGGTCTCCAACTGCGTCGCCGCCAGGTCCAGCAGCCGTTCCCGCGCCCGCTCCGGAACCAGCGAGACAAAGCCCAGGAGGTCCTGGTTAGAGTCGCGGAAGCCGATGCCCCGCCCGATGCCCGACTCGAAGAAGGAGGCGGAGCGGGATAGATTGAACGTGACCATGATCTGGTAGGGGTTCCAGATATTCACCATGCGGTCCGTATGCACATCGCCGGTCCGTACCTGCAGGGTGGAGAGCAGGCCATCCCAATAGGCCCGCAACTTTTGAAAGGCGTCGTCGATTCGCTGAGGATTCAGGTAGCGCTCGATGATCGGGAGGACCGTGCGCTTGTTGATTCGCTGGGAATCCGGTGGGTCGAACTTTTCATCCGGGGGGTTCTCGTGGTAACCCAGGAGGAAGATGACCTGCCGGGTTTCGCCCGGGCGGAGGGAAAGGATGATATGGTGCGAACCCATCGGGGACCAACCGTGGGCCAGGGAATGGAAAGAGTGCCCCTGTTCGACCGCGATCGGCCGATCCCAACCCCGATAAGGTCCCAGAAAGACATCGCGTTGGGTATCGAAGCCGGCCGGTTTCTCCGAACAGGCGAAGAAGGCGAAATGGTTGCGCCGTTCCCGGTACTCGGTCTTGTGGTAGATAATGCCGTCTTCCACCTCCACCTCGCCGGTGGAAAAGTTGCGCTGGAAGTTGGTGGCGTCGTCCCAGGCATCCCACAGGCAAAACTCGATGCAGGAGAAGACGGAAAGATGGGCCGGCTCCGCGCGCTCGTTGGTCAGGGAAAGTTGCCAGACTTCCAGATTTTCTCCCAGGGGGACAAAATAGAGGACCTGGGCCGCGACTCCCCGGTAGCGTGAGCCGATGAGGGTATAGCCCAGGCCATGGCGGCAAAAGTAGCCCTCCAGATCATTCCGGGTGGGTTGCCAGGTGGGGGACCAAAACTCGCCCGTGGCGTCGTCGCGCAGGTAAAGATAGCGCCCCCCGTAATCCAGCGGAACATTGTTATAACGGTATCGGGTCAAGCGACGCTGGCGGGCATCCCGGTAGAACGAGTATCCGCCAGCCGTGTTGGAGATCAGGGCAAAATAGTCCTCGCAACCCAGATAGTTGATCCACGGCAGCGGAGTGTCCGGGCGGGTGATCACATATTCGCGTTGGGCATCGTCAAAGTAACCGTAACGCACTGGACTTCCTGGTACCGATCGGCAGATACGCCCCGGGTTGGGGAGCAACCGGGCTTATGTTGTGAAACAGAGACAGGCTACCCAGTGATCGTCGGCCACCTGAACCAGTGGAGGCGAGGAAATGCCGCACTCTTTACCTGCAATTGGGCATCGGCCGTAGTAAGCACAGCCCTTCCCCTCTTGGGGCGGTTGCCTTTGGAGGCTCATGTCCCGTACCTCCCACTTCCGGTCCAATCGAGGAACCGAGGCCATAAGCATCCGGGTGTAGGGATGCCGGGATTCTTCGTAGACCTTCCTCGTGGACCCCATCTCCACGACCTGCCCGTTGTACAGGATGATCGCCCGCTCGCTCACATAGTAGCCCAGGGAGAGGTCATGGGTAATGAAAAGGATGGAAAGGCCGCGAGACTTGAGTTCGGCCAGCAGGTTGAGCACGTCGATTCGGGTGGAAGCGTCCAGCATACTGATGATCTCATCGGCAATCAGCAGGCGGATGTCCAGAAGCAGTGCCCGAGCGATCAGGAAACGTTGCAGTTGGCCGCCGCTCAGTTGATGGGGAAACTTGTTCAACACATCGGGGGGATTCAACCCAACGGCCCGCAGGGCCTCCTCCACCCTCTCGATCCACTCTCGGGCCCCCACTCCCGGAAAGAACTCTTCCCGGATCATCCGGAAAATTCGGTCGGCCTTGAAAATGGGGTTGTAGGAAGCAAAGGGGTCCTGGAAGACGCCCTGAACCTTACGATAGTAATCCTTGAGGGCACAGCCCTTCAAGGTGGAGATGTCCACACCTTCGAAGCGAATGCTCCCGGAGGTGATCGGGGTCAGGCGGAGGATCAGTTTCCCGATGGTGCTTTTCCCGCTCCCACTCTCGCCGATCAGGGAGACGATCTCCCTTTCGCCGATCGGAAAACTCACCTCCC
This sequence comes from Chloroflexia bacterium, assembly GCA_034433695.1. Taxonomy (GTDB): domain Bacteria; phylum Chloroflexota; class Chloroflexia; order DTKN01; family DTKN01; genus JASFBA01. Next base: position 8,273 of record DAOUAK010000079.1, read on the forward strand.
GGACGGCTGTCAGTCTGCGCAGGCCAAAGGCCCCAACCCGGTAAACCTTGGTAACTCGTTCCAGGGTCAGCATGATCCGAACTCCCTCCAGCAGGCAACGGAATGGCCCGGCGCAACCTCCAGAAAAGGGGGCTCCTCCACACAGCGGTCCATGGCAACGGGACAACGCTCCCGGAAGCGGCATCCTGCCGGAGGATTCAGGAGTTGGGGAGGAGCACCCGGGATTCCTTGGAGCCGTTCCTCACCATACCTCACGCCGACCTTGGGAAGGGAGGCGATCAACATCTTCGTGTAGGGGTGTCGGGGGTTCTGAAAGATCACATCCGTCGAAGCCTTTTCCGCCAGTTGGCCGGCGTACATCACCAGGATCGTATCGGCAATCTGGTACAGGATGGAAATGTCGTGCGTGATGATGATGGTGCTCCGGACATAGCCCCGATCTCGAAATTCGACCAGCATCTCGCAGACCGCCTTCTGGGTGGAAACGTCCAGCGCCGAGGTGATCTCATCGGCGATGAGCAGCGAGGGGTTCAACAGGGTAGAAATCACCATAACGACCCGCTGTTTCATGCCGCCCGAAAGTTCGATCGGATACATTCCCAGCACCTGATGGGACAGTTGCACCAGGTCCAGCCGGCGTTTCACTTCTGGAAGGAGTTCCCGGAAGTCCACGCCCCGCGAAGCCAGGACTTCGGCGATCATCTTCCCGATCTTACGGGTTGGGTTGAGTGCGTTCATCGCATACTGGGGGATGATGGAGATGCTCCGAAAGCGAAACTCCCTCATCTTCTCCGTGTCTCCGATAGGAAGTTCCTGACCGTCCAGGAATACCCGCCCTTCGATCAGGTTCATCGGCGGCCGCAGGTAGATCAGGCTGTGGCCCAGGGTGGTTTTCCCGCAGCCCGACTCGCCGGCCAGTCCCATGATTTCGCCGTCGGCTACCGAGAAAGAGGCTCCTTCCAGGGCGCGAACGTATCCCCGGAGGGTGCGGTAGTAAACCCGGAGATTTTCCACCTGGAGGCTCATCGGCTCACATCTCCCGCAATTTGGGGTTGAAGACCTCATCCAGGCCGACGTTCATGACATAGAGGGCCCCGACGATGGCGGCGATGGCCGCGCCGGGCGGAATCAACCACCACCACATCCCCAGTTGCAGGGCCGCCCAGAGGACGGCGTTGTTCATCATCAACCCCAGCGACATCCCCTGTGTCGGGCCAAGGCCGATAAAATCCAGTGTAGCCGCATTGAGGACGGCCCCACCGAACTGGAGGATAAAGACCAGGAGGAGGTAGGACATCATGTTCGGCGCAATTTCCGTGAGAATCACCCGCAGCGAACTCCGCCCGCTCATCCGGGCCAGGTCCACGAACTCCCGCGCCCGGAGCGAAAAGGTCTGGGCCCGGATGGCCCGTGCCGCCCACGGCCAGGCCGTCAGGCCGATGAAAAGGCTCTCGGTGAAGATGCCGCGGACGGTCAAGTAGGCGGCGATGATGATCAGGACGGCCAGGGTCGGGATAATGAGGATGATGTTGGTGAACATATTGAGAAGTTCATCCACGATGCCGCCCCGGTAGCCGGCGACGAGGCCGATCAGCACGCCGATCAGGGTGCCTATCCCTCCTCCGATCACGCCCACGATGAAGGTGGACCGGAGGCCGTGGGCGAACTGGCTGTAGACGTCCTGGCCGAAAGTGGTGGTGCCGAACCAAAATTCTGCGGAAGGGGGAGAGGCCAGGGGGCCCACATAGGCATTGGGATCGTTAGGGGTCAGGAATGGGCCGACAATAGCAAAGAGGATGAAGAAAAGGAGGATTCCCAGGCCGATCCGGAGTTTGCGATTCCTCAGAGCAAAGTAGAGAAACTCGCTGCGGACCTGTCGCGGTTGTTCCGGTTTCATGGTCATTCCCCCGTCATTCCCAACCGGGTCCGGGGATCCACCACGACGTAGACGATGTCGATGATAAAGTTGGCCAGCAACACCCCGGTGATGATGAAGAGGAAGCAGCCCTGGATGAGAAAGTAATCCTGGTTCTGAACGGCCTGCAAGATCAGGTAGCCGATTCCGGGGTAGGCGAAGACGATCTCCGTGGCCAGGGCGCCGGCGACGATGGCCCCCAGTTGCAGCGCCAGGCCGGTGATCTGGGGGAGCATGGCGTTGCGGAAGGCATATTTCCGAATCAGGCTACGAGGGGTCCCCAGCGATTCCAGGTAGCGGGAATACTCCGACTCCAGTTCGTAGATGATCATATTCCGCATACCGATGGCCCAGCCGCCGAACATCACCAGGAAGAGGGAGGCAAAGGGAAGAAACCAGTGCCAGAGGACATCTTGAATAAAGACCCAGGAAAGGTGGGGGCGCATGGCGAAACTATAGGCGCCGGCGATGGGAAAGATGCCGGCCACGTTGCCCAGCGCCCAGGCCAGTACGATCGCCAGCCACATGTAGGGAGTTGCGGTCAGAATGTAGCCCAGGGGAAGGATGGTGTTATCCAGCCAGCGGACCCGCGCCGCAATGGCCCCTACCCGGTTTCCGGCTACCCAACTCAGCAGGATGGCCGGAAGCAGAAGGAAGAGGTCGTAGGGCACCGCCCGCTTGATGATCTCGAACACCGGTTGCGGAAAGAGCCAGATACTAACTCCCAGGTCTCCCCGGAAGAGGGCAGACCAGAAGTTCAGGTACTGCTGCCAGAGGGGAAGGTCCAGTTGGAAAGCCCGGATGTAGTAACTGCGCAGAACTTCTGCCGCATCGGCCCGGAGCAAAAAACGGGACAGCATCGTTTCTACCGGATTGCCCGGCATGAAACGGGGGATGAGCCAGTCTATGGTCACCGCAATGAAAAAGGTGAGCACATAGATGAACAGTTTCCGGCCCAGATACCGTCCCATGACGACTCCTTACCGGCGGAGCAGGCCTTGGGCCCGGCCTCTACCCGCCGCCGCCTTGCCCCGGCGAACCGGGACATTGGGGGAAGGGGTGCCCCTCGCCTCGGGAGGGAAGGGCACCCCTTCCTGACTGTGCGCCCCTACTTTTGCGCCGGTTTCAGTTCGGTGAGCATGAGGATGGCCGTCATGTTCCAGTAGCCGTTCCAGGTACAGGGCAGATATTTGGGAGCGCCTGCTGCGGCCGACGGCCAGTTCGTCCAGTAGGTCGAGTTCCACTGGGCCCACAGGCCGTTGTACCAGAGCGGAACGGCCGGCATATCGGTCAACTGGATGCGCTGAATCTTGGAGATGACCGCCTTCATGGCCGCCGGGTCAATGGGGGTCTGGTCGAGTTGGACCACCAGGTCGAAGACCTCGGGATTGTTGTAGCGGCCAAAGTTTCCGTTCGCCATCTTTTCGGTGATGGGGTTGCGGAAGAGCCAGAAGTAGAAGGTCCAGGGGGTATCGCTCATGTTGGAGCCAAAGTTGTTGATGGCCATATCGAAGGTGCCGCCGGTCACCTGATCCCAGTAGCCGCCAAAGTCCGGAAAGTCCGGCTGCAGGTTGATCCCCACGGCCTGGGCCCCGTTGGCGATGACCCGGATGGACTCCATCCAGTCCGTCCACCCGAAGGGGACGATGATCTTCAGGGCGATTGGGGAACCGTCCGGGGCCTCCCGGAAGCCGTCCCCGTTCACATCCTTGTAGCCGGCCTGATCCAGGATGGTTTTGGCCTGGTCGGGGTTGTAGGAGAAGCCGAGTTCATTGACCACGGCCGAATCCACATACTGCTCCCAGGTCGGCAGGAGGCCGGTGGGGTTGGCTTTCTGGACGATATTGCCGTAGACCTTGATTACGATCTCATCCACGTTCACGGCAAAGGCCATCGCTCTTCGGAAAGCCGGATCGTCCATGGGTTTCTTTGTCGTGTTCATGAAGAGGAAGGCCGTGTTGGCGGAGAGCATGTAGGGCGGGTCATCGTACCAGGTCTGGACGCCGTAGCCGCCCTCCACCAGGGTGGCGATACCCGGCAGGAAGTTGTTGCTCAGGTCCATCTCCCCCTTGAGGAAGAGGCCCAGGGCCACGTTGTTGCTGGGGTTGACGATGTCCACGATGTACTTGGGTGCGACCGAGCGCTTCAGCAATTTGATCGCCCACCAGTTCTCGTTCCGCTTCCAGACCATGCGGTCCTCGGAGTGGGTCTCGTAGAGGTAGGCGCCTGTCCCCACCGGGGGCAGGTTGGCTCCGTTGACGATTTCTTCCTCCGAACGTCCCTCCCAGAGGTGCTTGGGGACCATGGCGACGGAGTAGAGGGTGTTTCCCCATTCCTGGTAGCGGACTTCTTTGAAGGTAAAGCGAACGGTGGTATCGTCCACCGCTTCGACTTTCTCTAGCCAATCCCAGAGCGGCTGGTAGTAGACGCCGGCCAGTTTGCCCAGTTCGAAAGTGTAGACAACGTCGTCCGAGGTGAAGGGTTTTCCATCGCTCCAGGTGATACCTTTGCGGAGTTTGACTTCATAGACGTTGTTGCCTGTCCACTGGCCGCTTTCGGCCAACCAGGGGATGTATTCGTTCTTCAGCGGGTCGTAGAGGAAGAGCGTCTCGTAGCAGAGGCCGATCACCCCCATGGCATAGGAGCCGGGCTGGAGGGGGTTCCAGGAAGTCGGCGGCCCCCACTGCTTTCCACTGGTGTACAGGGTCTCGTCCCTGGGATAGGTCACCGGCGCGGGAGGAGGGGTGGGAACGACCATCACCGTTTCCTTCACAGGCGGTGCCGTCTGAATCGCGGTCTGGACGACAGGCGGTGCCGTCTGGATGACCGTTACCGTGGCCGGGGCGCAGGAAGACAGCAGGAGCGCCAGCACGCTTACCATCGTCACAGCAAACAGAGCCTTGGCACGCATTTCCTTTTCCTCCTTATCAGGCGATCAGGATGCCTACGAGGCCGCCGATTTTCCCCATTGCACCTCCTTTTTTACCTGCTCCCGGCCGTCCCAGCGTCCTCGTGGTTTGCAGATCCCGGCTTTTGGCGGTAGAATAACCGTTTAGCAGGATCCGCAAAGCCGTGCTGCTGGTACGGCCCAACCGGTTTCTGCTCCTGGGACAGGGGCCGTGTGAATCTCCGGTTTCCAGCGGCCCCTGTCCCTTACCTTTGGCCTTCCGGCCTGATAAACCTCCCCGCCTAACCCGGGCATGTCCTACAGCGCATGGTCCATGATGAACGAGACAACTTCGTCCGCCCAGGCAAAGGCGAGACAGGTTACCGTGTCAGCAGCCCCGTAGTAGATGGCGATACGGCCTGTAGGGGCGTCGCACAGTGCCGCGCATGGGAAGACCACATTGGGTGTGTCTCCTACGCACTCGTAGAGTTCCTGCGGGGAGAGCAGGTAGGGGGATGTCCGGGCCAGGACCTTCCAGGGTTCATCGCGGTCCAATAGCGCGGCACCCATGCTATAGAGATAACCGTTGCACGAGGTCAGCACACCGTGATAGAAAAGTAGCCATCCGGCCGTCGTTTCGATGGGCGTTGGGCCGGCCCCGACCTTGGTGCTTTGCCAACTCCATTCGCGTGTAGGGCCCATCACATAGCGGTGGCGACCCCAGTAGCACAGGTCGGGGCTCTCACTGTAGAAAATGTCCCCAAACGGGGTATGTCCGGCATCGCTGGGACGGCTCAGCATGGCGTATCGTCCCCCGATTTTCCGGGGAAAAAGGACGCCGTTCCGGTTGTAGGGAAGGAAGGCGTTCTCCATCTGGTAAAAGGTCTCAAAGTCATGGGTATAGCCCAGGCCGATGGTGGGACCGTGGTAACCGTTGCACCAGGTGATGTAGTAGCGATCCTCGAGCCAGCAGACACGGGGGTCATAGGCATATTCCAGGGTTCGGAGTTCAGGGATGTCGCAGATGAATTCGATGGGTTGTTCGTCAAGTTGCCACTCGAAGCCGTCCTGGCTCCACCCCCGATGCAGGCGCATGGTCCGGGATCGGTGATCCACGCGGAAGACACCGGCGAAGGCCCCTCGAAATGGGACAACGGCGCTGTTGAAGATGCTGTTGGCACAGGGAATCCGGTGGCGCGGGATGATCGGGTTGTGCGCCGAACGCCAGACGATTTCCCGGCAACCGGCCGGCCGGTCTTCCCAAGGGATGTTGGGCAAAGCAGAGCCGATGACCTGCACCATCAGGCGTGTACGTCCTTCCCGGGGCCTATTTCAGAGCCCCGCAAGACTCACGGACGATCAATTCGGTAGGCAGGACGATCCTCCGGATCGAAAGCGCCCCCTGGAGGAGGCCGATCAGGGTCTCCACCGCCAGCGCTCCGAGTTGGGAGATCGGCTGGCGCACCGTGGTCAGACGCGGCTCGATGGCGGAGGCGGCGGGGATGTCGTCAAAGCCGACCAGGGCAATGTCCTCTGGGACCTGCAAATTGGCCTGGCGCAGGAACTTGAGCGCGCCGATGGCCATGATATCACTGGCAGCGAAGACGGCCGTGGGAGCGGCCGGGAGCAGCCGTTGCATGGCCAGCATACCGCTGCTCTCGGTGTAATCCCCATGGACGATCAGCCGTTCGTCCACGGGGATGTGATACGCCTCCAGGGCCTGGCGGTAGCCCTCCAGACGGTCCTGGCCCGAGGTCATGTTGGCCGGCCCGGCGATGGTGGCGATGCGGCGATGCCCCAGGCGGAGCAGGTGTTCCACGGCAGCACGGGCCCCTCCCACATTGTCGACATCCACGTAGAGCACGTTGGGATTGAGGGGCCGACCGACGAAGACAAAGGGGATGCCGTCCTGGATCATCAGTTCCACCAGTGGGTCGTCTATGGGAGCCGAGGCTACAATGACCCCGTCCACATAACCGTTGCGCAGGACCCGCTGGTACATTTCCTCCTCGCCGGCGGGGTCGTTGAAAAGCAGGAGCATCAGTTGATGCCTGTGGACATTGCAAACTTCGGTGGCACCGCAGAGCAGGAGCGGGAAGAAGGGGTCGGTAAACAGGGTGGAGACCGACTCGGGGATGACCACGCCCAGGATGCCGGTCCGACGGGTGACCAGGCTACGGGCAACGGCGTGGGGCCGGTAGCCGCACTCGCGGATGGCCTTCCAGACCCGTTCCCGCATCTCGGGCCGCACATGAGGGGAATTGTTGATGACCCGGGAGACGGTGGAACGTGAAACACCAGCCAGTTGAGCGACCTGCTCCAGAGTAGGGTTCACCTGTTTTCCTGAGAACGCTCTCAAAATAATTCGCCGAAATCGCTCTAAAGACCGCTTTTTACCGTTATTTTCAGCCTGCAATCCCGGGCAACTCTCACGCTCTTACCCAAAACGACGTCAATCTTGGAAGCGCTCTCAAGAATAGTATACCACAATCGGGGCCGTTTGTCAAGGGGTTTTTCCGCCAATTTTGGGGCCAATTCGGCCCATCGTGCCGTCCAGACGGGGTTGACAGCGGGCCTTATATGCCCTATGATAGGGTTGAAGCCGGTGGATTCGTTCGCCGAAGGAGGTGGAGATATGGCAGTCAAGGCCTATGTTCTGATTGAGGTGGCCATCGGCCGGGTCGCTCAGGTGACGCAAAAGGTTCGGGAACTTCCCCACGTGGTCAGCGCCGATGCCGTGGCCGGCCCCTACGATGTGATCGCCGTCATCCAGGCCGAAAGCGCCGAGGAAATCGGCCGCCTGGTGATGGAGAAAATCCATACCATCGCCGGGGTCAACTACACCCTGACCTGCGTGGCAGTCAGTGCCTGACCGGATATGGCCCAGACCTCTCCGCCGGAACTTTTTGACTCCCACACCCACCTGAACGAGGCCGCCTTCGCCGACGACCTGCCGGCCGTCCTGGAGCGGGCCCGAAAGCAGGGGGTTCGAGGGATGCTCATCGTCGGCTATGACCTGCCCAGCAGCGCCCGGGCCATCACCCTGGCCCGGGCGTATGGCCTGCACGCTGCCGTCGGCATCCAACCCCACTTTGCCCACCGAACCGGCCCCCGGGAGATTGCCCACCTGGAGGAACTGGCCCAGGACCCCACCGTGGTCGCGCTGGGGGAAATCGGCCTGGATTACTACCGCGACCGGTCTCCGCGCCCCGAGCAGCGCCGTCTCTTCCGCACCCTCCTTTCCCTGGCCCGCACCCTCGACCTGCCGGTGGTCATCCATTGCCGCGAGGCCTTTCCCGACCTTCTGGAAGATCTGCGCCAGGAGGGGGAAGGATGGCGGGGGGTGATGCACTGCTTTTCCGGGACGGCCGAACAGGCACGCGATTTCCTATCCCTGGGAATGTACCTTTCCCTGGCCGGCCCGGTAACCTACCCCCACGCTCCGAAACTCTGGCAGGTGGCCCGGGAACTTCCCCTGGACCGCCTGCTCCTGGAGACCGATTGCCCGTGGCTTCCCCCCCAGCCCCACCGGGGCGAACGCAATGAGCCGGCCTACCTCGTCTATACGGCATCCCGCATCGCCGAACTGCGCCGGGAACCCCTGGAGGTTGTAGCCCAGGCCACCTGCCGCAATGCCCAGGTCCTCTTCCGGAGAAAGTGCCCGCCCGACGGTGAGTGAACCGGTCCGGGCGGCCCTACGGGGATAGCCCAGGAGGAGAAGAATGCGTGAGGATGTAGCCCAAGTCCTGATCACCGAGGAGGAAATCCAGCGCCGGGTGCGCGAACTGGCCCGCCAGATCGAGGCCGATTACGAGGGAAAAGACCTCCTGATGGTGGGTCTGCTCAAGGGAGCGGTCACCTTTATGGTGGACCTGACCCGGGCGATGCAGCGCCCGGTGGCCGTGGACTTTATGGCCGTGTCCAGTTATGGGGCCAGCACCGAGAGCAGCGGGGTCGTGCGTATCCTGAAAGACCTGGACGAAAGCATCGAAGGTCGGCACGTGCTCATCGTCGAGGACATCGTGGATACCGGCCTCACCCTTCGCTACATCCTGGAACTCCTCCGTCGGCGCGGGCCGGCCAGCCTGCGCGTCTGCGCCCTGCTGAACAAGAAGGAACGTCGCCTCGTGGACATCCCTCTGGACTATGTAGGCTTCGATGTGCCGAACGAGTTCGTCGTCGGCTATGGGCTGGACTTTCGCCAGATCTATCGCAACCTGCCCTTTATCGGCGTGCTCAAGCCGGAAGTCTATGCACGGGCGCAGTGAGCCCCGGGAATACTCCGTGCCCCCGACCTGCCGGCACGCCAAGAGCCGGACTGGCTCGCCAGGAAGCGTCCCATGTCCCTTCATACGGCCGTCGTCCGGGAGAATCGCCCGCTGATGCCGGGCGTGTTCCTCCTGGAATTGGAGGCGCCCGAACTGGCCCGGAGCGGCCGGCCGGGCCAATTTGCCCTGGTACGCTGTACGGAAGGGAACTCCTGGGATCCTCTCCTGCGGCGGCCACTGGCCCTGCATCGCCTGGTTCGTGAACAAGGACGGGTAGACTTTCTGGTGCGGGTGGTGGGCCGGGGAAGCGCCTGGCTGGCGCTGCGCCGGCCGGGCGATCGGCTGGACCTCCTCGGCCCGCTCGGACAGGGTTTTACCCTGAAACGTAACACCCGCAACCTCCTCCTGATGGCCGGGGGAATGGGCATCGCCCCTCTCGTGGCGATGGCCGAGGAAGGGTTGAGGCGGGGTTGCGCCGTCGTCCTGGCGCTGGGAGCGCGCTCCCGGGAAGACCTGTACCCGACGGCCCTGCTCCCTCCCCCCGTTGAAGTGTACCTGGCCACCGAGGACGGCACGGCCGGCCGAAGCGGGCCGGTGACCTCCCTCCTGGCTGACCCCGACCTGGGCCTCCTCCCCTGGGCCGATCAGGTGATGGCCTGCGGTCCCCGGCCGATGCTGGCGGAGATGGCGGCGGTGGTGCGGGCCGGCCGGATGCGCCTGCCGGCCGGTTTCGCCCAGGTCTCGCTGGAGGAACGTATGGCCTGCGGTGTGGGGGCCTGCTTGGGCTGCGTCGTCCCCACCCGAACAGGATACCGCCGGGTATGCCGGGATGGACCGGTGTTCGACCTGCGGGAGGTCTTCTAAGTCGGTCCGCAAGCCCGGGGGAAAATTCCAGCCCGCCCGGACGGCCTGGAAAGGCCGTCCCACACCGATGGGCGGGCAGGTCCTAAAGGGGCAGGTCGTAGATACGCCAGACCTTGTAGCGACGGGCGCCCACGAACTCCGAGGCCCGAAGGATGAGGTCGTTGTCCTCCAGGAGCATCGAGTTCTCACACTGCTGATAGCCCTGGCGGATGGCATGTTCCCAGGACTCCAGGAAGAGCAGGGCATCTATGCCGAGGCCACGGTAGGGGGGACGCACTCCATAGAACATGAGGCGCAGGCGCGGCAGTTTTCCGTTTCGACGCATCCAGAGGAGGCGGAGCACGCGCACCAGGTCGGAATCGCCATACCAGCGCCAGCGCGGCCGCAGAGCGTAGTAAGGATCGGGGAAGGCCCCCAGCACCGCCGCCGGCTCCCCCCGGACATAGGCGAAACGCACCAGGCCCGGATCCAGGATCGGCCGCAACGTCTCGGCCAGCGTGACGGCTTCCTCGTCCAGGATCGGCAAAAAGCCCCAGTTCTGCGCCCAGGCGTCGTTGTAGATATCCACGATCAGCCGGACATCGCCCAGGAGGTCGTCCATACGGATGGTGCGCGTCTCGACCCCTCCGCGCCGGCGCACCCGTTCGGCCAGATGGACCAGACGTGGAGGCGGCCCCGGCTGCACATCGAAGATATAGGCGTAGTAATCCTTGGCCTTGCGGAAACCGTAACGCTCCAGGAAGTCGCCGTAGTAGGGAGGATTATGCGTCAATTCCACCGTGGGCGGATACTGAAACCCTTCCACCAGACAGCCCTGACGCTCATGGGTGGCGTTGGAGTATTCGCCCGGGCCGCGCAGGACCGTCATGCCCCGGGCACGCACCCAATCCCGTGCCCGGTCCAGAAGCGCCTTCGCCACTTCGAAATCCTCGATGACCTCGAAGAAGCCGAAGAAGCCGAATTTGCCCCGGTAATGTTCGTTGAAGCGGTGATTGATGGCTGCCGAGATGCGTCCTACCGGTTCCTTCCCCCGCCAGGCCAGGAAATGGGTCACCTCGGAGAAGGTGTGATAGACGTGCTGTGGGGTGAGCAGGCCGACCAGGTGGAGCAGCCGGCTTCCCAGGAGGTCGCCACGCAGGGGCGGCGTCCAGCAGGGATCGCCCCGATGCAGACGCCAGGGAAAGTCGACAAAGATTCGAAGCCGGGGAGAACCCAGAGGGATTTCCTCAACGGTCAGAGAAGGCATCGCTTACCTCCAGAGGCGAAACATCTCGCACCCTGCCGTCCAGAAACTTTCCGCCCGGGCCTCGTTGCCTCGGGCGGAAGAGATGGGGCTCCGGGCGGAGCGATCTTTACTGCTTCTTGACGACGAGCGGGTAGAGCGGGATGCCACCGACGACGGCCAGGAGGATACTGGCGAACAGGCAGATAAACAGACCCACCCCCGGGCTGGCACCTCCGGGCACGCTGAAAAGGTCGATCAGACTGATGAGGAAGCCGACTGCACCGGCGCCGAACATCACCCAGGAAGCGATCGGCCGAACCTGGCCGGACACGAACATTCCTTCCAGGCCGGCGCCGATGGCGGCCAGAGCACAGATGAAGACGAGCCAGCCGGCTCCCCACCCAAAGCCGTTGACGGAAACAAGGCCAAAAGCACTGACCCAGGGAAGGAGCACGCCGATAAAGATGACCAGCCCCAGGACGGCCGAGGCCAGGCTGAGTTTGGGAATCGGTTGCTTCAGTCCGATGTTCATTTTGTCCTCCTTTTGGATTGACAAAACTGGGATTTCTCCGCCCGGGTTGCGCCTGTTTTTGCATCAGCCCGGCCCTTTCGGCCGGCCCATCTCCGAGCAATTTAGTATACATTATACCAGAAAGCAACCAGCGTTGCAACTTGTCCACCCCTGTGGTAGAATAAAAAAGCCCTGGAGGGCAGGAGGAACGACTGTGAAACCGGTCATCGTCGGCGTGGCCGGAGGAACCGGATCGGGGAAAACCACCGTGTCCCATGCCATACTGGAGCGGGTGGGGCGCGACCGTATCGCCTACATCCAGCACGATTCTTACTACCGCGACCTCTCGCACCTGCCGCCGGAGGAACGGGCCCGGGTCAACTTTGACCACCCCGATGCCCTGGAGAACGAACTTTTGATCCAGCATCTGCAACAACTGATCGCCGGCCGGCCGGCCGAGATTCCCATCTACGACTTTACCACCCACACCCGGAAGAAGGAAACCCGCACCGTCCTCTCCCACCGGGTCATCCTGCTCGAGGGCATCCTCATCTTCGCCGACAAGACGCTGCGGGAGATGATGGATGTCAAAATCTATGTGGACACCGACGCCGACCTCCGCTTTATCCGCCGCTTGGAGCGGGACATTGCCGAGCGGGGTCGGACGATGGAATCGGTGATCCGTCAGTACCTGGAGACCGTCCGCCCCATGCATCTGGAGTTCGTCGAGCCGAGCAAGCGCTACGCCGACATCATCATCCCCGAAGGAGGCTTCAATACCATCGCCATCGATATGGTGGTGGCCCGCATCGAAGCCCTCCTTCAGGAATCGGGGCTGGACGTCCTGCGCAACCTTTGAGGTTCGGATGAGCGAAGCGAGCGAACTTCTGGAAAGCCTGCGGAAGCGTCTGGAGACGCTAGGGAGGCACCTTTGACCTGCCGGCCCGGGAGGAAGAGGTCCGCCGGCTAGAGGCGCATACCCTGGAACCCGACTTCTGGGAGGACCCCCGACAGGCCCAGGAGATTATGCGTCGGCTGACCCGCCTGCGCGAAGAGATCGAGGGGTGGCAGAGCCTTTACCGTCAGTGTGAGGAACTCCAGGCCCTCCTGGAACTGGCCCAGGTCGAGGGCGACGGGGCGATGCTGGCCGAGGTGGAAGCCGAGACCCGGCGGTTGGCCGAGGCGGTGGAGCGCCGCGAACTGCGCCTGATGCTCGGCGGGGAGTACGATGAAGGCGATGCCCTGCTTTCCATCCATGCCGGAGCCGGAGGGACCGACGCCCAGGACTGGACGGAGATGCTCCTGCGCATGTACCTGCGCTGGGCCGAGCGGCGGGGCTTTGAAACCGACATCCTGGAGATCGTCCCCGGCGAGGAGGCCGGCATCAAGACGGTGACGGTGGAGATTCGCGGCCCCTACGCCTACGGCTACACCCGGGCCGAGGCCGGCGTGCATCGCCTGGTGCGCCTTTCCCCCTTCGATGCCGCCCATCGCCGGCATACCTCTTTCGCCCTGGTGGAGGTTGTGCCGGCCCTGGACGACTCCATCGAGGTGAACATCAACCCCGAAGACCTGCGCATCGAGGTCTTTCGCTCGGCCGGCCACGGCGGCCAGAGCGTCAACACCACCGACAGCGCCGTGCGCATCACCCATTTGCCCACCGGCATTGTGGCCACCTGCCAGAACGAACGCTCCCAACTCCGCAACAAGGAGATGGCCATGAAGGTACTGCGCTCGCGCCTCTACGAACTGGAGAAGCGAAAGCAGGAGGAGGAGCGGGCGCGACTGAAGGGGGAACATATCCCGGCCGAGTGGGGCAACCAGATTCGCTCCTACGTCCTCCACCCCTATAACCTGGTCAAGGACCTGCGCACCGGTTTTGAGACGAGCAACGTCTCCGCCGTCCTCGATGGGGAAATAGACGGCTTCATCGACGCCTACCTGCGTTGGAAGATGGGAGAATAGGAAAAGGCCTCGGGGGTTCACCCCCCGAGGCCTTCTTACCGACGGCAGGGCTTTCCGCCGGGGCGAATCAGGCCGGCGCTTCCCCGCGCAGGTAGGTGAGCATGTGCGGCATAAAGTAGGGGATGACCAGCGGGAGCATCTTGGGCAGGAGGCTCTCCATCGCCATCGGCATGAGGTCGGGCATCTGTTCCTTCATGTGCTGGGGCATGGGCACGCGCTTTTCCACCGCCGCCAGCATGGCCGGCATGACCTTGGGCATCATCCCCGGCATGAGGATGGGAAAGAGCGGCGGCATGAGCGGCTTCATCAGGGCGATCATGGCCTCGCGGAGAGGGCGAGGGGCCTTCCGGACCATCTTCATCATGCCCCGGAACATCCCCGGCATGGCCTCGATCATCTGGGGGAGGAGTTCGGCCATCAGGCCGGCCATGGCCTCGGGCTTCAGAAGCCAGATCATGGCTTCAAAGGTCTTCCACTGCTCCAGGGCATATTGGGTGGGGTCGTAGGCCGGCAGCCCCAGGGCCTCCGAGGCGATATGCCCCAGGTCAATGACCGGAAGGTCTCTCCCCGTCTTTTGCACCGTGACCCGGAACTGCACCTCGCAGCAGGGACAGGAAGCCACGATGGCCTGGGCCCCCACCGCCTCGGCCTCCCGGATGCGAACGTCGCCGATGACCTTGCCCGTATCGGGGTTTTCCAGGAGGGTGAGGACGCCGCCGCAGCAGTGGGCGTGTTCGCGGTTGTGCTCCATCTCCACCAGTTCCAGGCCCGGGATGGCCTGAAGCACCCGGCGGGGCGGCTCGTAGATGCCGCCGGCCCGGCCCATGTGGCAGGAATCGTGCCAGGTGACCCGCATGGGGATTTCCCGGGTGAAGCGGAACGTGCCGTCCTGGATGCGCTCGGCCAGGATTTCGGAGTAGTGTTTGACCTCAAAGGGGAAGGAGAGGCCCAGTTTCTCCGCCCACTGGGGGTAGTAGACCTTCCAGGAGAGCCAGCAGGCGGGACAGGAGGTGACCACCGTCTTGACCCCGCGTTCTTTCATCCCGTTGACGTTGTGGCGCAGGATGTCCTCAAAGGCGTCCCAGAGGCCGGCCACCAGCATCGGAAGGCCGCAGCAGGCCTCGCCGTCGCCCAGGTAGGTGAAACGGACACCAGCCGCATCCAGGAGGCGGGCCGTGCCCTGGGCGACATCCTGCTCGACGAAGGAGGCAGTGCAGCCGGGGAAGTAGCCGACTTCGGCCCGAGGAAGGATCTTGGGGCGGATGTCTTCGGGCACCCAGTTGGCCCGGTCCTTGCTGTAGGAAGCCCAGATGTTGCGTTCCTTCCTCAGGGCCGCGCGCATGATTTCAAAGGCCGGCAGGGTCAATTTCCCTTGCTCCTGAACGAGAGCCCCGCGCATCTTCAGCCAGGAAGGCTCGATGGGCAGTTCCAGGGGGCATTCCACGTTGCAGACCTCGCAGGTGGTGCAGGCCAGGAAGCGGGTGACCCAGTCCGGGGTAAAGTCGGCCCGGCCGGCCCATCTTCCCCCACCAACCGCACCACCACCGGAAGCGCCCCCAGGAAATACGTCTTGCGCACCCGCGCCACCACCCGCGTCTCCGCATCGGGCCCGGCCGGCCACCCCTCGGCATTCCCCGCCC
>DAOUAK010000080.1:0-20213 GCA_034433695.1 Chloroflexia bacterium
ACTCTTCGGTCAACCACATGGGCTATGTGGTGCTGGGGGTCGCCATCGCCGCCATCAGCGGGGCGCAACTGACCACCAAGGCCATCGCCCTGAGCGGAGCGGTCCTGCAGATGTTCAACCACGGCATCATCACCGGGGGGTTGTTCTTCCTGGTGGGCGTGATCTACGAGCGGGTGCATACCCGAGACCTGCACATCTACGGGGGATTGCGGAGGCTGGTGCCGGTCTATGCCGGGGTCTGGGGGGTGACCTCCTTTGCCTCGCTGGGACTGCCCGGCCTGGCCGGCTTTGTGAGCGAGTTTATGGTCTTCCGCGGGGCCTTTGGGGCGGCCCTGGAGGTGAGCAGCGCCCAGTTCCGGTTGCTCAGCCCGCTGGCGGTGCTCATCCTGGTGGCCGTGTCTACCCTGGGCATCGTCTTCACCGCCGCCTTTATGCTCTGGACCATCCAGCGGATGCTCTTTGGCACGGCCAAAGAAAAGTTCCAGGACCTTTATGACTCCCGACACCTGTTCGACATGGACTTGCGGGAAATTCTTACCATGGCGCCGCTCCTTCTCTTTATGGTGCTCGTGGGGGTCTATCCCGGTGTGCTTGTGGATATGATCAACCGGGCGGCGACGGCGCTCTTGAGTCTGCTGGGCTAGGATGGCAAGGAGGTAGCCCTTGGCCGATGGGATCGAACTGCTCCTTTTCCTTCCGGAAATGCTCCTGGCCCTTCTGGGGCTCCTGATCCTGGGGCTGGACCTCTTCTACCTGCGGAAGCGGGCCGACGGGGCGGCGCGGAGCAACTTCCTGGGCTACTTCACGCTCGTTTCGCTCGTGGTGGTGTCGCTGGCCGGCTATGTGTGGGGGCCGCGCTCGTTCCTCATCGGCCTGAAGCCGCTGGAGGGAACCTTTGCCCGCATCCTGAGCCTTTTGCAGTCCGGAGGGCCGGTCTTTGGCGGCATCTTTCGGGTGGACGGCATCACCCAGTTCTTCCGGGTGATCTTTCTCCTGGTGGCGGCACTGGTGCTCCTTCTTTCGCTGGATCGGAGGTGGGGTGAGCACGAGGGGGAGTACTATGCCTTGCTGGTCTTTGGCGTCCTGGGGATGAGCCTGATGGTGGGGTCCGCCGAACTTATCACCATCTATGTGGCCCTGGAACTCACGAGCATCTCGCTCTACCTCCTCACGGCTTTTGACTTCGGCCGGCGCTCGCTGGAGGCCGGCCTGAAGTACTTTCTCTTCGGGGCTTTTTCCTCGGCCATTCTGCTCTACGGCATGAGCCTGGTCTATGGCTTTGCCGGCACGACGACGCTGGAAGGGGTGGCCCGGGCCGTTGGAGAGTGGGGTGGGCTTCCGGGGCTTCTGAGCCCGGCCGGCCGTGGCCTCCTTTTGGGCCTGGTTTTCCTGGTGGCCGGCTTCGGCTTCAAACTCGCCCTGGTGCCCTTCCACGCCTGGACCCCCGACGTCTACGAGGGTGCCCCCACCCCGATCACCGCCTTTATCTCCACCGGGTCGAAGGCGGCCAGTTTCGTGGTGGTTGCCCGTGTCCTCCAGCAGTTTCTGGGAGCGGCGGCCGGGGAGGTCCGGTGGGAGGCCTGGCGAGAGTGGGGCTGGAGCGGGCTGCTGGCCCTTCTGGCCATGGTCACCTTCACCGCCGCCAACCTGATGGCGCTGCCGCAGAAGAACGTCAAACGCCTGCTGGCCTACTCGAGCATTGCCCACGCCGGCTACATGCTCATCGGTGTCCTCCTGAACTCGCGCACCGGTGCAGAGGCCCTCTTCTACTACCTCCTGGCCTATGTGCTTACGAACGTCGGCGCCTTTGCCGCCGTCGTTGCCGTCGGCCGGGCCGTAGGCGGGGAGGAACTTCAGCACTTTGCCGGGCTGAGCAAACGTTCCCTGCCCCTGGCCGGCGCGCTGACCATCCTTCTCCTTTCTCTAGGGGGGCTCCCGCCGTTGGCCGGATTTTTCGCCAAATTCTGGCTCTTCTGGGCCACCTTCGAGGAGGGGCTGGTCTGGCTTGCCGTGGTCGCGCTGGTCAATACCGTCATCGCCTTCTACTACTACCTGCGCGTGCTCAAGGCGGTCTGGTTCGAGGCGCCGGCCGAGGATACGCCGGTGCGGGTCAGCGAGGCCGTCTCGGTGGCGCTGGCGGTGACCACGGGCCTGGTCATCTTCCTGGGAGTGATGGCCCAGTGGGGGTTGGGATTCGTGAGCGGGGCGGCAGGAACGCTCTTCCCGCGCGCCTTTTTCCCCGGGGGATAACCGGGTCTCGGCTGTGGCTTACCGGGCTCTCCGGTGAAAGCCTGCGGCCTTTCAACCGTAGGGGTGTCTTGAACGGGCGAGGTGTGCCTTGCCCGTAGTTAGAGCCTATCCGAAAACTCGCAGGCCCGTGCTGGCTTTTGCGGCAGGTTGGACGTAGATATATCCCTTCATTCGTGTTATAATGTTATTAAGCTTGGGGTTACATTTTATTTCAAAACATAACAAGGGTTATTCCTGAGGGTATTTCTATCTTCTGGAAAGAGCAGATTGTGGAATCCGTATAATCCATAGGGGGCAGCCTGCATCGGTGAGTGAAGTCAGAGGACGTGAGATGAGGAATCTGGTAGAAACGCTTCCGATGGAGGAGATTGCCGAATTCTGCCGGCGCTGGAAGATTCAAGAAATGGCGGTATTTGGCTCTGTATTACGCGCGGATTTTGATTCAGAGAGCGATATTGATGTTATCGTGACGTTTGATGACGACGCCGAGTGGAGTTTGCTGGATCATATCCGAATGCAGCAGGAACTCCAGGCTGTTCTTCAGCGGGATGTTGACCTGGTGACGAGGCGCGCCGTTGAACGGAGTCAGAACTGGATATGGCGCAGGGAGATTTTGAGCACGGCTTCTATCATCTTTTCCAGGGACAAGGCTTCTTATGGGACGAGATGAAAGCACTTTATGGGATATTGCAAAAGCCGCGCGCGCCATTCTGACAGGAGCGGGATTCAAAAGTGAGCGATTATATTGCACAACTGCGAAAGTTCGTACACAACCGTATCTCAATCGCGGAATTTGAGCAGTGGGTCTATGACGAATCAGGACTTAGGATTTCCTCGGCCATGATTTGTACCTGGAAGCAATCTCGCTCAACTACGGTAACGATGGGATGGTTTCTGAGTTTCGCGATAAACTCTGCTCTTGGCTCGATACCAATTATCCGAGAGAGTGCGACTGCATCACCTGGAAAGACGATGAACAGATTCCTTTAGGATTTGAGACGCCGCCGGGGGTCTTCTCTCATTTCAAGGTCTTGAAGCAACGAACCCCGTGGCTGGCTCTTGTACAGTGTCCAAGCTGTGGCTCCTACTGGTACGTAGCTACCGATACCGTCGAGGATAGCTACTACCTCTTGCGATTGGCAGCGGAGGATGTAAGGAGAATTCTGGAATACGACGACTGGCCTGATAGGTTCGACGGCTTGAAATACGTATGGCGAGACCGGGAATGCCGCCCAACACGGCGTGGAGCCGACGCCCACCCTTGCGCTTTAAACCAATGTGCCTTGCCCGCGCAGGTGTCAGTGATTCAGGCGGGTCTCGCCAGCGGGGGCGGGTGGGCGCGGCTCCCACCAACCGTTAGCCCGTTTTGTCTTCCCGCTTGGTTTTACGCGGCAGGGGATTTGCCGCACAGCCGGTCACCGATTCGTTGGGTCACTGACCGGATAGTCCTTCCTGTTTCCGGCGGGGAAGTCGCCGGGGGGCCGGCGTGCTGTAAGCCTGGAACAGCCCCAGGAGAAAGAGGAGAAGGGTGAAGGGGTCCTGTAGCCGTCCCATCAGCACTTCCAGGACGCCGGCCGGATCGCGGGTCAGGGGCGCCGCCTGACTGCCGTCCGCGTTCATCAGGTAGATTTCGGCATCCCCATCGCGTTCCGAGACGAAGGCCAGACGCATGCCGTCCGGCGACCAGGCCGGAGCATCGTCGGCGGCCGGCTCCTTCGTCAGCCGGTCCGGGTTCCCTCCCTCGGTGTTCATCCGATAGATTTCGGCGTTGCCGTCGCGTTCCGAGACAAAGGCGATGGCCTCCCCTGTCGGCGACCAGGAAGGATAACGGTCGGCAGCCGGATGGTTCGTCAGCCGCGATAGGCCGGTGCCGTCGGCGTTTATGGTGTAAATTTCCCAGTTTCCATCGCGCTCGGAGGCAAAGGCCAGGCGCGTGCCGTCCGGCGACCAGGAGGGATGCACATCGTCTGCCGCGTTTTCCGTCAGACGGAACAGGCCGCTTCCGTCTGCATTCATCACATAAATTTCGGCATTGCCGTCGGAGCGGGAGACCAGGGCCAGGTGTGTGCCGTCGGGCGACCAGGCCGGCTCTTCGCCATCGGCCAGGGACGTGGCCAGCCGGGTCACTTCGGTGCCGTCGGCGGCGTTCATGGTGTAGAGGTTCCATTGCCCTTCGCGGTCGGACTGAAAGGCCAGTTGTTTCCCGTCGGGGGACCAGGCGGGGGACGTGTCGCTATCGTCGTTGCTGGTCAGGCGGTTCCCTGTGCTGCCGTCGGCCTGGAGGACGTAGATTTCCCAGTTGCCGTCGCGGTCTGAGGGGAAGGCGATCTTGGTCCCATCGGGGGACCAGGAAGGGGTACCATCCCAGGCCGGCCGGACGGTAGCGGCGATGGCGACCTGGGTGCCCACGATCATCGCCAGGGTCAGTCCCAGGGCGATCCACTGGAGCACCCGGCCGCGTTTCCGGCCGGCCCCCAGCCGCACCGCCTCGGCCACCAGCCAGCCGAAGACAAAGGCCAGGAAGGCCAACCCCATCCCGGAGAAGCGTTCCGCCAGATACCAGATGACTCCGCCGGCCAGGGCCGCCCCCAGACCGTAGAGGACGGCCGGGCCGACCTGGATGTCCTCGCTTTCGGCCGCGAAGCGGGCTTCGATCTCATCGGCGCACCTGGGGCAGAGGGCAGCCACCTGTCCCCGACGTGCCGGCAGCAACAGGGCTTCCTCCTCGGTGGTGGGGGATTGGCATCGGACGCAGCGCAGCGCCGGCTCCTCTGCGACCGGGGCCTCGCCCGTTTCGGCCGGCTTTTCCTCCTCTTCGGCGGCCCTTTCGGCTTCCTGTTCCTGGGGCTGTGGACGGGGCGTCGGGCGTGGAGCAGGGGAAGCGTAGGCCATCAGGAGGCCCAGGAGGTAGAGGAGCAGGGAGAAGACATCCTGCAGGCGGCTTGTGAGGGCGGGGGAGAATCCGGCCGGGTCGGTCGCCGACAGCGCCAGGAGGGTTCCGGCGATGGTCAGGAGGGTCAGGCCGGCGGCGAGCCATTGCAGGGCCCGGCTGCGCTTGCGGCCGGCTCCCAGAAGCACTACTTCGGCCACCGCCCATCCCACCAGGAGGGCCAGGAAGGGCAGCGATTGGTGGGTCAGATATTCCAGGACGAACCAGAGGCCGCCCAGGACGAGGGAGGCGGCCAGCCCATAGGCCGCCGCCCGGCCGATGGGAACCTCCGGAGCCGCCTCAGGAGGCGCAGTCTCCTCGGGCGTCGCCGGAGGTGGGGCCGGCGGCATTCCCAGCAGGGCCCCACAGGAGCGGCAGACGGTATTTTCTTTCGGGTTACGGCTTCCGCATTGCGGGCAAATAGGCATGATTTTCCTCCTCTACAGGCGACGGGGGTCGGTTTGGTCTCTGAAAAAGTGTAGGGTAGGCTTTCCAGCCTGTCCGGGCGGCCAGGAAAGGTCGTCCTACGCCTGTTTCCGGATGCTTACTCGTGTTCCTGTCCTCCTGCCGACCCCAGGGCCTCCCAGTAGGCAAAGAGGGCCGGGATGCCGCCGGTATGGAGGAAGACGACCGCTTCCCCCTTTTTCCATCGGCCTCGGCGGGCCTGGTCCAGGAGGCCGGCCATCGCCTTGCCCGTGTAGACCGGGTCCAGGAGGATTCCCTCCAGGGAGGCCACCCGGCGGATGGTTTCCGTCGTGGTCGAGTCCAGCCGGCCGTAGCCGGGGCCGGCGTAGCCGTCCAGGACGATCACTTCGTCCTCGGGGATGGGCGCAACTCCCAGAAGTTCTGCCCCCTCGGAAGCCAGGCGGGCCACCGTGTGGGTGAGGTTTGCCGCCGGCTCCCCCACGCTGATACCCACCACCTCCCAGGGCAGGTGATCGAGGGCACGGCCCAGCACCAGGCCGGCCTGGGTGCCGCAGGAACTGGTGGCGCAGACCACGGCCCGGGGCGATAGCCCTTTTTCTTCCGCCTGTCGGGCCAGTTCCCGGGCGGCCAGGGCGTAGCCTAGCGTCCCCAGGGCGTTACTTCCGCCGAGTGGGATGACATAGGGCCGGCGGCCGGCGGCGCGGAGTTCTTCGGCCACCCGTTCCAGAAGGGCTACCCCATTTTCCCGCTTTTCCCAGGAGAAGAGGCGCACCTCGGCTCCCAGGAGATCGTCCAGGAGAAGGTTACCCTGTCCCCGGCCGATGAAGGGGCCGTCCAGCACCAGGACCGTCCGCAGTCCCAGGGAAGCCGCCGCAGCGGCGGTCAACCGGGCGTGGTTGGACTGGGCCGCCCCGATGGTGACCACTGTGTCGGCCCCCTGATCCAGGGCCTCGCGCAGCAGGAACTCGAGTTTCCGCAGTTTATTCCCCCCCAGGGCCAGGCGGGTCAGGTCATCCCGTTTACACCAGACCTGAAGGCCTACTTCGGCGCTCAGGCGGGGCAGAAGGTGAAGCGGCGTCGGCTCCAGGACGAGCGGGACACGGGGGATATTTTCCAGGGCACGCATACCGTTTCCTCCGTATACAAAACCCATCATACCACAGGTGGGCCGTTTTGACAAATGGCTCGACAATTGCACTGACCTGTGTTACAATACCCCCGACCTTTCAGAGCGCTCCCAAGGAGGTTCAGATGGAACTTTACCTTGATACGGCCAATGTGGAACAGATTCGCCATGCCGTCCGGCTGGGCGTCATCACCGGAGTCACCACCAATCCCTCCCTGATGGCCAGGGAAAAGGGAGCCGATTTCAAGGCGACCATCCAGCAGATTTGCCGGCTGGTCCAGGGGCCTATAAGCGCCGAGGTGGTCAGCCTGGAGCCGGACTCTATGGTGGCGGAGGCCGCCCGTCTGGCCACCTGGTCGCCCTTTGTGGTGATCAAGGTGCCCATCACCCCGGCCGGCCTGGAGGTCATCCATCGCCTGGCCGATACGCCGGTGGATGCTTCCCGCATCTGCGACGGCTGTGCCCACCAAAAGGATTGCCCCACCGGCGTGGAGGGGGCCCGCCAGTTCGTCGAGGGGGAAACTGTGGCCACCAACGCCACCCTCTGCTTTTCGGTCAACCAGGGGCTGCTGGCGGCGGCGGCCGGAGCCACCTATGTCTCGCCCTTTGTCGGACGGCTCGACGACATCGGCCACGACGGTATGGAAGTGGTGGCCGGCCTGGCCGAAATCTTTGACCGCTACGGCATCGAAACGCGCGTCATCGCCGCCAGCATCCGTCACCCCCGGCACATCACCGAGGCCGCCCTCGCCGGAGCCGACATTGCCACCGTGCCCTATGATGTCCTGATGAAGGCGGTGCAGCACCCTCTGACCGACATCGGCATCGAACGTTTCCTGGCCGACTGGCGCAAGGCCATGGGCGGGTAGGCGCACCTGGATTTTCGGGGAGGACCGAGATGGCTCGTATGGAGCGGAACCTGGGCTTTGAACTGGTTCGTGCCACAGAGGCGGCGGCCTTGCGGGCAGCGCGCTGGATGGGCCGCGGCCTGCGGGAGGCCTGCGATCAGGCCGCCGTGGACGCCATGCGGTTTGTCCTGGACAACATTGCCATGGACGGCATCGTCGTCATCGGGGAGGGGGAAAAGGACCAGGCTCCCATGCTCTATATCGGCGAGCATCTGGGCACCGGCGCTCCCCCACAGGTGGACATTGCCGTAGACCCGGTGGAGGGCACCTCCCTTCTGGCCCAGGGTCAGCCGGGGGCTATCGCCGTGGTGGCCGTTGCCGAACGCGGCTCCCTTTTCGGCTGCCGGGAAGTGGTCTATATGGATAAACTGGTGGTCGGGGAGGAGGCCAAGGACGTAGTGGACCTGGATGCCCCGGTGGCCGAGAATCTGCGCCGGGTTGCCCGGGCCAAGGGGAAGGACGTGGACGACCTGACGGTGGTGGTGCTGGACCGGCCCCGCCATGCCGAACTCATCCGCCAGATCCGGGAAGCCGGGGCGCGTATTTCACTGATTGCCCACGGGGACGTGGCCCCGGCGATCCAGGCCATGATGCCGGGAAGCGACGTGGACCTCCTGATGGGCATCGGTGGGGCGCCGGAAGCGGTGATCAGCGCCTGTGCCGCCCGTTGCCTGAACGGAGGCATCTTCTGCCGGCTCTGGCCGCGGGATGAGGCAGAGCGGGCCAGAGCCCAGGCGGCCGGATTGGACCTGGAGCGCGTCTTGACCGTGGACGACCTGGTGCGGAGCGAGGATGTCTTCCTGGCCGCCACCGGCATTACTACGAGCAGTTTCCTGCGCGGCGTCCGCTACTTTGGCCGGGGAGCCACCACCCACTCCGTGGTCATGCGCTCGGCCTCGGGGACGGTGCGCTATGTCGAGGCCACCCACCGGTGGGATAAACTGATGCGGATTTCTGCCCTTCCCTTCGACCGGAGTGGCTCATAGGGGAAACGGGAGGTCCGGCTTACGAGGCTGCTGCGGCCGCCGCGGCGGCTTCGCTGACCGCAACCAGCAGATATCCACCCAGCATGAGCAGGAGCATGAGGTCATCCCTGGGGGCGTTCGGTTCGACTCGAACTTGGACTATCCACTTGAACAGGGTCGGTTTCACCTTGAAGCGAACGAGGGGGGTGTCCATCTCGTCGGCAAAGATCCATTCGGAACACCAGAAACCGGTTCTGCGCCAGCGATAGCGGGCGCCGTTCGCACACTCCAGCGTCCCCTGCCAATTCCAATTCAGCCTCATGATGGCAGTTTTCATTTCCGAATCGGCCGCATAAACCGTAATACGACGGTGGAAAAATCCCGATAACTTGAAAGTCCACGTTGTTCCATCCGGCGATTCGGCAACGGCCATCGAACTCCATATCTTCGGCCGACGAAGGCGCGCCACAACGCTATCTCCGGCCCGGAGTTCCCGCCGGAAGATTCCGGGCTGTGTCCCCTGTAACACCTGGTCGGGAAGAAAATCCATACCCATTTCTTGCCCCTCCTCTTTCACGGCGTGTTGACGCAACGTGACCTACCGCTAAACTACTCCGCACCGACGGCGCTTCGGTTTCGGGTCAGGGCAGGTTTTTGGCCGCCCGCAGGAGACAGGAACAGAGGTAGCGGGCGATCACGGCCAGGTCTTCGGTAGGCAGATAGTTGGCGGCCGTGCTGTCGAAGAGGATGCGGACCTCGGGGGGAAATTCCTCATCCCCTTCCCACAGGAGAAGGGCCATCGGCAGCCGGGGCAACACCTGGAAGACAAAGGCGTGGTCGGCCATCTCTGCCGGCCGGCCGCCCAGGCGCTCCGCCGCCGAGCGCAGGGCGGCTATGTCGTGCCCGAAGCGTTCCCGGATCCGTTCCTCGCTTCCCGCCCGAAAGGCCGGGTAGTATACCCGTCCGCCGGGCAAGTCGCGGAAGGAAACCCATTGCCCGCGCAGAGAGATGCCGTCGGAGGTCAGGAGGTAGTGCAGGAGCAGGATTTGTACCACCAGGGAAGGCTCCGTGCCGCTTCCCTTTTCCCGTACCTCCAGGTTCGGCCAGGAGATTTCGTAGGTCTGGTTCAGGAAGGGAATCTCGAAGCGTCCCTTTCCCTCTTCCAGTTCCACATACGTTACGCCGGCCGTTTCGGCGTCGATCTGCGGGTCACGGCCGGCCATCCGCCGGCAGGCTTGTCGGTAAGCCTCTTGGTAGTTCCGGGGTAACGACTCCAGGTGTTCTTCCAGCCCGTGATCTCCGCACATTAGGCTTCCTCTTTACATGGTTCCGTATGCACCACCACCCGCTCCAGGTCCGGGATTTCTCTGCGCAGGCGCTCCTCCAGGGTCGTGCCCACCCGATGGGCCTGGAATAGCGTCATCTCCTCCGGCAGACAGCAGTGCAGGGTGACGACCCACCCGTCCTCCCCCCGATGGGCCTGGACTTCGTGGCAGTGCAGCGGCGTTTCGAGGGTGGAAAGCGCCCGTTGTACCGCCTCGATCCGGTCTTTTTCTTCTCCGGACCGGGAAAGCGTTCCCGTCTGGTGTCCCCGGGGCTCCAGGTGGGTGGTCAGGCCGGCCAGGTTGGGGATCTCGGCATAAGCCCGGCTCTCCAGCGAGGAAGCCAGGTCGTGGGCCTGTCCCAGGGTAAGTTGCCCGTCGGCTTCCAGGTGGGCATCCACATAGTAGCGCCCTTCGATCTCGTGGGCCCATACGTCGTGGACCTCCAGTCCCAGTCCGGTGGCCAGCCGGCGCAACTGCAGGGAGATTCGCTCGTGGCCGGGGTGAAGGGGGAGGGAGCCGGCCGGCTCCAGGTGAATTGTCACATCCTCCAGGCTGGGGCGATAGGTCCGCAACCGGGTCTGGACCTCGTGGGCGATAGCGTGCGCCTGTTCCACGCTCATCCCCGGGTCCACCTGCAGGTGTAGGTCGGCATAGACGGCCCGGTCGTGTCCACGGCTGCGCACCTGGTGGCAGGAGCGCACTCCCGGAACCTCCAGGGCAATGCGTTCCACCTGGGCCGGCGGGAGGATCGCTCCGTCCATCAGCGTCGGCGAGGTCTCCCGGACGATGTCTATGCCGATCTTGGCGATGAAGAGGGCGACCACCAGAGCCAGGATGGGGTCGGCGATCGGCGCGCCCAGGCGCACGGCCACCAGCCCGCCGATGACGGAGAGCGAGACAAAGATGTCGGCCCGGGTGTGCTGGGCATCGGCCACGAGGAAGTCGCTATGGAGTCGCCGGCCCTCCCGCATCTCGTACCAGACGACCGTCACGTGCACCAGGATGCTGAAGACGAGGGCGGCAAAACTCCAAGGGGTTACCTCGGCCCGGATCAGGGCCGGGTCGCGCAAACGCTCGACGGCGCTCTTGGCCAGTTCCCAGGTGGTCAGGAAGAGGAGGGCGGAGACGCCCAGGGCGGTGAGGGTTTCGGCCTTGCGGTGGCCGTAGGGGTGGCTTTCGTCGGCCGGCCGGGCGGCAAGGTATATCCCCACCAGTCCCACCACGTTGGAGGCGGCGTCAAAGGCCGAATCGAAGCCGTCGGCGACCAGGCTGAGCGAACCGGTGAGGTAACCCACGACCAGTTTGGCCGCCGTGGCCAGGAAGTTGAGGCCCATCGTGATCCAGAGGACCCGACGGATGGCGCGGAAGGTGTCTATGGAATCCATGGACAAAATTCTCGGCGAACCTGAACGCAGGTTGTAATGTAGCATACGTCGGGGTCCCTGTCAAAATTGCCAATTTCGGCGCGATGCCGTACAATGTCGGCTGTGGCCGGAGCAGCCGGTCGCCGGGAGGAAATCATGCCCTATTGTCTGCGCTGTCGGAAAGAGTATGCCGGAAGGATCAAGCGCTGCCCGCGTTGCCGGCGCCTGCTATTGCCCCGGAAGCCGGCCTGGCGTGCCTTTTCGCCCGACGAGAAACTGGTGACCGTCCGCACGGCCTATGGGGAACTCGAATCGGCCCTGTACCAGGGGCAACTGGAGCAGGAGGGCATCCCGGTGGTCGTTCGGAGGGAGTCGGCCGGCCTGGTCTGGGGAGTGATGGTGGACGGGCTGGGGGCTCACCATCTTCAGGTGCCGGAAAGCCTGGCCGAGGAGGCCCGAGAGGTGCTGGCGGCCTTTTCTTTCTACCCACGTCTGCGTCGGGAACGTCTCTGCCATTTCCGCCGGAGACGCCCTATTCCACCCGGCCGGCCGGCGTGAATTGCAGGACACGGACGTAGGGTCGCACCCCACGGGCCACTTCGTCCTTCATCAGGTTGCCTGAGACGTGCATCAGGGTGTCGTGGAAGAGGGGGTCCTTGACCATACTGGCCTGGCAGGGGTAGTGGTGGTGGAGCAGGCCGGCCTGCTCTACGGCCTCGTCCACCGATAGGCCTACCAGACGTTCGGCGACGAAGCGGGCACAGCCGCAGGAAGCATCGCGCAGCACCCGGACTGCCCGGATGCGCCGCTCGACCGGGTCCACCTCGATGGAGAAAGAGGGCCGGCCGAAGTACCGGGCGAACTCGGCGATGAGCGGGTCTCGCACTTCCTCCTGTTCGGTGCGCAGGCTGCTTGTGGTCTCGGTAAGGGAGCAAAAGGGCCGGGGGGTGACCACGCTGACCCCCATTCGTTCCAGCCAACGGTGCAGTTGGTTGGCCAGACCTCGCGGCAGCCAGGCATCGCTATCGGCCGGGGCGATGACTGCTTTCGCCCCGCAACGCCGGACGATTTCGGGCAAAAGTTCGGCCACTCCGGGATTTTCCCCCAGCGAGAGGACCAGATCGGCCGGCGGTAACGTCTCCGGCAAAAATTCCTCCGGGTAATCGATCACCGGAGGAAGGACGGCCGGCGCCTTCCACTCGGCGATGCTCCAGCCGGCCGGCGTGTGGCGACGAAGGTTCTCCAGATGTCGCCGTCCGTATTCGCCTTGATAGACCACGAGGATGCGCATTCCTTGCCTCGCCGTTAGCCGGGGGTTTCCCCCTCAAAAACGATCTCAAAGGGTAGAGCGATGGCTCCCTCCGGACAGATCGTTTCGCAATCGGCACAATAGCAGCAGTCTTCCGGACGGGCCAGCACTGCACGGCCGTTCCGAAGTTCGAGCGCTTCCGCCGGGCAGACCTCCACGCAGTCGCCGCAGCCGGTGCAACGCTCCTCCAGAATAATCGGCAAGATAGACGACTCGTTCATCGTACCTCCAGGCCGGTTTGGCCTTGATTTTACTCCATCGGCCGGCTTCGGTCTGTGACTTTTGTCTCTTGGGGGAGGACCTTTCGGCAAGCCGTTGCGGCTCGGGTGTATCCCCGCGGGGGCATGAGAGATCGGTACTTGGTTTGTGAAGAAAAGTGCGAACTTGACAAATCCCCCGATCTGTGGTAAAATATATCCCAAATCGGAAGCGGCCGGCACCGAGGGAGGCCGGCCCGGATGGCCAGAAAGGAGAGACTGATGAGTATCCGAACGCTCCGGCGAGGCTTCAGCCTCCTTCTCCTCGTGAGTTTCTTCGTACCTTCTTTTCCCTTGGCCTCCGCCGAGGCCGCCGTCTACCCCCCCCCCGATGAAACATAACCTTTCCCCCTCGCCCGGCCCGTGGCCGGCCTCGGTCCTTCTTTCCTCCCCCTTTTCGCCTCTGCCTGCCTCTCCCGCGGCCTATGCTGCCCCTCCAATAGAACGTAGCCGGGACCGAGAGGAAGGGACAGGCATCCTCGTTCCCTTTCCCCCATCTCCCTCCGTCGCCGCAGCCGCTTTTGAGGAGAACCCATCTCCGCCAGCCCCTCTGGAGGCAGGGGCGAGGCAAGGCAGGGTTCCTGCCGCCGGGTCGGAAGGAAGAACCGGCGAAGCGCCGGCCCTTTCTTCTGCCACTCCCTTTTCCCCCACCGTCCACCTCTACCTTCCCCTCCTGGAGAAGGGTTCCCCGGCCCAGGGCGATACCGCCCTGGTAACCCCGGAGGGCGGAGGCCTCCTCCGTTCCTCCGACGGCCGGGTGGTCGTCGCCTTTCCCCCGGGCGCGGTCACCGAGACGGTGGTGGTCTCCTACCGCCCTCTTCCTGCCGAGGCTTTTTCCCTTACCGTCACCCCCTACTGCACCTATTCCCTCTTCTTCGAACTCCGAGCCTGGGCCCGCTCCGACGGGCGGGAAGTGCACGATTTCCGCGAGCCGGCGTCGGTGCAGGTGCACTACACGGTGGAAGACCTGCGGGCCAACGCCTGGAACGAACTCCTCTTGAGGCTGTACACCTGGGAAGGTGGGGGCTGGGTTCCCCTGCCCCGGAGCGAACTGGATATGCGGGGGCACGTCCTGACGGCCCAGACCCGGCATTTTTCCGGCTTCGGCCTGGGGGATATCCCGGAGGAGCCCGACCAGGCCTACATTCCGGGAGTGCAGGGCTTTGAGGTGAGCCTTTCTAGCGGGGCGGCCCAGGTGAGTTATCCCATTCGGGTGCCGGCCGGAAACGCCGGCCTGACCCCCCGGCTGCAACTGAGTTACTCCAGCGGCACGGCGGACGGGGAAACCGGCTTCAGCCCCTACAACCAGGGCTCCTGGGTAGGGTGGGGATGGAACCTGGAGATGCCTTCCATCGCCCGGGAAAAGTACCTCAAGTGCTACTCTCATTGCACTCCCTACGGCTGCGACTGGTGCAGCGACCAGGAGTACTACGATGGGGGCGATACCTTCAGCCTGGTGCTGAACGGGACCTCCTCCGACCTGGTGCCGGTCGGGGACACGGGGTACTACCGGACCGCCGACGAGACCTTCTGGAAGATCTACTACGATGCCGGGGACGACACCTGGACGGTGTGGACCAAGGACGGCACCCGCTACACCTTTGCCGAACGGGCCCAACAGGGCATCTACAAGGGGACGATGTGGGACCCGGGGAACAACTACCAGGTGGAGACCTACCAGTGGTTCCTGACCGAGGTGCGGGATACCCACGACAACACCATTTCCTACACCTACACCCACGAAGGGGAGACCATAGACGGCTGGTGGTTCAACACCACGGCGACCTACCTGAGCGATATTTCCTACGGTGGTCCCGATAACCGCAAGTACCGCATCGAGTTTATCCTTTCCCCGGAAGGAGAGGACCGCCAGGACCTCCCCCCCTGGCAGTACCAGAGCCACCCCCTGCACAGGGGGCATACGGCCCATATGCACCGCTACCTCCGGGAAATCAGGGTGTATGCCGACGGGGCGGTGTTCCGGCGCTATGAACTCCGGCACGACTACTCCCTGCACTCCGACAACCCGGCCTACGCCGACCACGTCAAACTGACGCTCCGGAGCATCACCCTTTACGGGGCCGACGGTTCCTCCTCTCTTCCCCCGTACACCTTCTTTTACGATACCGACCCCGATAGCCCCAACCGCAACCGGCTGGTGCGGGCCTGCAACGGCTACGGCGGCTGCGTGGCCTACACCTACGAGGACGTGGGCTACAACCGGCGTCGGGTGGTGGAACGGACCATCGAGGATGGGCAGGGGAACGTCTACACCTACCGTTATGCCTACGGCGGGGTGGCCTGGAACACGGCCGACGTCTCGGCCTGTGTGGCCGAACACACCGACGACGTCCCCTGGACAGCCGGCCACCTCTGGTGGCACCGTCCCGGAAGCGAGTTTCGAGGACATGCCTGGGTGTGGGTGGAGGATCCGGCCGGGCTGGTGACGGTGCACGCCTTCCACCAGGACGACCTCCTCAAAGGGAAGGAGGCGTGGGTGGAGACGCGGGGACTTTCCCCGGAGGGGCCGCTCTTCCGACGGACCGTTTACACCTATGGGGTGGAGAACACGGCGGCGGAGGTTCAGGAACCACACCGCTGTATGCGGGCCGATTTCACCTATCAGGAAGCGGAGGAGGTCCACACCTACGACGGGCCTTTTGGCCCCCTTTACCGGGAAACGCCGTGGCGGATGGTGGACAACGGCGATTTTGAGGCGACCGACGATCAGGGAAATCCGGCCCTGAAGTGCTGGACCCGCTACGGCAACGACTATGCCTGGGCCATGGCCGGGGTGGGCGTAGGCGACTCCCAGGGGTTGAAACTTTCCGGGCCGAGCGACCGGGGAGAGCACGGAGTCTACCAGATTCTCCAGCGTCAGGGCATTCCCCTCCTCCTCCCCGGCAGGGCCTACTCGATCACCGTCCAGGTGCGGTCCGACTTCGAGGGCATCCAGGCCCGCTTCCAGTTGATCGCCGACGACGGCGAAGGGGGAAACCTCTCGATGAGCGAACCTCTCTCCCCGCCCACTTCCTGGGTCACGGTTTCCCTGGGGTACACTGCGCCGTCCTCCGGCCGGCTGCGCCTCCGGCTGCACTACCTGCCGGCGGACAACCGGCCGATCTATGTGGACAACGTCCGGCTGTGGGTGCGGGAAGCCGAAGGAAGCCCGCTGCACCGGCGCACCACCCAGGCCTATGACGCCTACGGCAACCTGACCCAGGTTCGGGAGTACGATGAGCGCGGCACGCTCTACCGGAGCACCCTTCGGGAGTATTTCCCCAACGAGGAGAAATGGCTCGTCGGCCTGGTGGGGTACGAGAACGTCTATGCCGGGGCCCCCTACCCGGAGGGCAACGACTGGCGCACCTCGACCTACTACGCCTACGACGGCCAGGCACCTTTCTGGCGGCCGGAGGAGGGCAACCTCACCCGGGAGCGACGGGTGAGCCGCTTCGACGGGAGCACTTTCCAGGCCTATACCGTAGACACGGCCTATGGGTACGACGAGCGGGGCAACCGTACCTCCGAGACCACCTTCGGAGAGGAGGGGTGGTATTGGTTTGCCGACCCGCCGGAAGACCATCCGGCGCAGGCGGGGGCGGCCACCACCCGGCTGGACTATCAGGACTTTCTCTTCCCGGTGCGGTTGACTTACCCGGAGGTCAACAACCTGGTGATGACGGCCACGGCCGCCTACGATGAGCGCTTCGGCGTGCCCACTCTGACGGTCGGGGTGAACGGGGAGCGCACCCGGGCCGAATACGATCTTTACGGGCGGATTGTGCGGGTATGGAAGCCGGGGGATGAGGGCTTCCCCCCCACGCGGGTCTTTACCTACAGCGATTTCCTCACCCCGACCCGGGTGGCGATGGCCCAGCGGGTGGACATGGGAGGCCCGGCTTCGCCGGTGTACCGGCACAGTTACCGCTTCTACGACGGGATGGGCCGGCTCATCCAGACTCAGGAGGAGGCCGAGGGGGGGCAGTGTGTGGTGGTGAGCCGGGCTTACGATGAGCGGGGGCAGCTGGAGCGGGAAAGCGCGCCGTATTTCGGGGAGTGCGGGACGTACCAGCCCCCCTCCTGGGATCATCTCCTCTATACCGCCTACGCCTACGACCTCCTGGGGCGGACGGTGGCGGTGACGAACACCGACGGGACGGTGGTGCGGACGGCCTACCGGGGCTGGGAGAAGGCCGTCCTGGATGCCGGCGGCCACCAGAAGGTCTACCGCAACGACGCCTTCGAGCGGTTGGTCTCTGTTTCGGAGTATATGGGAGAATTCTCTTCCCCTGACTTTGACGCCCCAGCCGATGCCACGACGGTCTACGGCTATGACGTCCTGGACCAACTGGTGGCGGTGACCGACACGCTCGGGAACGTCACGCACATCTTTTACAACCCCCTGGGGCAGAAGGTGGCCATGGACGACCCGGACATGGGACACTGGACCTACGCCTACGACACGCGGGGCAACCTGGTGGCCCAGA
Organism: Chloroflexia bacterium; assembly: GCA_034433695.1. Classification (GTDB taxonomy): domain Bacteria; phylum Chloroflexota; class Chloroflexia; order DTKN01; family DTKN01; genus JASFBA01. Next base: position 17,350 of record DAOUAK010000080.1, read on the forward strand.
CGGACAACCTGGGCCGTACCCTGTCCTTCGACTACGATGCGTTGAACCGGCTGGTGGCCAAACGCAGCCTGACGGAGACGCTGGCGACCTACACCTACGATCACGATCAAGGGACGTATGGGCGGATGCGGCGGACGGGGATGGAGGACCTTTCGGGGCAGACGGCGTGGACCTACGACCTTCGAGGCCGGCTGGTTCGGGAGGTGCATACCATCCTGGACGCCCCGCAGCCCTACGTCCTGGAACACCGCTACGACGATGCCGACCGGGCGGTGGCCCTGATCTACCCTGATGGGGAGGTGGTGACGACCACCTACAACCTGCGAGGGCTGCCCACCTCTTTGCAGGGGATGGAGACCTACGTCCAGGAGGCTACCTACAACGCCCTGGGGCAGCAGAGGACTCTTTCCCTGGGGAACGGGCTACAAACGACTTACACCTATTACGGGGATGGGGCTTCCGGCCCTCCCTCCTTCCGGCTGGCGGAAATTCGGGTGACGACCCCGGCTGGAGAGGGGCGACTGGAGTTGCATTACGAGTACGATCGGGTGGGGAACATCACCTGCATCACCGACACTACGAACGGGGGGCAGGTGCTTCGGTTCGATTACGATGCTCTGTACCGGCTGACCCGGGCCTGGACGACCCCGGACGGGGCGGGGCAGTTCGAGCACCAGTACGGCTATGACCCCCTGGGCAACATCGCCTACCGGGTCGAGAACGGGGTAACGGTGGACTATACCTACGGCTCCTCCCGTCCCCACGCCGTGACGCAGGCCGGGACGCACACCTATGCCTACGACGGCAACGGCAACATGGTGAGGCGGGACGGCCAGGTGCTGACCTATGACCTGGAGAACCGGCTGGTGCGGGTGGTGAGCGGGACGCAGGTGACCGAGTATCTCTACGATGGGGACGGTAACCGGGTGGCGATGATGGAGCCGGCCGGGACGACCTACTACGTGGGGGATGTGTACGAGGAGTTCGTCCCCTCCGGAGGGCTGCGGCGGGCCGGGGGCGAGGCGGTGCCCCACATCGAGGCGGGCGGGGAAGGGGAGAGGAAGCCGGCCGTCTGGGTAGAAGGGGAGACGGTGGTGGCCGAAGGTGGGAACTACCGGGCCGAATTCACCCCCCAGGGGGTGCGCTTTACCACGGCCGAGGGTGCGGCGCTGACCTACCGGCCGGTCGAGGTGCGTTCCGATTCGGGGGTGCACCGGGGGATGGAGGCGGTGCCCCCGCAGGTGCGGGGAGATCGGGTGGTCTACGGCCGGTCGGGGCTGCAGGAGGAGTATGTGCTCCTTCCCACCGGGCTGGAGCAGCGCTTTATCCTGGAGGCCTGGCCCTCCGGGGGCGACCTGGAAGTGGTGGGGGAGGTGGAGACGGTGTTGCGGGCGGAGTTGTCCCCTCAAGGGGTGCGCTTCCGGGACGGGGGGAAGGCGGCGATCCATTGGGGACGAGCCCTGGTCTATGATGCGGCCGGCCGCTGGGTGGAAGCGGAACTCCGTCTGGAACGGGAGCCCCTTCGGCTGGTCATCGTCGTCCCGGGGGAGTGGCTGGCGGAAGCCCGCTACCCGGTGACGATCGACCCCGAGGTGGAGGGAGTGGAGGTGCTTCCGACCCCGACCCGGCCCCTGACCCCGACGCTTCCGGCCGGGGTGGAGGCTTCCTGGTGGGAGCAGGTGCAGGCCGGGTTGGAGGAAGGCGAGTACCGCATCTCCCCGGTGGAAGGGGTCTACCAGGCCCCTAACCGGGCCCACAACCTGCGCATCTTCTTCGAGGAGGGGGCCGTCCGCGCCGTCCCCCGCACCGGCGAGGCCGGCTGGGAGTGGCGCTGGGTTCTGGCCGGCTGGGGACGGGCCGGGGCGATGGAGCCGGCCGGGCCGGCCGTCCCGGCCGTTTCGGGCCACCGGGCCGAGTACCGGCGGGCCGGGCTGGTGGAATGGTACGAGAACGGCCGGCGCGGCCTGGAGCAGGGCTTTCTCCTCCTGGCGCGGCCGGCCGGGGAGGGGCCGCTCCTCCTGGAGGCGCGCACCAACCTGGAGGTGGAGGGACGAGACGAAGCGGTGCTGCGGCACAAAGGGGAGGTGGTGCTGCGCTACCACGGCCTGGCGGTGTGGGATGCCGAAGGCCGGGCGGTGGAGGCGCATTTGGAGCCGGCCGGGGGAGGGCTGCGCCTCTCCATCGCCGACGCCGGCCACCCCTACCCCCTCTATGTGGACCCACTGCTGAGCGCGCCCTCCTGGACGGCCGAGGGCAACCAGGAAGGGGCCCAGTTGGGCTACTCGGTCGGCACGGCCGGGGATGTGAACGGCGACGGCTATGCCGATGTGATCGTCGGCGCCCCCTTCTACGACAACGGCCAGACCAATGAGGGCATGGTCTTTGTCTACTACGGTTCGGAGGCCGGCCTCCCCTCGACCCCCTCCTGGGTGGCGGAGAGCAACCAAGGTGGGGCCTTTTTGGGCCACTCGGCCGGAACGGCCGGAGATGTGAACGGCGATGGCTTCGATGACGTGATCGTCGGAGCGGCGCAAGACGTCTTTGTCTGGTACGGTTCGTCCGGCGGACTGTCGGGGAACGCCGATTGGTGGGCTCACGACGAGGGGGATGCCCTTTACGATGGTCCGGTCGGGATGGCCGGGGATGTGAACGGCGACGGCTGCGATGAGATCATCATTGGGGGGCATTACTGGAATCAAGGCTACGAAGAAGGGGCCTTTGTCTGGTACGGGTGCGATCCAGACGATCCAGCGGGGGGACTGGGGGTACCCCCCGGGACGCTGGGAAATGTCGACTGGGTGGTCCGAAGCGGCCAGGCCGGTGCCTTCTTCGCCGCCGCAGTGGGCACGGCCGGGGATGTGAAC
>DAOUAK010000081.1:0-29627 GCA_034433695.1 Chloroflexia bacterium
TTTTGCCGGGGCGGCTGCCCCGCCGGGGCACTTTTCCTGACCGGCCGGTTGGACGAACGCAATCCGAGGCAATGCTACCGTGTATTTCAAGAGGGGGAACCGGCCGAGGTAAAACCCGGGGAAACGCGATGGCTCTCTGCGATCCCGTAGCCTACACCGATACCTTCACCAAACTCCCCGGGGACGTCCCTCCTCTGACGTCCTTGTACCTCTACCTGACCTCGGGTTGCAACCTGCGCTGCCGGCACTGCTGGATAGTCCCCTCCTTCTCCCCGGGAGAACCCGAGCCGGATGAATGTCTGGATGTGGACCTCCTGCGTCGGGCGGTGGCCGAGGGGAAAACCCTGGGCCTGCGTCATGCCAAACTGACCGGCGGCGAGCCGCTCCTGCACCCCCATTTCGTTGAGATCGTGGACCTCCTGAGCGCCGAGGGCCTGGAAATCCACATGGAGACGAACGGGACGCTCCTGGAGATCGGCCTGGCCCGCTACCTCCGGGAACACACCCGTCTGACCTTTGTCTCGGTCAGCCTGGATGGGACTACGGCCGAGGTGCACGATGCCTTCCGGGGAGTGGAGGGTTCCTTCGAGGCAGCGCTGCGCGGCCTGGAGGTGCTCGTCTCCGCCGGCTACCGGCCGCAGGTGATTATGTGCCCCCATCGGGGGAACGTCCACCAGGTCGAAGCGGTGGTGGACCTGGCCATCCGAATGGGGGCCGGATCGGTCAAGTTCAACCCGGTGTCGCGTAGCGGACGCGGCATCGCCATGCACGAGCGGGGCGAGGCGCTGGATGTGGCCGAGGTGCTGGAACTGGCCCGTTTCGTCCGTGGGCCGCTTCAGCGCCGCAGCCCCATCCCCCTCGCCCTGGGCACACCGCCAGCGCTCTACACGGTGGGCGAACTCCTCGGCCGCAGCGATGGAATCTGCCAGATTCGGCATATCCTGGGCATCCTCGGAAACGGCGAACTGGCCCTCTGCGGCATCGGGCGGACCGTCCCGGAACTGTGCTTCGGAAATCTGCGGGAGGTCAGTGTGGCCGAGGTCTGGAGGGAACACCCGGTCCTTCAGGCGTTACGTCGGGAACTGGCCGGTCCCTTTCCCGACCTCTGCGGACGCTGCCTCCATGCCGGCCACTGCCTGACCTACTGCCCGGCGCAGAATTTTCTGGATGGCGGGAGGCTTATCTCTCCATCCTCCCTCTGCCTGGAGGCCTACCGGCGCGGGCTCTTTCCGCCTACCCGCCTGCAGGAGGAATGATGGAGATACACGGACCGCTCTATGCCCTTCCCCTCCACGCCTCGGCCGTGGTGCTGGACGGCGGTGCGTTCCTTTTTCTGGGGCCCTCGGGCGCCGGGAAAAGCACCGTCCGCCGCCTCCTGGAAGACCGGGCCGCCCCGCTGGCCGACGACGCCGTCTTTCTCCGGCACCGGCCGGGGGAGGGGTGGGGCGTCTCCTCCGCCGACAGTCGGGCTTTTAGTGGCCCCCTTTCGGAGAGAGAGGCAGCCGAACGGACCTGGGTGCCGCTACGGGCCTTTTTCCGGATCCACCAGGCCGGAGAGGTATGCCTGGAGGCCCTGCCTCCGTGGAAGGCCTGCCGCTTCCTAGTCAGCGCCTTCTTCGAGGTCTACTGGCCTCTGTACTGCGATCTGGAAACCAAAAGGCGGGCCTTTGCCAGCCTGGCCGACCTGGCCCGGGCCGTGCCGGGCTACCGCCTGTACTTCCGCCACCTGGGGAACGCGACAAATGCCCTGAGCACGGCGCTCAGGGCCGTTGAACGTTCCAACCGGGATGGTTTCCCGGCGATTTCGACACGAATTCACGGAGCACGGCACCTGGAGGACAAGCCATGAAGGAGGAATCCCGAATCGAATACGTGAAGCCGGAGGTCGTGGACCTAGGCCCTGCCGCAACCGCCTATGGTGGAGCCTGCATCTCGGGCAACACCGCACCCGGACAGGTCTGCCAGAACGGTGGGACCGCAGGTTCAGGCCAGTGTCTCCTGGGCTCGAACCCAACCACCCTGGCCGTCGGCCCCCGCATCATGCCCTAGATACCGTACAGGGGGTTCGCACGGCCACACCGGTCTGTCGGTGGGAGCGAGGCCCTCTCGCTTCTCGATCCAGAGGGATGTCCATGTGCGGGAATCGGAGGTCGTACCGTATTTTCCCCTATCGCGGCTCCAGTATGTCCGGCACCTTCCGCCCGGGCGACCTGCTCTATGTGGAGGCGGTGGCCCTGGAAGACATCCGGCCGGGCGATGTGGTGCTCTTCCGTACCCCCGGCGACGAGGGCATTTACCTGGCCCATCGGGTGTGGGCCCGGACGGAAGCCGGCCTGCACACCCGGGGAGATGCCCACTCCCTTCCCGACCCCGCGCCGGTTACGGCGGAGAGGCTGGTCGGGCGGGTTCGCTTTTACGAACGGGAAGGACGGGTCCGTCCGGTCCGGGGAGGCCGGGCCGGCCGCCTATGGGCCGCCCTCCTTCGCCTGCGCCGCCGGCTCCTTCGGGCGATGGACATGCCCTACCGGTTGCTCCGGCGAAGCGGATGGGTGCGGCGGCTGTGGCGGCCGTCCATCGATCTGGTGTGCCTGAAGGGCGCGGAAGGGCTGATGGTCAAATACGTGCACGGCGACCGAACGGTGGCCTGCTGGTGGCCGGAGGGCGGGCGCTTCTGGTGCCGCCGGCCGTATGACCTGGTGCTCGACCTCCCACCGACCTCGCCCGAGACCGGGGATCGGCCAGAGGAAGGGTGATCGGGGAGGCCAGCCGGGACGGCCCTCCATCTCCCGGCGGTTGCCTCGGGAATTTCCCCCACACTCGGCGCACCCACACAGTGGCCGCTCGGGTTACCCCTCCGACCCAACGGCCCGACGCTCCTTCCGGTCGGCAAGGGCAAAGGGAAGGTAGAGGACCAGGCAGGTGAGCAGGCCGACGGCCTCCATCCCCAGGATGTACCAGGGCCAGGGACCCAGATAGTCCAGCAAGGTGGGTTCGGATGGCTTCCGGTTGATGAAGAGATAGTTGCTCCCCAGAAGCAGGTTCAGGCCAAAGACCGGGAGCATATAGAGGTGGATGGCCGCGGCCACACGCAGGAGCGACCGGGGAAAGGGGCGATACCCCTCCACAACCGTCATATAAACCGTGCCCAACACGATGGGAGCGTGGGCAAAGTAAGACTGGAAGAAGCGATAATGGGGAAAGCCGAAGCCGGGATGCGGAGTAACGAGGGCCTGGAGGGCCCCACCGATGCCCAGGAAGTAGGCAAACTCGTAGATGCGGTAACTGCGGGTGAGGAGCATGACCGCCGTCAGCCAGGAAAAGACGCTACAGAGGTGCAGGGGAAGCATGTACTGCACCGTCCACTGACCCACCAGGGTATGCCAGATATGGGTGGAGACCTCGTTGACGATGAGCAGGCCGGCCAGGCTGTAGCGAAAAACGCGACGAGAGCGAGGGCAAAAGCGCCGGCGCAGGAGGATTACGGCCGTCACGGCCAACAGGAGGAGGCCCAAACCGGCCAGATGTGCCGGGCCAAAAAGGACAAACGGACCACAGCCGTGATCGTACCACTGAAAGGGCCGGCACATCTCCTGGATGCACCCCGTTCGGAGACCGATGCCCGGCTACCCGACGCTCCCGGCGATACACCGATGCGGGTCGCAAAAGGCGGCCTTTTATTCCGCGATCACTTTCTCGTCAATCAGCGTCTGTTCGACGATGCCTCCGTGCGGGTTGAAGCAGAAGTATTCGGAGCGTAACTCGAACTCCAGGTCCACCTCCGCCCGGCCGGCCCGGTTCTTCTCCACACTAAAGACCACCCAGCTCTTCCACTTCTCCGCCTGCTGGATGTTGAAGGTGATATGCTTCTTGGAGAGAATCTTCCACTTCTGGTTCATGATGAGGGCGATGTCGCATTCGTAATCCAGGGCCGAACTGCCGCGCAGGTGGCGCAGGTGCAGGCGGGTGGCCTTGAGGCCCTCCCGGTCGGCGGCGACGATGGAGAGGACGGCGATGCCGTGGCTCAGGGCAATGTTCTTCAGCCCCTCGACCACGATGGTGACTTTCTCGGCCTCGTTTTCGGTCAGGTACGGCAGGGGAATCTTCTGGAGATAGTCTACCACCAGCACCATCGGGGCATGGTTGGTCTGCCCCTGCAGGTGTTGCACCATCGCCTCGATGACCGGAAGGGTCGTCTTCTGGGGGCTGGCCTTGAGCAGGTAGAGTTTGTGCAGGTACATCTGAATCTTCTCAAAGATCTGGCTGGCCTGGGGCAGCGACTTCAAAACGTCGAAGAAACCGGCGCTGGGGTTGCGCTGGCGATAGAGGAGGATGGCCCGGTGCAGGTCCCGCAGCCGCAGCCCCCGCTGTAACCCGTCCACGGTGGGGTCGATGCTCTCCATGCAGAGGAGCCGGCTGAGCATGTGTTCCTCATCATGCTCATAGGAAAGGTAGATCGCCACGGCCGGCGTGTAGGCGGCAATGTTGCGGGCCACCTGAAGCGCCCAGACCGTTTTGCCCAGTCCCTGGGCTCCTCCCAGGAGGATGAGTTCCCCCTGCTTGAAGCCGCCCCCGATGACCTCGTCCAGTTCCCGGAATCCGGTCGGGATGGGGGTATAAGCCTCCAGTTGCCCGCTGGCCACCTTGCGGTCGGTCTCCACCATGACCTCGCGCAGGGAACGGGGCAGAGGCATATCTCGCAGCAGATCACCGTTCGGAGGAGTCGTGTCTTTCATCCTGTCCACCTCCTCGACAGGCGTCTCCACAGCGCTTCCAACGCCCGGGCCGACCGCCGCAACGGAAGCGACCACAGGCGCCAACGCAATGCTTTCCAGGCTTGCCGGACTGCCCTGACCTCTTCGCCGGGAAGAGGGCGTAGGCCGAAGCGTTCCCGGCTATAGAGGCCGGCGATCTTCCGAAGGTGGGGGCCTTCCTCCGGCAGGAAGGCGGCCAGACCTTCGGCCGTCTCGCAGGGGGTGGCGGAACCGGCCGGCGAGAGGTGTAGCAGGCCGGCCCAACGGCACATCCGCTCGTAGGTAGCCGCCACCGGACTGAGGGCGCGCAGTCCCCACCCCACCCGCAGGTTCAGGATGAGCCACAGCCCCAGACCGACCAGGACCGGAACGCCGAGCGTCAGGCCGACTACCGAACCGGCCGAGGAAGAACTTGCCGTCGGCAACGTGGTTTCCCCAAAGTGGGCTTCGACCTCCTCGTCGAGCAGGTTTCGCCGGTCTCGCCAATCCCTCTGCGGCCGGCCTTCCCGTTCGGAATCCCGCCGACGGGCCGTTTCTTCCTCCTGGGACGACTCCGGCCGTTCAGGCAGCGAGGTATAGCCGGCCGCCGTCGGCTCGAAGCGCTGCCAGCCGTAACCGGGGAAATAGACCTCCACCCAGGAGTGGGCCAGGTCCGCCGTGACGATATAGCTCTTGCTCCGGGCGTCGTACCGCCCCGAGGCATAGCCCCGCACCAGCCGGGCCGGGATGCCCTGGGTACGCAGGAGTACGACCATGGCCGAAGCGAAGTAATCGCAATACCCGGCCCGGCTCTCAAAGAGGAAATAGTCTACCGCATCGGCATCTGGGGGCGGGGCAGAGATGTCCTCCCGATAGGTCAGATGGGCGCGCAGATAGTTCTGGATGGCCTCGGCGGCATCGTAAGGGCTGATTAGCCCCCTGGTCACCAGGGAACCCGGCAGGGAGACGCCGACGATCCGGTTCCCCCGAATTCGCAGGCCGATCTTTTCCCCGGCAATCTCGACCTGAAGGGAAAAATCTGCGTTGCCTGCGAGACGGACCTGGTCCGCCAGGGTTCGGCTGATCTCGGGTCGGAGTTCCAGGAGACGATCCAGGACGATTTGATCGGCCAGTTCCTGCACGCGCGGGGGGAGGGTGATCGGGAGTTGCAGGTACCGTTCCCGCACCCATGCGGGATAGTTCTGGCCGGCCTGACGGAGCGAAGCCTTGTCCACCATAGAGAGCAGAGAGGTCACCCGGTAGCCTCGCCCCTCGGCCAGGGGGCTGTGCGCACGCAGGGCGATGAGGTCGGAAAAGCCGGCTTCGGCCAGGGACGCTCCCAGTTCGACCCCCATCGGCAGGCTCACGCTGACCGGCTCGGCGATGGCCAAGAGCATCCGCCCTCCCTGTAATCGGGGGATGACCTCCTGGGTAACGACCCGCCGTCCCTTGTCCGATATCGGCAGCACTTCGCCGGCTCCGACCTGGACGATTACCCGGCTCCGGGTCAGGTTGCTCCAGCCATGACCGTCGTAGAAATCGAAAGAGACGGCCCGCAGGTAGTCCATATAGGGGGTGCGCACCTCCAGGGCGATGCCCTGCGAAGGGTGACGCGCTCCGCCCAGGCTAAAACTCGGGGCATACTCTCCCAGAACGGCCCGTTCGGCGCCACCCTGGATGTTGAAGACGCGTTCCCAGGTCCGGCGTATCTCCCGCCAGGGTTGGAAGAGGCGGTCCCAGAAATCGCCCGTCCCTCCACTGCTGGTGGCCGGCAAAAGGGAGGCCCCCAGCACCAGGGCGGCGCAGAGGAACACCCCCACCCAGAGGACGCCCGAGCCCAATTCCTGGGGGTAGCGAACCCGTTGTCGTTGCCATTCGGCCTCCCGCTGTTTCCAGAAGTAGGAGACCAGGTAGAGCAGGGCCAGGAACATGAAGAAGCCGAAGTAGGCCGGAGAGGCCTGGGGACCGTAGAACTGGCTCAGGAGGATGACGGCGCAAGGCAGGCCGGCCGCCAACCAGGGCCAGCGGGAACGGTAGGTCAACCAGGCACCCAGGAAGCCCAGGAACCAGCAAACGAGAGAAAGGGTGGCGATAAAGAGGGCAATATCCTCGCCGACGGTGCCCCGGGCTGCGGTGCGTCGCAGAAACTCCAGGCGGAGGAGGAGTTCGGTGGCCACATCGCCCCAACCTTGGAGGGCCGGGTCCAGGAAGGAAACCGGCTTTGCGCTCCCCGGAACCGTCACCGCCCGAAGCGTCCCGCAGAGGTAGATCACCCAGGAGACGCCGCCGGCCAGGCCTAGAAGATGCGCCAGCACCCGGGGAAAGGGGCGAAACCAGGCCAGGAGAAATCCCAGGGCCAGACCCAGGAGTGCCGCCGGCGTCAGGATGCCCAGGGCCGATTGCAGGACGGGAGACCAGGCTGCCCACTGGATGGACTGGGCCACCACGAGCACCATGCCCAGCAGGAGAAAAAGGGGCAACCAACCTTCCGGCAACTGCCACCAGCGCCGTTCTACCCTGGCTTCCTGTCGGTCGGCCTGACGAAGCCAAACCGGCACCCATTCCTGCGCCATCGAAGCGCTCCTCCTGGAAATCCCACACTCGGGAAGACCAGGTAATTCCATTATATCCATTTTTCTCTAGATTGACAACTGGACATTTTGACTTCCCCCGGCCTCGTGGTATAATCTCTACCGGATGTCTTCCGGAACTCGCCGCGCAATGGAGCCAACGGGAAAAGGGCAACAGGGGCAGATGCCTTGGCCGGGGAAACGATCCTGATCATTGACGATAACCCCGATGTCCGTACCCTCTTGGGCGAACGGGTCCTGCCCGGTTATGGTTATTGCACTCTGACCGCGCCGGACGGCCAGGAAGGACTCTGGCAGATTCGGACCTACCGGCCGGACCTGGTTATCCTGGACCTGCGCCTCCCCGATATGAGCGGAATGGACCTTCTGCATATCCTCTCCTCCGAAGGCTACGATATACCGGTGATTCTGCTCACGGCTTACGGTTCGGAGTGGATTGCCGCCCAGGCCCTGCGTCTGGGCGTTCAGGACTATATCATCAAGCCCTTTACCCTGGATGAGGTCCTCTCCAGCGTCGAACGGGCGCTCCAGACCCGTCGCCTTCGACGGGAACGGAACGCCCTGAACGACCGCCTGCGGTGCTGCCGACAGGCTCTGCGTTCCCTGGCCCGGTCGGGCGATGAGATGGAACCCGAGGAGGAGATCGGCCGCCTTCTGGAAGAGGCGGTCGCGGCTACCGAAGCCCGGCTTGGGCGCCTCTGGATTGAGGAGACGGGAACCCTTTATCTACGGGCGACCTGCGAGGGGCTGGGGCAGAAAGCGCGTTTTCTTCGCCGCCGGGAGGAGCATCCCCCGGTCGAACAGGCGCTGGCCCAGGGAACGAGGCAGCAGTGGACAGAAGGGAGCGGTGGGATCGGCCTGGCCCTTCCCATCTTTCTTTCCGGCCGGCCGGGAGCCGTTCTGGAAGTCCTCTTTTCCACCGGAACCCTCCTGGAAGAGGTTGCCCTGGCCCTGGAGGCCTTCGCCGGCCGTCTCGGCCTGACCCTGCAAAAGATGCAACTGCGCCGGGAAATCGAAACCCTCTCTCAACGCTTCGAGGCCCTGGCCTCCTTCTCCCAGGATGCACTCCTGGTGCTGGACGAGGACGAGACCATCGTCGCCGCCAGCCCCTCCATCCAGGCGCTGACCGGACAACCGACCGAGCAGGTCATCGGCCGCAACTTCCGACAGTGGATCCAGGCCCTCGAATCGCCCCAGGGGGAGGTGCTGGAATGGTATCTCCGCCGGTCCCTTCGGGAGGGAACGGCGGAACGCTATGCCCTGCTTTTCCGGGGGCCGGAGGGGGAAGCACGCCAGGCCGAGGTGGAAGTGCTCCTGAACCGGAGGGAAGGGAAAGAAGCGCGGCACTACCTCCTCCTCCGCGAAGTAACGGCCCAGAGTCGGATGGAACAGGAGAACCGCTCTCTCCGCCGCATGGTGGACGAATTTGTCCGCGGCACCCGAATGGGCCTGTTGCTGGCCGACCTTGGCGGCAACGTCCTGGCCGTCAGCGCGGCCCTCTCCTCGATGCTCCAGGTATCCCCGGAGGCGCTTCTGGGCCGGCCGGTCTGGGAGGTCTTTGCCGAGGGAAAGTATCTCCTGGCAGAGGAAATCGCCCGGACCTACCGCCAGGGGAGCGGCTATGTGGAACTGCCTCCGCTACGGGAAGAGGCCGGCCGGATGGGGTTGAGCCTTTTCCTCCTTTCCGGGACCGAGGGAAAACCCCGGTCCATCGCCGTGCTGGTCGGGCCGGCTTTTTCCGCCAGGGCGACCGGAGGGATCGACTCCCGATGAGGGTAACCTTCTGGGGCGTCCGGGGAACTATCCCTACACCGGGAAAAGAGACGGTCCGCCTGGGAGGCAATACCCCCTGCGTGGAGGTGTCTACACCGGACGGAGACCTCCTGATCCTCGACGCCGGAACCGGTATCCGTCCCCTGGGGCTATCTCTGCAGAGCCGTTTTCCGGAACGCCTCGTCGGCCACATCTTCCTCAGCCATACCCATTGGGATCATATCCAGGGCCTGCCCTTCTTCCTGCCGGCCCGACGACGGGGCAACCGCTTCACTATCCTGGGAGAAAAGCGGGTGGACGAACGCTTGGAACACGTCCTGGCCGGCCAGTATCTGGATACCTACCTTCCCTTTTCCCTGGCCGAGATGGAGGCAGACATCCTGATCAAAGAAATTCGTGATGGAGAGACGGTCGTAGTAGGGGAATATACCCTGGTGACCGCCTGTCGGCTCGACCACCCGGGCGGCGTCTTTGCCTACCGGATCTCCTGGCGAGGGAAGAATCTGGTCTACGCCACCGACCTGCGCCATCCTCCAGATGGCCTGGACGGGCGTCTGGTCGAACTGAGCCGGGAGGCCGATCTATTGATTCATGACGCCCACTTTAGCCCGGAAGAGGCGCTCCTTTACCCGCACTGGGGGCATAGTAGCTGGTTGCAGGCTGTGGAAGTAGCCCGCTCCGCCCAGGTTCGGCGGCTGGCCCTTTTTCACTACAGCCCGGATGCCACTGATGCCGAGATGGAAGCCGTTCTGGAAAAGGCTCGGGCCCGCTTTCCGGAAACGTTCCTGAGCCGTGAACAGGAAAGCGTGGAACTGTCTTGACGTTGTATCGAGGACACCGAATTCCCCTATCCGAGGACGGAAATGCGCTGGCGGCTTATCCTGGACGGTGCCAACGATGGCTTCACCAACATGGCCGTGGACGAGGCCATCCTGGAGGCCTGCATCGCCGGAGAGGTTCCGCCCACGGTGCGCTTTTACCGCTGGCAGCCGCCCTGCCTCTCCATCGGCTACTTCCAGCGGGCCGGCCGTGAGGTAGATCTGGCCGGTTGCCGGGCCCTGGGGGTAGACTGGGTGCGCCGCCCCACCGGCGGACGGGCCATCCTCCACGACCGCGAACTCACCTATAGTGTGGTGGCCCGCGAAGATAACCCGGCCATCCGCGGGAACATCCTGGAATCGTACCGCAAGATCAGCGCGGCTCTGGTGTCCGGGCTGTGCCGCCTGGGTCTTCCGGCGGAGATGGCCCCTCCCCGTATCCATTCCCAGGCGGTGCGCACGGCGGCCTGCTTCGATGCCCCCAGCGATTATGAGGTAACCATCTACGGCCGCAAGGTCATCGGCAGCGCCCAGGTGCGCCGGGGTGGAGCCCTCCTGCAGCACGGCGCCATCCTGCTGGAAGTGGACCTCGACCGGCAGGTCGGTGTGCTCCTCCCACCGCCGGGGATGACCCGGCAGGAACTGGCCGCCCAGTTGCGTTCCCGCCTGATCGCCCTCGGCGAGGCCCTGGGCCGGCCTCTTCCTCCGGAAGAACTGGCCTCGGCCCTTTGCGCCGGCATCGAGGAGACCTGGGGGGTTGAACTGGTGGCGGGGGAACTGACCCCCGCCGAGCACCTCCGGGTCGCCGCCCTGCGGAAAAAGTACCGCAGTCCGGCCTGGAACGAACGCAGGTAAAATACGGGTGGAAAAAACGATGGCCCATCTCCGCCTCCTGTCCAGGGCCGGCCTGACGGCCCTGCCGCTTCTGGGGGCGCTTCTGGCCGGCGTGCTCGGCTACACCCCGGCCGGCCCGCCCGCAGAACTCCCTCCCGCTCCTCCGCTCGTGGTGGAGACGCGCAACCCCAAACTGGGCGTACATACCCGCCTGGCCGATGAACCGGAAGCCTGGAAGGTGGAGCGTACCCTGGAGATGGTACATAAAATGGGCGCCCCCTGGATCGTGGAACTCTTCCCCTGGTCGTATATCGAAAAAAGCCCGGGCCGTTTCGACTGGACCCACGCCGATCTGGTCATCTCCGCCGCCTATCAGCAGGGCCTGAGCGTGATCGCCCGGCTGGACATCGTCCCCGACTGGGCGCGGCCGGCCGGGACCTCTTCTCGCTACCTGGAACGCGAGCACTATGCCGACTATGCCCGCTACGTCCAGGCCTTCGCCGCCCGCTACCGGGAACGTGTCCGCCACATCGTCATCTGGAACGAACCCAACACGGCCTTCGAGTGGGGCGGCCGGCCGCCCGATCCGGTCGCCTACACCGAACTTTTATGTACCGCCTACGCGGCCGTCAAGGCGGTCTATCCCGAGGCCGTGGTCCTGGCCGCCGGCCTGGCCCCTACGGTGGAAAGCCCAGAAGGAGGGCGGGCCTGGGATGACCTTTCCTATTTGCAGGCGATGTACGAAGCCGGAGCCGGAAGATGCTTCGACGGCCTGGCCGCCCACACCTACGGCTGGAAAGAACCGTTTCGAGAACTTCCCGATCCCTCCCGGGTGAACTTTCGCCGGGTGGAACTCCTGCGGCGGGTGATGGAGCGCAACGGCGATGGAGGAAAGAAAATCTACATCACCGAAGCAGGATGGAACGACCACCCGCGCTGGGTGAACGCCGTCCGGCCGGCCGAGCGCATCATCTATACCCTGGAGGCCTGTCGCTGGTCGGAAACGCAGGACTGGCTGGCCGTCCTGGCCTTCTGGCAATTCCGGATGCCCTGGGGCGGGGCCAGCGCCAGCGTCTATTATAACTTTGTCGGGGAAGACTTTACCCCCCGACCCATTTATCTGGAGGTGCAGAAATATGCCCGAGGAGAAGAATGAGGCCGGCCGGGGGGATAGAGTTCGAGGCGAAGCCGAGCAGGGGATCGACGGACACCGCTACACCGTAGTGCCCCGGGTGCTCTGCTTCCTGAAGTCCGGGCAGGAAGTCCTCCTTCTCAAGGGGGCGGCCGACAAGCGGCTATGGGCCGGCCGCTACAACGGCATCGGTGGGCATATGGAACGGGGAGAAGACCCTCTCCAGGCGGCCCGGCGGGAAATCTACGAGGAGACCGGTCTACAGGTGGAAACGCTCCATCTGGGTGGCCTCGTCCACATCTGCCTCTCCCGGGGAAGCGGGGTGTTGCTCTTTCTATTTGTCGGAGAAGCCCCCAGCCGCGAGGTGCGCCCTTCGGCCGAAGGGAGCCTGGAATGGGTGACGGTGGAGCAGATCGCCCACCTGCCGGTGGTGGAGGACCTGCCCTTCTTCCTACCCCGGTTGCTTCGCTTCCGTCCCGGCGATCCCCCCTTTTTCGCCCGTTCCCATTATGATGAGGAGGGCCGGTTGCAGGTAGAATGGGAGTGTCCGTCCCGGACACCTCCTGAGACAAAATAAAAAATCGGGGGCCCGGGCTACCCCGGGCCCCCCAAGCCCTTGCGGGCTCCATCCATTGCGCCCTTACTTTTGTACCTTGACGGTGACCTTCTTCGGTTTGACTTCCTCCGCCTTGGGAATCTGGATGGTCAGGATGCCGTCCTTCAGGGTGGCCTGGACCTTGTCGATCTCGACCCGCGCCGGCAGGGCCACGCTGCGCTCGAAGCGGCCGTAGCGGCGCTCCATGCGATGGTAGCGGGCCCCTTCGACCTTTTCCTCCTCCTTGATCTCGCCGCGGATGGTCAGCACGTTGTTGGTGATGTTGACCTCGATGTCCTCCGCTTTCATCCCCGGCGCAGCAGCCTTGATCACGAAGGCTTCATCGGTCTCGTACATGTCCAGGGCCAGGGTAGTGGTGGGTTCCCAGCCCCAGGAGAACCAGGGACGGAGGAAGCCTTCCTCGAAGAAGCGGTCAATGGCCTCGCGTAGAGAGAGCGGGCGGAACGGTTCCCAGCGGATGATTTCGCTCATCGCATTTCACCTCCTTTCTTTTTCTATCGGGCAACGTGGGCCCGAAAGGCAATGTCTGACCTTTTCTTTAGCCCGGCCCCGTTAGAAAAATGCTAGAAAAGTGTTATCGTTTCGCTAGGCCCGTCCCCGGCGCATCTCGGCCAGGCGGCGAAAAAGGTCGCGTTCCTCCGAAGAAAGTTGGGTCGGCAGGCGCACGCTTACCGTGGCGTAGAGGTCGCCGTACTGGCCGGGTGCCTTCAGGCGCGGCATCCCCTGGCCGCGTAGGGCAAAGGTGCGCCCGTTCTGGGTTTCGGGCGGGATTTTGAGTTTAAGGGTGGTCCCCTTGAGCGTAGGTACGTCCACCTCGCCGCCCAGAATGGCCGTATAGAGGTCTACCGGCACCTGGATATAAAGGTCATCGCCCTTACGCTCGAATTGGGGATGCGGGGCCACCTGGATGACCAGGTAGAGGTCGCCGGCCGGGCCACCGTCGGGGCTGCGACCGCCCTTTCCCGGCAGACGGACCTTGGAGCCGGTGTCCAGACCCGCCGGAATCTTGACCTCCAGCCGACGCACACGTCCATCGAAATCTCGGTACTCCAGAAGGCGGGTTGTGCCGCGGTAGGCTTCCTCCAGCGTGATCTGCACCGGCTGCTCGATGTCCTGGCCGGCGCGGGTCGCCGCCGGGCGGGCGGCCGTACGACGGGTTCGGGTTGCCGTGGGCATCCCTCCGAAAAAGAAGGAGAAAAAGTCGGAGAAGGGGGAGCCTCCCAGGAGTTCTTCCAGTTCCTCCGGGGTGACGGTGCGATATTGCACCCCCGGGCCACCGCCCCAGGCCGGAGACCAGCCAAAGGGCCAGGCCGAGGCCTGACCGCCGGCCCGTTGCCACTGCTCAAACTCGTGCCAGCGGGAGCCCAGTTCGTCGTATCGTCGGCGCTTCTCCGGGTCGCTCAGGACCTCGTAGGCCTCGTTGATCTCTTTGAAACGCTCCTCGGCCGCCTTGTCTCCCGGCCGGACGTCAGGATGATACTGGCGGGCCAGCCGGCGGTAAGCCTTTTTGATCTCGGCCTGAGAGGCGTTCCGATCGACCCCCAGGATACGATAGTAATCCTTGTATTCCATCGGGTCCACCCCCATATTCAACGTCCAACTGCTCTTTATTTTACCACAAGGAAGGCAATTTGGCATTCGGGCGAATCTGTGCTATAATGCCCGCGCTTTTGAAGCATTTCCTCGCCGCAGGCGAGAACTTTGGAGGTTGCAGATATGCCCAGCAAGGTCGTGGATGTGATTGAACAGAAACACCTGAAGGAGGCCCTGCCCGACTTTCGGGTCGGCGACGTCGTGCGGGTCAGTGTCCGGGTGGTAGAGGGCGACCGCGAGCGGCTCCAGGAGTTTGAGGGGGTGGTGATTCGCCGGCGTGGGCGCGGGGTGAACGAGAACTTTACGGTACGCCGGGTCGGGGCACACGGAGTGGGGGTGGAGCGAACTTTCCTGGCCCACTCGCCCCGTTTGGAAAAGGTGCGGGTAGTACGTCGGGGGCGGGTGCGTCGGGCCGCCCTGTACTACCTGCGCGGGCGCACCGGCCGGGCCGCCCGCATCAAGGAGCAGCGAGAGCAGGTCTAGGCCGGGCGACCGGCCGGATCCTCGGCAACGGGAATAGGGTCGCTTTCGTCTGCCGCCCGGTCCGGACGGAACCGGCGCGAAGCCGTGTCCGGTGAACGGTGATGCGCATCGCCTATTTCAGTCCGCTGAATCCCGTACCTTCGGGCATCTCCGATTACAGCGAAGACCTCCTCCCCTACCTGGCCTCCTATGCCGATATAGACCTTTTCATCGACGAAGGCTACCGGCCGGCAAATCCCGACATCGTCGCCCACTTTCCCATCTACCCCTACGGCCGCTATCCCCGCCTGCTGCGTCGCCGAAAATACGATGTAACCCTCTACCATGTCGGCAATAGTCCGGCCCACAACTATATCCTGAACACACTGGAACGCTACCCCGGCGTGGTCGTCCTCCACGATTACGTCCTGCACCACCTGATGCTCTGGCGGGCCTTTCGCCACGGCGACGGGCAGGCTTACCATGACGCCATGTTGCGCTATGGCGAGGCCGGCTGGCGGTTGGCCCAACGGATGGTACGCGGACAACTGGCCGAAGAAGCCTTCCAGTACCCTTTGTGCGAGGAGGTCGTCGCTGCGGCCACGGCGGTGATCGTCCACAGCGACTATGTGGCCGGACGGGTACGGGACATACGCCCGGACCTCCCGCTGGCCGTGGTGCGGATGGGGGTGCCGCTTCCATCCTTGCCGGAGCGCGGAGAAGCCCGGCGGCGTCTGGGTCTCCCCGAAAATGCCCTGGTGCTGGCTTCCTTCGGGCATCTGAACCCTTACAAGCGGTTGGAGCCGGCCCTGCGCGCCTATCGCCGGCTACGTCAAGCCCACCCCGAAGCCCTCTTCCTCCTGGTCGGCAGCATCTCTCCCCACTTTGACCTGGCCGGCCTCCTGCGTCGCCTGGACCTGAGCGAAGCCGTGCGCGTCACCGGCTTTGTCGAGATGGGCGCCTTCCTGGGATACCTTTCGGCCAGCGACATCTGCCTGAACTTGCGTTACCCCAGCGCCGGGGAAACTTCGGCCAGCCTGCTGCGCATCCTGGGAGCAGGCCTGCCTACTTTAGTTTCTCGAACGGCGGCCTTTGCCGAACTCCCGTCGGAGGTGGCCATTCAGGTGGATGTCGGGGAAGAAGAGGAGGAGGAAATCTTCGCCTTTCTCTCCTACCTGGCCGACCATCCGGATTTTCGCCGGGTGCTGGGGGAAAACGCCCGCCGCTACGTTTCCGTCCACCATACCCCGGAAGGGGCGGCCGCCGGATATGCCCGTTTCCTGGGCCGACTGTGCGGCCAGGAGGTCGTGGAATGGCGTTCCCCGCTCTTTCTCCCCCAGACCGGCCGGCCGGCCCCTTTGCCCGAAAAACTGCCGGCGGCTCCATCTCTGGAGGAACCAGCCCCGCTTTCCGTACAACTCGTCGCCCAGGCGCTGGCCGAACTCGACCTGCAGGAAGACGATCGTGCTTCCCTCCGGGCCGTGGCCGAGACGCTTTCGGAATTGCCCGACCTGCTTTTTTGACAGCCCGGGTCTCCTCTGGTAGAATAACCGTGGCAAAATTCACGAAACCTCGGCCGGTGGGTCGTCGAGGAGGACAGAGTGGCCGGACACAAGGTGTACTGGGTGATGGCGCTATTGGGCCTATGGGTACTTTTTGCGTCGGTGGGCTGCGGGAGCACCCTCACCGTTTCCCCCGAACCCACGCCCACGCCGGGGGCGCGCTTCCTTATGCCTACACCCGGGGGCCCTCCTTCCCCCACCCGCACACCGACGCCGGAAGCCATCATCTATATCGTCGAAGAGGGCGACACCCTCTACGACATCGCCCTGCGTTTCAACGTCTCCCTGGAGGAACTGATCGAGGCCAACCATCTGGAGAACCCCAACCAGTTGCAGGTGGGGCAGGAACTCGTCATTCCGGCCCCGCGTGCGCCCACGGTAACCCCCTTGCCCTGACTTTTTCGACGGCCGGTTCGGAAGACAAGGGGCAGAGGGGGGATTTATGTGTCGGGATACAGGAGGTAACCGTTATGGAAAAAGTGCTGGAGATTCGCTGGCATGGCCGGGCCGGCCAGGGTGTGGTCACCGCCGGGGAACTTTTGGCCGAGGCGGCCATGCACGAGGGCAAGTGCTTTCAGGCCTTCCCGGACTATGGAGCCGAACGTATGGGGGCTCCGGTCAAAGCCTACACCCGCCTGAGCGACCAACCGATCGAGGTGCACAGCCAGATCGAGTCCCCGGATGTCGTCGTTGTGGTCAACCCCGGCCTCCTCTACATTATCGATGTGGTCGAGGGCCTGGTAGACGGGGGCACCGTGGTCATCAATACGCCTCTTTCCCCAGCAGAGGCACGCAAGCACCTGAAACTGGCCGGCCGCACAGCCCGCGTCTGGACGGTGGACGCTACGCGCATTGGCATGGAGACGCTCCGCCGGGATATTCCCAGTACCATCATGCTGGGGGCCCTGGTGCGGGCCACCGGGGTGGTGCGCCTGGAGACCCTCATGGAACTGGTGCGGGAAAAACTCGGAGAAAAGTTGCAGGCGCACGTGGTTGAGGCAAACCTGGCCGGCCTCCGACGGGCCTATGAGGAGGTCGTGGAAGGATAATTTCGAGGAGAAAAAGCCATGACGGAAAAACAGATGACCTGGAAAGAAGCCCGCATCGCCGGAATCGTCACCGAGGCGGGCAGTTCGGTAGAGTACCTTACCGGCGCCTGGCGTTCGCTGCGCCCGGTGCACGATATGGAGCAATGTACCCACTGCCTGATCTGCTGGGTCTATTGCCCCGATGCTTCCATCATCGTCGAGGACGGCCGCTGGGTGCGCTTCGATTACGACCACTGCAAAGGTTGCGGCATCTGTGCCGAGGTCTGCCCGGTCAACCTCAAGAGGCCTCACGTCGTCACCGGACAGATGGGCAAGGTCATCCAGATGGTGCCCGAGCACTGATCTGCCGGCCGAGGAGGAACCGATGGGAAAAATCGTCAAAGCGTTACACGGGGCCATGGCCGTATCGGAGGCGATGCGGCAGATCGACCCCGATGTGGTGGCAGCCTACCCGATCACGCCGCAGACGGCGGTGGTGCAGACCTTTTCGGAGTATGTCGCCGACGGGCTGGTAGGCACCGAGTTCATCGCCGTGGAGAGCGAACATGCCGCGATGAGCGCCTGTGTGGGGGCAGCGGCGGCCGGCGGGCGGGTGATGACGGCCACCTCGGCCAACGGGCTGGCCCTGATGTGGGAGATGCTCTATATCGCCGCCTCGCTCCGGTTGCCCATTGTGATGACGGTGGTCAACCGGGCCCTCTCTGCCCCGCTGAACATCCACTGCGATCACTCCGATTCGATGGGCGCCCGCGATGCCGGCTGGATTCACATCTTTGCCGAGAATCCCCAGGAGGCCTATGATAACACCCTCCAGGCGGTGCGCATCGCCGAACATATGGATTTGCGCCTGCCGGTGATGAGTATGCAGGATGGCTTCATCACCGGGCACGGGGTGGAGCGGGTGGAAATGCTGCCCGATGAGGAGGCCAGGCGTTTCGTCGGCCCCTTCCAGCCCACCTACTCCATCCTGGATGTGGACCATCCCCTGACGATGGGCTCCTGGGACTTTTATGACTATTACTTTGAACACAAGCGCCAGCAGACCGAGGCCCTGTCGCGGGCGCTTCCCATCATCGAGGCCGTCGGCCGGGAGTACGGGGAACTGACCGGCCGGCCCTACGGCATCCTGGAAACCTTCGGCATGGAGGACGCCGAGATGGCCATCGTGGTGCTGGCTTCGACGGCCGGCACGGCCCGCAGCGTCATCCGCCGGGCCCGGGCCGAGGGGGTACGTGTGGGTCTGGTCAAGCCGCGCGTCTTCCACCCCTTCCCCGATCGGCATTTGACCGAGGTGCTGAAGGATTGCCGGGCGGTGGCCGTCATGGACCGCTCCGTCTCCTTCGGAGCCATGGAGGGGGCCGGCCCCCTTTTCCTGGAACTGGCCGCCGCTTTCGCCGTTCACGGCCTCGGCGCGATCCCGCTGGTGGACTATATCTTCGGCCTGGGCGGACGCGATACGACCCCGGGCCATATCGAGCAGGTCATCCGCGACCTCCAGGAGATCGTCCGCACGGGCCGGCGCGGCCCGCTGGTGCGCTACCTGGGGTTGCGGGAGTAAGGCTCAGGAGGAAACCATGGCCATAAAACTCAAGGAAATTGCCGGCCGGCCGGAGAAACTGGCGCCTGGACATCGTCTTTGTGCCGGCTGCGCCGAATCGATCGTCATCCGCCAGATTCTGCACGCCATTGATGACCCGGTGGTCATCGCTACGGCCACCGGCTGTCTGGAGATCGCCACCTCGATGTACCCGACCACGGCCTGGCGGGTGCCCTGGATCCATAGTGCCTTTGAGAACGCCGCCACCACCGCTGCCGGCATCGAGGCCATGTACAAGGCTCTGGTGCGCAAGGGACGGCTTCCCGAACGCAACATCAAGTTTCTGGCCATCGGCGGGGACGGGGCCACGTACGACATCGGCCTGCAATGGATTTCGGGCGCCTTTGAGCGCGGACACCGAATCACCTACATTTGCCTCAACAACGAAGCCTACATGAACACCGGCATCCAGCGCTCCAGCGCCACGACGATGGGGGCCCATACGACCACCTCGCCGGCCGGAAACGTCATCCCGGGCAAGGTGCAATGGGCCAAGCCGCTCACCGAGATTATGGCGGCCCACCACATCCCCTACGCTGCCCAGGCCAACCCCTGGCGCTGGCAGGACCTGATGGAAAAGGCGCGCAAGGCGGTGGCGGCGGATGGACCGGCCTTCCTGAACGTCATCTCGCCCTGTCCCCGCGGCTGGCGGCACGAACCTTCCGAAACGATCGAGATTGCCCGGCTGGCCACGGAAACCTGCATCTGGCCCCTCTTCGAGATCGAAAACGGGGTCTGGAAACTGAACTACAAGCCCAGGGAAAAGAAGCCGGTGGAGGAATGGTTTCGGGCGCAGGGGCGCTTCCGCCACCTCTTTACCCCGGCCTTTGAGCACGTTATTGCCGAGGTACAGGAGCGGGTAGATCGGGAGTGGGAGCGCCTGCTCCGACTGTGCGGCGAAGCCTGAGACCCCGGACCGTTTCCCGACGGTCGGGTCCAATGAAATGAGGTGGGCCGGCTCCGACATCGGCCGGCCTACCTTTTTCCTGCTTTCCTGCCGCGCCTTCCTCGGTTTCTTGCAAACTTTGTTCCTTCGCGGTACAATACATCCCGGTAGGCCGGAGCCGGCCACGCTTTCAAGGAGGAAAGCCCTATGGACGCCGCAGTCTTGGTCGAGTTGACCCGGGGTCCCCTGGTCGAAGCCGTCCATCGGGGACACATCGCCGTGGTGGATATCCACGGGCGGATGATCGCCTGGGTGGGCAACCCGGAGGCCGTGTATTACCTTCGCAGTGCCGCCAAGCCGCTGCAGCTCCTTCCTCTCCTGGAAGACCACCTGGACGAACGCTTTGGCTTTCAGGACGGCGAACTGGCGGTGATGGCCGCTTCGCACAGCGGAGAAGAGCGCCACGTCCAGGCGGTATCCCGCATCCTGGAGCGCATCGGGCTGGATCGGACCTTTTTGCGTTGTGGCGTACATCCCCCGGTGAGCGAGAGCACGCGACGCCGACTGCACCTCCTGGGCGGCCTGCCCTCGCCCCTGCACAACAATTGCTCCGGCAAACATGCCGCCATGCTGGCCATGAGCGTGGCCGGCGGCTATTCCCTGACGGACTATACCGAGTTTTCCCATCCGGTCCAGCAGCGGATCGTCCAGGTGATTCGAGAGATGTCCGGCGTGGCCGAACCGATCATCGGCATAGACGGCTGCGGCGTACCGGTCTTTGGCCTGCCGCTTCGGGCCATGGCCTATGCCTACGCCCGGCTGATCGACCCACGTGACCTCCCCGCCGTTCGGGCCGCTGCCTGTCGTCGGGTGGCGGCGGTGATGCGGGCCCATCCGGGAATGGTTTCGGGCGAGGGCCGTCTGGAGGAGGCCCTGATGCCGGCTTCGGGCGGCCGGCTTCTCCTCAAAGGGGGAGCCGAGGGGTTGTATGCGGTGGGCATCCCGGCGGAGGTCAGCCCGGAGGGAAAGGGGTGGGGATTGGTGCTCAAGATGGAGGATGGGAGTGCCGGCGAGCGGGCTATCGGGCCGGCCCTGCTGGAGGCGCTTTCCCAGTTGGGCGTGCTTGCGCCGGAACAGCGCGCCACCCTATCCCGCTTCGACTTCGGGCCGATCTATAACCATCGCCACGAAGAGGTAGGAGAAAGCCGGCCGGCTTTCTCTCTGTGCCGCTAAACACGACCCGCCGGGTCTCTACCCGGACCGCCGGGCCGGGTTTTCCCAGATGGCCGGCCAGGGGTCGCGCAGGATGTTTCCCAGGACGACATTGTACCCCTGCGCCGGCAGGACATCGCCGTCGGGCTCGATGTAGAGGTGCTGCCGGATGACTGCCTCCGGGGAAAGGTCTGCCTCCAGTTCCAGAGGATTGACATGGGAGTAGGGAGCGGCCAGGTCCCAGACCAGCGTCAGCCCCCGACGATGGGCAACCGTCTGGGCCTCTTCCAGCGCCTTCCTCAGCCGTTGCTGCTCCTCTTCGGAAGCGGCGCGCAGCGGGCTGCTCAGGGCCACGGCCGGCACCCCCAGGTCGGCCAGGAAGGCCACCGTTCCCGCTGCCGTCTCCGCGTTTTCGGCGCGGATGACCACGTGGCCGACGATGTAGATGTCGCCGGACAGGGCGGCCCGCAACCCGGCCACGGTCTCCTCCCAGGCTCCAGCCCGCCCGACCAGACGGTCATGCACCGCCGGAAGGTGGGAGACCAGGGTGATCTGGAGGTGGTCCAGGCCGGCCAGGAGAAGTCGGTCCAGGTAATCCTTCTCCCTCAGGCGGCAGCCGTCAGTGAGCAGCCCCGCGACCATACCCAGCGACTCGGCCCGCTGCACCAGTTCCACCAGGTCCGGGCGGCAGGTCGGCTCGCCGCCGGTGAAGACGACATGGGGGACACCGACCTCCCAGAGGCGGCTCAATACTTCCTTCCACTCCTCCGTACTCAATTCGCGCTCCACACGTCGGCGGGCCGCCGTATCCAGGGTGCCATTTTCATCCAGGCGGTAGGTCAGGGCGATGTCTACCCGGTAGGGGGCCGAGGTTTCGGCGGAGAACGGCTCGGCGCGCTCCATTTCCAGGTACGTTACCGGGCAGAGGTCGGGGGTTGTGGCCAGGGTAAAGATGCGTTCGCGGATGCGGCGGTAGTCGGTGCGGGCCTGGGCCGGCCGGACCCGGAAGCGGCGGGCCATCTCCTGTCCCGCCTGCTCCTCGTCCATCCCCAGGAGGAGCATCCGGGCATACTCGGCCGCTGTGGGGTTGAGGTGCAGCACGGTCGCAGCGTTGATCACCAGGAGTCCCCGGCCGTCGGGTTCTCTCCGCAGGTGCAGGCGGTACTGCTGGGGAGCGTCCGGCGGGGTCTGGTAATGCAGGAGGCGCACCGGGGAAGGGGGAGAGGGGGATGGTATAAAGGCCAGGCGCACCTCCCCCGGCGGCCGAAGGAGGGCCCGCAGGAAAAGACGGAGGGCGTCGAAGAGCAGGGCCAGGAGGATTCCGCCCACCACGGCGGTAGGGAGGAGGAAAGCCAGAAGCCGGCCACGGCTGACTTTCCGCTCCAGGTAACGCCGGTAAAGGAAGTAGGCAAGCAAGAGATACAGGGTGGCGCCGACGAAAGAGATGGCGGCTGTGGCCAGGGGGGAGAGTTCTGCCCGCGAGGGTGGCCAGAGGCGGGACTCCCGGCCGGCCCAGTAGATCAGGGGAGCAAGAAGGGCCAGACCGACGGTGCAGGCCAGGGTCGAAACGACCTCGAAGGGTGAACGGCTGTGCTCGGCCGGCCGGACAATTTCTCTGCTCATTTTTTCCTCCTCTGCATCGTACCGGCACCTCCGCCGGGTCGGGAAGCAGGGACGCAGCGAGTTGCCCTTATCCGAAAGAGGCGGCTTTTTTCTCCAGATGCTCCAGGTACAGGGGACATCCTCCGCCGCACAGGGCGAATTCCGGGCATTCCCGGCACGTTTCCGGGGCATAGCGTCGCTCGCGTAAGGATCGGGCCAGGTCGTGGTTCCAGATGGCCTCCCAGGGGTCGCGCAGGATGTGCCCCAGGGGGTGGTAATAACTCTGGCAGGGGATGACCATGCCGTCCGGCTCGACGCACATGTTGTAGAGGGCGGCGGTGCAGGCCTTGACCCCCAGTTCCAGTTGCAGGGGGGAAAGGGCACAGTACCGGGTGGGGGTATACCAGATCAGGCGCAGGCTGTGGCGCCCGGCCTCCTCTCGCACCCGTTCCAGGAGGGGTGAAAGTTCGCTTTCCGCCAGGCCGCTTTCCACCCGGGCACCTCGGCCGGCGTAGATGAGGCTGTTGCAGGCGAAGGTGGGCACACCCAGAGAGGCAATCCAGGCTACCGTCTCGACGATACCGGGGACATTTTCCCGGGTCAGGGTAGTATTGGTGGTGGTGTAGAGGCCGGCCGCCAGCGCATTCCGGATGCCCTGAACCGTCTCCTGCCAGGCGCCCCGGGCCCCCACCATTCGGTCGTGCACCGCCGGGTCATGGGACTCCAGGGTAATCTGGACATGGTCCAGGCCGGCGGCGACCAGTTCGTCCACATAGGCCCGGTCGGCCAGCCGGCGCCCGTTGGTCAGGAGCCCGCACACCAGCCCCTGCTGCCGGGCATGGGCGATGAGTTCGGGGAGGTCCGGCCGCAGGGTGGCCTCTCCACCGGTGAAGCAGACGTGCGGGATGCCGATCTGCCGGATTCGCTCCAGGACGGCCTTCCAGGTCCCGGTATCCATCCCCGGGTAATCCGGCGGGCGGGCCACATAGCAATGGGGGCAGGAGTTATCGCAACGGTAGGTCAGGGCCAGGTCCATACGGTAAGGGGCGCTCAGAGGAACGGAGAAGGGGTCCACCCGCTCCAGGTCCATCGTGGCGATCGGGCAGACTTCTTCGGAGTGGAGGAGCATCTCCAGTTGCTCCCGGATGCGGCGGTAGTCGGCCCGAGCCGTATCGGTGGACACCCGGTAGCATCGGCGTATCCGGCGGACGGCTTCGGCCTCGGTCACCCCCTCCAGAATCAGGTAGAGGTATTCGGCTGCCGTCCGGTTCAGGTGCAACACACGGGCGGCGTTGATGAGGAAAAGGCCGCGCCCGTCCGCATCCAGGCGCAGGTGCAGACGTACCCGTCCGCCGGTTCCGTCGTGGTGTTCGTAGGCGTACAGGCCGGCCTTCAGGGGCAGAGATTCCGGCCCAACGGAATGAAAGCGCATCACTTTACCTCAAGGGAGGGGAGATTTCCGTCCCTGTTCTTCCGCTGTGGGAAGGCGCAGCCACCAGCGATCGGTCTTTTCCTGGTAGAGGAGGACGAAATCCCCCCGCGCCGTGCGCACCCGGAAAACCGGGCCGGCCGGCTCCCGCCATTCGGCCAAAACCTCCTCCACGGCCGTTTCTTCTCCCCGCCAGGAGAAAGAGAGCGGCCGTTCGGCATAGGTGCGGCCGGAATAACAGCGCACCGCCACCTCTTCCATGGTTCCCCTCAGGGATAGATCCGGTCGAGCATACGCGGGAAGGGGATGGCCTCGCGGATATGGTGGGTGCCGGCGATCCAGGTGACGGTACGCTCAATGCCCATACCGAACCCGCTGTGAGGGACGCTTCCGTAGCGACGCAGGTCAATGTACCACCGGTAATCTTCCAGCCGCAGCCCCCATTCGATGATGCGTTGTTCCAGGAGGTCAGGGTCGTGGATGCGCTGGCTTCCGCCGATGATTTCCCCGTAGCCCTCGGGGGCCAAGAGGTCGGCACACAGCGCCACCTCGGGGCGCTCCGGATCGGGTTGCATGTAGAAGGCCTTGGCCCGGGTGGGGTACTTTTCCACAAAGACCGGACGGTCGAATTTGCTGGCGATCAACGTCTCGTGGGGCGCCCCCAGGTCTTCCCCCCAGGGGAGGGGGGGGCACCCCTCGACCTCCTGGTAATGTCGGGCGATGAGTTCCAGGGCCTCGTCATAGGTGATGCGGGGAAAGGGCGGCACAACTTTTTTCAACGGGGCCGTGTCGCGCTCCAGGACCTCCAGTTCCCTGGCACAGCGCTCCAGGCAACGCTGGACGATATAGGAGACGAATTCTTCCTGAAAACGCATGTTGTCTTCATGGGTGTAATAGGCCATCTCCGGTTCGATCATCCAGAACTCGGTCAGGTGCCGGCGGGTTTTGCTCTTTTCGGCGCGGAAAGTCGGCCCGAAGCAGTAGACCTTGCCGAAAGACATCATCCCCGCCTCGACGTACAACTGCCCGGTCTGGGCCAGATAGGCCATCCCCAGGTCGAAATAAGGGGTGGCGAAGAGGGTACTGGTGCCCTCGGCGGCGCAGGGGGTCAGGATGGGCGTATCGAAACGGACGAAACCGCGTTCGTTCAGGTACTCCTGGGCCGCCGCTTCCACCTCGGCACGGAGACGAAGGAGAGCATGTTGCTTGGAGGAGCGCACCCAGAGGTGGCGGTGTTCCATGAGGAAGCCGATGCCGTGCTCCTTGGGGGTAATCGGGTAATCCCGGGCGATCTGGACCGGCTCGATGGTGTGAATCGTTAGTTCATAGCCGCCTGGGGCCCGGCGGTCGGCGTGCACCCGGCCGGTGACGATCAGGGAGGACTCCTGGGTCAGGGCTTCGGCGACGGCAAAGGTCTCGGCGGAAACGTCCGGCTGAAAGACGACGCCCTGGATGATGCCGCTGCCGTCCCGCACCAGGAGGAAGATGAGCCGGCCCTTTTCCCGCTTGTGATAGAGCCACCCGCGCAGGGTGACCTCCTGCCCTTCGTAACGGGCGATTTCGGAAATGGAAACAATCGGTGCCATGGGAAACCTCCTTCGATGCTCCAATGATTCACCCGCTCAGGAGCGTTTCCCATTGGAAGGGTGCCATGCCCAGAGCACGGCACCGATTGTCCACCTCCTTGGCCTGGTATCCATTGCCATTCCTCCGGTCTTGGGGTATTTATGGCGAAATTATACTACCGGGGGGTAAGATTTGCAAACGACCTTGCATGGCCGGCCGGAAACGGGTAAAATAAGGGCGCAAGATGACAAGACACACAAGACAGGAAAAACGATGGACGTATCCGGCGACATGGGTGTTGTGCCCGTGCCCCATCGGGCCCGCCGCATCGGCCTGCTCTATGCTCCCGGCATCGAGGCCGCCCGGTATCTCAGCCGGGAACTGGAAGAATGGCTGACCCGCCTGGAGGTTGCCGTCTGGCGAGGTTGCGCCGACGATGCCCACGACCAGGAGGCCGCAGAAATTGCTTCCTGTGACCTCCTCTTTACCCTGGGGGGAGACGGCACGGCGTTGCGAGGGGCCCATCTGGCGGCCCCCCTGGGCGTGCCCCTGGTCTGCGTCGGCCTGGGACGCCTCAGTTTTATGGCCGAACTGACCCCGGAGGATGTCCTGAAGGAGATGCCCGCCTTCCTGGCCGGAGATTACTGGCTGGAAAAGCGTGCCCTGCTGGAAGGCACCGTCGTCTGCCGGGGGGAGGAAAAAGCCCGGTGCCTGGTGTTGAACGAGGTCGTCCTGGGGCGGGAACGTTGCGCGATGGCCCTGCGGGTGGCGGCGCGGGTGAACGGCGACCCTCTGGATACCTATGTCTGCGATGCCGTCATCGTGGCCACGGCTACCGGATCCACGGCCTATGCCCTTTCGGCCGGCGGTCCGATCGTCTTCCCCGAGAGCCGGAACATGTTGCTCGTCCCGGTGGCGGCCCACCTTTCCCTCCTGCCGCCGCTGGTGGTGCCGGAGGATGCCCGAATCGAACTGGAAATCGTCGGCGGCGATGCGGCCGGGGTCAATGCCGATGGGCAGCCGCTCGCCGATTTGCGGTGTGGAGATGTGCTGCAGGTGCGGCGCAGCCCCACCTTCTGCTACTTTGCCCGCCGGCAGGAGCGGAACTACTTCTTCCGCACCCTGAAGGAACGGCTTTACGGACGGAATCCGGGAGCGACCCTGCTGGAATTGGGGGGTCCATGAGGGCGTCCGATTGCGCCCTTATGGACGGGTTTCCCCTACATCGGGAAATTCCTCCGGCCGGCCCTGGGTCAGAACTCGCCCCCGGTCCAGCACCACAACCCGCCGGGCCACCTTTCGGGCCAGCGCCAGGTCATGGGTGCAGAGGACCAGGGTGTGGGTGGGGACGCCCTGCCGGTACGGATGGCCCCGGGGGGCCTCATCCCCTACCGAACCCCACTCCAGGAAAAAGTCCAGGAGTTGGGCGCGGCTTTGCGGGTCCAAAGGGTCGGTCGGCTCGTCCAGGAGAAGGACTTCGGGCTCATAGACCAGGACGGAGGCCAGGGCCACTTTGCGCTTTTCCCCCTCGCTCAGGCGGTAGGGCGGGCGGTCGCGCAGGGGAAGCAGACCCAGCCAGGAAAGCGTCTTCTCCACCCGTTCCCGGACCTCTTCCCGGGACAGGCCCAGTTGCAGGGGAGCAAAGGCTACCTCATCCCAGACCGTGGCCGAGAAGAGTTGTACATCGGGGTTCTGGAAGACCAGCCCGACCCTTCGGCGAAAGTCGCGGGCGAAATCCCCGTCTTCCAGCGTCGAAGGCGTGATAGGCCGGCCGAGGAAGCGCACTTTTCCCTCCTGGGGGAAATACAGCCCGTCCAGCACCTTGAGGAGTGTGCTCTTCCCGCTCCCGTTCGCCCCGAGTACGGCCACGCGCTCCCCCGGCCATATCTCCAGGTCCACCCCGTCCAGCGCGACCACCCCTCCGGGATAGGTATAGCGCACCCCATGCAGGGACAGCAGGGGCAGAGGACCTTCCGCCTGCAGCGGGGACAGGGGGGCAGGTCCTCTGCCTTCGGCCGGCCGTCCTCGGACGATTCCCTCGCCCCGCGCCTCCATCGCCAGGTAGACCTCCTGGCTCATCTCGTAGGCGCGAACCAGGAGGGCTCCGGCCACGGCCGCCGAAAGACGCCAGCCCTCCCGGGCAGGCAGCCGTCCTACAAGCCGGCTCCTCCGGGAAAGGAACATCTCCTCGGCCTTCTGCAGAAGGAGGATGATGTAGCGCCGGGTCATGGAAAGGAGGGTGAGGAGCACCTGAGGAAGGCCCAGGGAACGCAATGCCCGGAGGAGGGCCGGCCAGGGCGTGGTCAGGGAAAGGAGGAGGGCCAGGGTGAAGGAGACCGTCACCCGCAGGACCAGGGTCAACGCGGTACGCACCCCGGTCATGGTGAGGGCCACATAAGGCTTCCGGAGCAGTACCAGGAGGGCGGCCGGGTCCTGCTCCCCTCCGCCGGGGGGAAAGAAAAGGATCGGCAGGGCAACCAGGACGGCGAAAAGGGCCGGAGGTCCGATGCGCCGTATGAGGGTTCCCGGCGGGATGCGGGAGGCCCAGGCCAGCCCCAGGAGAAGGAGGGCCAGGCCGGCCAGGGCCTCCGTCGGGACGGACAGGGCAAATATGAGGAGCAGGAAGAAGGAGACCACCTTGATCCGTGCGTCCAGACGTTGAAGGAGCCCCGGCCGGCCGGCCATCTCCTCCGAGAGAATCGTCTCCCTCAAGGTGGAAACCATGCGGGCCGTTGTCTTTTCTAGGAAGCCCATTCTCGATTCCGCCACGGCAGGGGCGGCCGACCAGGATGCGGCCGGCCGCCTCCTGCACAGGTAAAAGCGCCGTTTTCAGGCGTCCGCGCCGGGAGCACCCCTTTCAGGTGCCCGCGCCCCGATGCGCTCGCCCAACCACCCCACGAGCCAGAAGAGGAGCACCAGGATGCCCACACCCAGGAGGGCAGAGACGATGTAGCCCACCGTATCCCCCAGGAAGGGGATGGCATAGTCGGGGATGGGGGCGCTCCAGAGGCTGCTAAACTCTTCCAGTCCCCGGGGGATAAAGCCCAGCCCCAGTTCCTGGAGTTCCTCCGCTCCCCATTCGCCCCAGGCCGTGCCCGCAGCAAGGAGGCCCAGCGGCGTGAGGAGGGCCAGGATCCCCAGGCCGATCCATAGAGGCAACCATTTCCGTCCGGCCGAAGGCGGGGCGGGCGCGTCTTCCGGTAGGGGCAGGGCATGCCCTGCCCCTACTTCCCGGTGGGCCCGCTCCAGGTAGGCTACGACCAGCCCGGTGAAGGCCGCCTCGACAAAGCCGGCGACCAGCAGGTGGGGAATCATCATGGCTGGGATGGCCACGTCCAGTCCGTAGGGGCAGTAGTAGGGCAGTCCCGCCGCGTCGTGGAAGAAGTAGGGCTGGATGCCGAATTCCAGCGCGGTGAGGAACGCGGCCAGGTTGAGTGCGACGTAACCGGCGATGGCGGAAGATACCGGCCGGCTGGAAAGGAAGCGCCGCCATGCCGGGACGGCCCGGGTCGTTTCCCTGGGGGCCAGGGAGGTGAGCAGGCGATACAGAAGGTAGCCGGCCAGGGGCATGACGATGGCCATGTTGAAGGCGTTGGCCCCAAAGGCCAGGATGCCGCCGTCGCCGAAGAAGAGGGCCTGGACGGCCAGGGCGATGGAGATGGCCAGGACGGCCGGCCACGGCCCCAGGACGACCGCCGCCAGCACGGCGCCCGTGGCGTGGCCGGTGGTGCCTCCGGGCAGGGGGACGTTGAACATCATGATGACAAAGGAGGCAGCGGCAAAGAGGGCCACCAGAGGAATCCGGCGGCGGGCGATGACGGAGCGGAGTCGGGAGAGGGCGCGTACCCAGAAGGGGACGGACGCGGCGTACATCACGATGCAGGTGGAAGGACTCAGGTAGCCGTCGGGGATATGCATGGCAGACCTCCTCTCATTTCATGGGGTGCCCCGGCACCCGCTGCACAAACCCGAGATCGAAAGGTGTTGAAGATCGGCTTCAAAGCCGTGTCGTTCCCGAAGATGTCGTCCCAGCGTTTCCAGAGGTGGACAATCGCCCACCTCGATTTCCAGTACCCGGCCACAATGTCGGCAGACCAGATGGAGATGCGGCCCGTGGCGCACCGTTGCGTAGACAACCCGTCCTCCCCCCAGGTCGTTCCGGCTGGCCAGCCCCT
>DAOUAK010000082.1:0-5126 GCA_034433695.1 Chloroflexia bacterium
GAAGACCGGCTTCACGGTCGGAAGATCGGCCCAGCCTTAAGCATTCTGCGTAGCGTAGGGATCAACTTTGCTCGTTGGCTGGGACATCGTTACGTTCCGGATGCGCAACGACATTTATCCGCGCAGCCTGATCGGGGGCTATCCCTGGTGATTGGGAGGAGGATGGAATATTAGAAAATTGAAAAGCCCTACCAGGGAAATACGGCTACTTGACAAGTAGTAGGATATATGGTATAATATATTTTGTACAATCAGTACTCTGGTTGGCATTCGAGCGATGTTTTCGGGTCCAGATGGATGAGCAGGTTGGAGATGAAATCTCTTCCCCGAACCCGGCGGAAGAGTGACCAACGGGAAATCCGGTTTCCCGAGGAGTGCGCAATGTTTCCTCAGTCGCTGAACAAAGGGTTGACCAAGATCCAGTTAGCAGCACAGGTCCTGCGTGAAGCCATCCTCCGAGGCGATCTCGTCCCGGGGCAGAAGTTGAAACAACAAGACCTGAGCGAGCAACTCGGCATGAGTGCCACTCCGATACGGGAGGTTTTGCGGGTCCTCGAGGCGGAAGGCCTCCTGGTGTATGTGCCTTACAAAGGGGTCTTTGTTCCCGAAGTCTCGTCGGCCGAGACCGAAGAGGTTGTACCTATCCGCGTGGCCCTGGAGGGGTTGGCTGTTCGTTTAGCCGTTCCCCGGATGACCGAGGAAGACATCTCCCTTTTGGAAACAGCCCAAACGCAGATGGAACAAGCCTGGCAGAGCATGAATTTGGCCGAAGTACGTCGGCATAACTATACCTTCCACATGACGATCTATAATCGATGCAATTCCGGCATCCTCTGCCAATTGATCCAGCGTGTCTGGCCTCGTTTTGCCACCGATGTCCTGTGGATGATTCCCGGCCGTACAGAACGCTCCCTGGCCCAGCACCGAGCCATCCTCCAAGCCATCAAAGATCGCGATGCTGAGCGGGCATCTGCCCTTCTCGCCGAACACATTACTACGGCTGGACAATCGATCGCCGAGTTTATGAAGAAACAGGAACAGCAACAAGGATCGCCGGGGTCGACGAGGCTACTTCTCGGAGCAGGTCCAGAACTTCTTTAGACACAGGTAACATCTCACCCAAGGAGGCCTGTGTGAACCACACCCAAAAGGCTTCTTTCCATAGCCGAAAGTTTGTCCGCAGTTTTCTGTTCTCGGTCAGGATCGATTCGCCACTGGCTCGCCTCCATGTATTAACCAAGCTCTTCGCCATCTTGGCGCTTTCCCTAGTTATCGTGCAGTTCATCAGCACCGAAGCACCGGACCCCATGGGCACGGTTTTATTGATCTTGCTGACCTTACTGGCCCTGTATCTGTGTGGTGCGTTGCGCTGGGTTTTTCGCTCCTACCTTCTGGTCATATTCCCCGCTCTTTTGGGAATGGCCTTGGTCTGGGTGGCCTTCAATCCGGATCCGAGAGGAGGGGTGTTGCTAGAGATCCCAATTTACTCAGGTGAATTGGATATAGGCATTTCCCTGGGGTTGGGTCTTTTTCTTGTCGTGTTGATTGGATGGTATGTCGTTCGCAAGGAAATCTTCTGGGGACTGGTCGTGGGAATCGCCCTAGCCGTGGTGATCACCTCGCTCTTAGGAAATCCCAGCCTCACCTTTGCCCGTGTTCCCTTTTTTCACCCCCTTACCGTGATTGTCTCCAAGAACAATCTGATCGTCGCTGTCACCAAGGCCCTGGGCTACGGAGGAATGATCTTCATCTCCCTGATGCTTGTCATGACCACACGGGACATCGAGTTCATCGGCGTGATGAGGCAAGTACGTATCCCCTATGTGGTTGCCTTTTTCGTCTCCACGATGCTACGTAGCCTCAACATGGCTCTGGTTGACTATGGAACAATCCGCCAGGCCCAAGTTGCCCGGGGTGTTTCCTTGAGGCGGAAAAACCTCTTTCAAGTGATTGCCGATATGGCCTACATGGCCGTCCCCCTGACGGCTTCCATCCTGCGGCGCTCCACCGAGGTCGGCGATGCTATTCTCATCCGTGGGTTTACTATGAAGACTAAGGAACCTACCGAATTTCACGAGATCCGCCCCTTTACTCTGGCAGACGGTGTCGTTGCCGGTATATGCGTCCTTTTCCTAATTGCCACCTTCGGTTTCCATTTGAACCTTACGCGATGGATGGGAATACTGTGATGGCTACGATGGTCGAGATCGAGGACCTTCACTGGCGTTATCCTACTTTTGATGAGGCCGAGGAGCATCCCTGGACACTCAAAGGGATCCATCTCAAGGTCGAAAAGGGCGAGTTTTTCGGCATTACTGGACCTAGTGGGGCAGGCAAGACAACATTATGTAAAGCGATCATGGGCATTATTCCCCATGGCCTGAAGATCCCTTTTGGTCTGTATAACCATCATTTCAGGGGTCGCGTGCTGGTGGATGGCGAACTGGTTTCTGCTGTGGATCCGGAGGGAAATGTAGTGGATGGCGAGGCCCGCGGGAGACTGTTCGGACGCGGCATCATGTCCCCCAAGGTGGGTATGGTCCTGCAGGATCCGGAGACCCAATTCATCAAGATGAGCCTGCTTCATGAGGTGGCCTTCGGCCTCCAACTCTTGCGATTGCCCAAGGAAGAAATCGAGGTACGGGTGCGCCAAGCGCTGGAGATGGTGGGTCTGGGATACCTGGCCGACGATGCAGAATATATCCATCCCAACGACCTTTCTGGAGGGCAGAAGCAACGCGTGGCCATCGCTTCTCTGCTGGCGATGCGCCCAGAATTGCTTATTCTTGACGAACCCACCAGCGATCTGGACCCCCTGGGGAAACGGGAAGTCATTGAAACGGTGCGGATGTTACACGACGAGTACCAGATGACAGTGATTATCGTGGAGCACGATCCGGAGATCCTACGCCGTTTTTGCGACCGGATCGCCCTGATCGAAGACGGACAGGTGAGTTTTGTCGATGAGGCTTCGAGTTTCTTTCGCCACATTGACCGGTTGGAAAGGAGCGGCATCTGCCGTTTCGAGGTCTCCGAGATTGCTTATCGAACGGGGATTTACCACCATGGTGTGATTCCCATTACCCTTGAGGAGTGTTTGGCCTGTTTTCCCCAAGAACTAGACCCTTCGTTGCAACCCGAAGAATCGGGACCAAAAGGCGAGGTGCTCCTGGAAGTCAGGGACCTGACTTACATCTATGAGGACGGCACGCAGGCTCTTCGTGGTGTCAACTTCCGGTTGCATCGGGGGGAGATCCTTGCCCTGTTGGGCACGAATGGGAGTGGGAAGACAACGGTTGCCAAAATCCTGAACGGGATATATAACTTGCATTCCGCACATTGTCGCAGGGGTTAGTGTAATCGTGTTCGCCGAGCACTTAATGCCCAGCTGTCAAGACTTTCTACCCTGGGATGATGACCAAGCAAGAGGCCATCTTCACCCGTTTCGGTTGTGCAGCAACCCGCGAATGCGTTCTCAGACCTCCGCCGATAGCCCTGGATAGCGCACGACCACGAACCCTGCCACCGTCAGTTGGCTACTACACAGACACCGAGCACTTTAACGGTTGAGACCGACGATAGGCGCACTCCATCTTGGGTCACACCCCGGCCCACTTGGACCGAGCAAAGATCTCTGCCGGCCGAGGCAGCCCCAACACCTTCAGGATTTGCTCTTGCACGGGATTCAGATGGGCAAAACGGGCCTCGACCACCTGCCCCTGGGCATCCTGAATCTGCACCAGGCTGTAGTCGGCAAAGGCCTTGAAGAGGCGCTCCACCGTCGGGCGCAAGGTGTCCCGTCCTTCTGGCATCAACCCTTGGATCGGTTGCTGGAGTTCAGCCACCACCCGACGCACCTGGCGCTCGATCAACCCGGCCACCAGAGCGCCGACCATGATCAGAAAGACCAGGGCCGCAATCCGCCGGGGAGTCTTCACAAACAACGGGGCCACCAGGAAGATCTGGTTCACCAAGCGAAAACAGCGCTCGACCTTGTGTTGCCCTTTCCACTCGGCCAGAATCTCCCCATCCGAAAGGCTGGCGGCTTTTCCACCGGCCACCAACAGATACACCCCATCCAGCTCGGCGTCCTGTTGCACCCGCTCTTGATCCACCTGGTAGCGCAGTTCCAGGGGGGCTTCCGGTCGGTCAGGATGGTTCATCACCTCGATGGTGAAGTATTTCTGCGCCCGGTGCCTCTTGAAGGCCTTGCTTTGCACCCGCTGGGCGATGATCTCCGGCGTCTTGTAATCATACTTGTTCACCAATCCCTGAAGGCGCTGGAGTTCGGCCTCGATGGCCTGGATTTCGTTCTGACGGCGGGTGGCCTCTCGGCTGGCCAGCGCGCTGGAGTGAATGAAAAGATACCGCACTGACCAGTGGCGGGCGGGGTCTTGCGGGTCCGTGACTTCCACGGTGTACCCCAAGCCGCGATAGGCCGTCCGCTCCCCGGGCTCCTTGTCCGCCTCCCGCTGGGCCACATAAGGCAGCTCTTGCCAGGTCTGGCCGGCGGCCAGCAATTCTTGCAGAGTCCGGCGATGATGGTCTTGCATCGGGATGGGACCGATGTAGCCCAAGCCCAGGCGCAGCCAGGTCAACTGGTTGTCTTCCGTGGGCATTTTGCGGTCGCCGATGAGGATAATCTCCTCCAAAGGCAGGAATTGGGACAACCGGGCATGTTCGCAGAAGGCTGCAAACTGGGGCACGTAGGTGGTACTATCCCCGGTGCCGCCATCCAAAGCGTCGAACCACACCGGCAGGCCACCATCGCCAGCCGCCAGGGCGAAGAGCTTCAATTGCTGCAGCCACTCCCCGGCTGGGTTGTAGCCCGGTTCCAGATGCGGAACGCCTGGCTCCTCCGGTTGGTCAGCAAAAAGACCGGCGAAGGTCACGGCCATGGTATCGGCATGCAGACGATGCAGGTCCAACTGGTAGACCCGGGCAGCCTCGGCGACCAAGTCTCCCCAGATGACGGCCCGCTGGTCGTAAAGGGCATCCAACATCCGACCCGCTCGATCGTCATTGAGTTGTTCCGCCCGCTCCAACTCCGGATAGAGAGCGGCAATGGCATATCGGTCAGCCCAGCCGACCAAATCATACAAGGCGCCGGGATCGCTGAGCCGGGA
>DAOUAK010000083.1:0-40692 GCA_034433695.1 Chloroflexia bacterium
TTCGTCGGTGTAGACGGTGGTGGGAGCCAGAACGCGCTCGATGCGGATAGCATCGGAGATCGTCTCCCCCTCGCTCCAGCGATAGAGGTCGTAGGCATAAAGGTCGGAGGCGGTCGCCGCATCCCACTGCAGGGTAATGTGGTCCAGGCCCCAATGGGTCACCCGCAGGTTCTGCGGCGCATCCGGCGGGGTGGTATCCCCGGAGGGAAGGACGTGCAGGAGGCCGGGGTTCACCACGCCGGTGGGGGAGATGATGCCGCTGCGGTCGGCATAGACCCAGTCGCGCCCGCCGGTCGTGGAATAGCGGTAGAGGTAGTAAAAGTCGCCGACCTCCTCCGGCAGCAGGTTGCCCATGAACTCGTCGTTGTTCCCCACATCCCCGTTGAAGACGGCGTCCACCCAGGTGGTCCAGGAGATGGGGGGTTCGTGGATGGGGCCGAAGCCGACCTGGGCGATGAGGCCGGGGGTTGGTCCGGGCTCCTGGGTTACCCCTTCGATCCAGACCTGGCCGTAGATGTTCTCCGTGGGGGTAATGCCGATGGTATGGGTGATCGCGTAGGGCCACTGGAGGTTGGCCCAGTCAATCGTATGGTGCGGCAGGGCGGCGGCCTCGTTGGAATAGGCGCTTTCGTTGCCGGAGCCATCCACCGCCGTGACCACATAGTAGTACCAGGTGCCGTTGACGACGGCGGTATCGGTGTAGGTGGTCTCGGTGAGGCCGGAGGCGATCCGGAAATAGTTCCCGCCGGAAACCAGGGAGCGGTAGAGGTTATAGCCGGCGGCGTCGGCTACCGCCTCCCAGGAGAGCACGACCTGGCCTTCGCCCTCCAGGGCCGTCAGGTTGGCCGGCGGTTCGGGCGGGGTGAGGTCGCCGCCGGCGTAGAGGAGGAGGACGCCGTCCATCGGGGGGACGGCCGGCCCCTGGAGAAGGCCGCCCGCTACCGTATAGGCCCGGCCGGCGTGCAGGACGTCGGTGAGGACGGTGCCCTCCCCCAGGTAGCCGCTCACGTCCAGGGAGACCGTACAGGACTGGCTGCCCCGGTTGACCAGGACCACGGCCACGTCGTTCCCGGAGATGGACTTGCGGCCGTAGGCATAGACCAGGCGTTCGTCATCGGTGAGGAGGGTATCGAAAGAGCCGAGGCGCAGGGCCGGCCGGACCCGGCGGGTCTGCCCGAGCAACCGGTAGCGTTCGGCCACATCCGGGCGCTGGCTGTAGAAACCGGGCGTATCGTCCCAGGGGAAGGGCACGCGGTTGTAGGGATCGTCCTCGTATTTGTTATTGTACCAGCGTCCCGGAGAGGCCAGCCCCACCTCGTCGCCGTAGTAGACCGTCGGTGCGCCGGGCAGGGTGAACTGGAGGAGGGCCAGCAACTTCTGGTAGACATCCACCTCGTCGGGCGAAAGGTCGGTCGCCGGGTTGTAGGGCAGGTGCTGGCTATCTTCCCCCTTCTGGTTCTTGCTCAGGACGAAACGCACCCGGTTGGTATCGTGGCTGCCCAGGAGGTTCATCATCGAACGCCAGGCCTCCGGCGGGTAATCCTCCTGGATGCTACGGAGCCAGGCGTCCAGTTGGGAAGGCGTGATGGGGTCCAGGACGCCACCCCAGGAGGAAGGGTTATTGTCGTTATCCTCATAGTGGCGGTCGCGCAGGAAGGAGAGGAGGGCGCTGCGGAAGCGATAGTTCATCACCGCATCCCACTCCTGGCCCAGGAGCCAGGGGGAAGCGTCCCCCCACTCCTCGCCGATGATGATGGCCTCGGGGTCGGCCCCCTTGACGGCCTGGCGGAAGCCCTCCCAGTAGTCGTTCGTGGGGTCCCGGGTGAGTCCGGGGTCGATGTCGCCGCCCACGTCCAGCCGCCAGCCGGCCGTTCCGCTCACAATCCAGCGGGTCGCGATGGGGTTAGAGCCGGCGTAGATATAGTCGCGCACCTCCGGATCGCTCGAGGTGAGGACGGGCAGGGAGGTATAGCCCCACCACGACTTGTAGTTATTCGGCCATTCGTAGAAGGTGTACCAGTTGTAGTAGGGGCTGGATGTAGATTCATAGGCCCCCAGGGTCGGGTAGCGGCCGTAACGGTCGAAGTAGAAACTGTCGGAGGAGGTATGGTTGAAGACGCCGTCCAGGATGACCCGGATGCCCCGGGCCTGGGCCTCGGCGATGAGCGTCTCCAGGGCCTCGTTTCCGCCCAGATGGGGGTCCACGTCCTCGTAGGAGGTGGTATCGTACTTGTGGGTGGAGGGGGAAAGGAAAATGGGGTTGAGGTAGAGGGCGGTCACCCCCAGCGATTGGAGGTCATCCAGTTTCGCCGTCAGCCCCTGAAGGTCGCCGCCGTAAAAGTCTTCGTTCCAGCGGTTGTAGAAGGGGTTCGTAGGATCGCGGGGGTCCAGGACCTCGCTGTTCCAGGCGGGATATTCGATGCCGCCGTTCGGGTTGCCGTAGACAAAGTGGGTGCCCGAGATGACGTTGTTCGTGGGGTCGCCGTCGCGGAAACGATCGGGGAAGACCTGGTAGACGATGGCCTCCTTGGCCCAGTCGGGGGTATGGAAGGCGGGGTCGTAGACGGTGAGTTGGAAGGAGAGGTCGGGGGAATCGTCGTAGGGCCGGCCGGGACCGCCTTCGTTATAGCCCCGGTAGAGGCCGGAGACGACCTGGTCATCCTCATAGGAGTCGGTGTCGCTGCCGTCTACGACGATGAAGCGGTACCAGAGGACGGTGGGCTCCTCGGGCGTGAGGGTGATACCCCAGTAGTCATAGGCCGGATCGGAGGCGACGATGCTCATCGGATAGACGGTCTGGCTGTCGGCGCTGTCGTCCCAGACGCGCAGCCGGACGGCGGTGAGGTCGTTGGCATAGGCACGCAGGCGGATGGCGACGGGGGTGCCGGCCGGTACGGCTCCCACAGGGTTGCGGTAGGCCGGGTCGCGGGAATCGTGGTAGAGGCCGTCCCAGAAGACGTCGTCGTCATGGGCGGCGCCGAAGGTGACGTGGCGGACGACGGTGCTGGTCGAGGTGCCGTCGGTAGCGGCGACGGTGATCGTATTGCTGCCCCGGGTGAGGGTGACCGGCTGGGTGAAGTAGCCGCCGGGGGAGACGGTGGGCGTATAGAGGGCCGTTCCGTTGACGTCCACCGTGACGGTGACGCCTGTGCTGGGGGAGACGACGCCGGTCACGTCAATGTAGGGCAGGGCAAAGTAGTGGCCCTCCGGAGGCCAGGTGACCTGGAGGAGAATAGCCGGGGGAGGAAAGAGGTAAAAGGCCGAGAGAGTGGTCACCTCGGGCCCCCAGTCCGGCTCGGTATAGGGCACGTTGGGGTCGGAGGGGACGGTATCCTGGGCGTGGCCGGAGGAGCCGGTGGTAAAGGCTTCCAGGGCGATGCGAACGGGGTT
Source organism: Chloroflexia bacterium (assembly GCA_034433695.1). Lineage (GTDB taxonomy): Bacteria > Chloroflexota > Chloroflexia > DTKN01 > DTKN01 > JASFBA01. Next base: position 3,391 of record DAOUAK010000083.1, read on the forward strand.
CCCCAGAGCCGCTTTCGGCACCCGATACTCCAGCCAGTCCTCGTCCGGCCCATAGCCCTGGGCGCCGCCCTGGGAGATGAGGCTATCGTAACTCCAGGAGGAGCCGTCCCAGTGGTTGAGTTGGGCGTCCTGCAGAGTGTCGTTATCGTAATGCCAGACGTACAGGGTGTGTTCGGGGAGGTGCTCGTTTACGGCGTTGACGGCCCGTCCCCAGGGGTCGGTGCCGGCGCCGGAACCGGGAATCTGGTCCGTGTCCAGATAGATGCCGTAGGCCATCCCCCAGGTAGAGGCGTAGGCATCCAGGCCGATGTAGAGGTAGGAGGCGTTCTCGACCAGGTAGAGGCGGTGCAGGTCCAGGTTCGGCTCGGTCATATCTCCCAGCGGGTCGGTGGAGGCGGGGCTGCCCCAGACCGCCTCGCGTTGCCCGTCTATGGGAAGGTAGGGGGTGGAGACCAGGAGGGTAGCCTGGGTGGACCAGTCGGAGGCGTTCCAGTCCTCGGCGGGGAAGTTGATGGTATCCTGGGCGTTATCGTTGGAGCCGCCGCCGGTGGACCAGACTTCGCACCAGAAGCCGGCCGGGTTTCCCAGTTTGGATTTGGCCACCTTCCACTCGATGGTCGAAGGCAGGCCGGCGGTGAGGGTGGCGGCGTCCACCTGCTGCACGTTGGCCCAGTCCCACCCGCTTCCGGTCCAGTGGACCACCTGGGTATCGGTGGGGTCGTAGGGGGGCACATCCACCCAGGTATAGATGCCGTACTCGGGGCGGTGGGGGTCCAGGGCGACGACGTTGCGCGTCCAGGCGTCGGAGGTCGCGCCGGAGCCGGGGAGGCCGTCCAGGTCCAGGTAGAGGGCGTACTTGCCCCAGTTGGTCGCGCCGATGTCGGCGTTGATGGTGAAGCGGAAGTAGAAGAAATCGGCGTCTTCGGCGATACCGAGTTCCAGGAGGTCCATCACGGCGTTGCCGTTGCCGTCGCCGGCCTGGTCTACGGCGATGGGGTCGCCGTAGGTTTGTTGGGGGCCGGCAGAAAGGGGCCGAGGGGCGGCCACGGAGGAAAGAGGGGGAAGCGAAGAGAGGAAGAGAGAGAGGAGGACCAAAAGGGCTAACCATCGCTGGCGGAGCATGGGCACCTCCTTTTCAGGCGATCATCCGCACATGGGCAGCCGTCTAGGGATATTATAGCAGGACCGAGTTAGTTTGTCAAGAGACCAAACAAAGCATTTTGCCCCATAGAATTACGCAGTTGGGCCCTCTGAGCGCCGTATGACGAGGGCCCTGGCTCTTGTCCTTTCAACTGCGTCACTCCTAACGTTATTCGGTAAGATTTTCCTGAGGCGAATGGCACTTGACAACCCAGCCCTTTCGCATTATACTTGGGATTGAGCAAAGGCGCTCAAGTTACTGAGTAGAAGTTGAGAGGAGCAGGTATGGGCATTTTGATGCGCATCCAGAACCTTCGCACCTCTTTTTTCACACAGGATGGCGAAGTTCATGCGGTCAACGGAATTTCTTACGCGCTCGAGGAGGGGAGCGCCCTGGGAGTGGTCGGAGAGAGCGGTTGTGGGAAAAGTGTCCATGCCCTTTCCGTTATGCGCCTGATCCCTCAGCCGCCGGGAAAAATCTGGGCCGATGAAATCTGGTTCGACGGACGCGACATCCTTTCCCTGAGCGAAAGTGAGATGCGCCAGATTCGGGGAGCCGAGATCGCGATGGTCTTCCAGGACCCGATGACCTCTTTCAACCCCGTTTACACCATCGGCTTTCAAATTATGGAGGCCCTCAAACTCCATCAGGGGATGGACAACCGCGAGGCCCGCCGACGCACGGAAGAGTTATTGACCATGGTGGGCATTCCGGATGCCCGCTCTCGCCTGGATGATTATCCGCACCAGTTCTCCGGAGGGATGCGCCAGCGGGCCATGATCGCCATGGCCCTTTCCTGCAACCCCAAACTCCTGATCGCCGACGAGCCCACGACCTCGCTGGACGTGACCATCCAGGCCCAGATCGTGGACCTGGTGAAGCGCCTGCAAGATCAACTGGGGATGGCGGTGATGTGGATTACCCACGACCTGGGGGTGGTGGCCGGCCTGGCCAAATACATCAACGTGATGTATGCCGGCTACATCATCGAGCGGGGGCATGTCAAAGACATCTACAAGCGGCCGCGCCACCCGTATACCCAGGGGCTTCTGGGCTCGCTTCCCCGCCTGGATGAGGCCCCGGGCACCAAGTTGATCTCCATCCCTGGCCTGCCGCCGGACCTTATTGACCTCCCGCCGGGCTGCCCCTTCGCCCCGCGTTGCCCCTATGTGACCGACCAGTGTCTGGAAGCGATGCCGACGCTGGAAAAGGCCGATGGGGACGAACACCTGGTCGCCTGCTGGCGATGGCAAATGGTTGCAGAGCAGAAGAGGTAAACCGATGACGACAGGGCAAGTGCCGCTGGTACAGGTCCGCCATCTGAAAAAGTATTTTCCCATTACCCGGGGGTTGCTGATCCAGCGCCGCGTCGGCGATGTCAAGGCCGTGGACGATGTCAGTTTCGATATTTACCGCGGTGAGACGCTGGGCCTGGTGGGAGAAACCGGCTGCGGCAAAACCACGGTGGGCCGGACGCTCCTGCGGCTGTACGAACCCACGGCCGGCCAGATCCTTTTTGACGGCGTGGACCTGACCCGGCTTCGCGGCCGGCAATTGCGCCAGATGCGGCGAAGGATGCAGATTATCTTCCAGGACCCCTATGCCTCGCTGAATCCCCGCATGACCGTGGGGGCCATCATCGGCGAGCCGCTGGAGGTCCACGGCGTGGCCGCCGGAAAGGAAAAGCAGGAACGGGTGCAAGAACTCCTGGAACTGGTCGGCCTGAACCCTTACTTTGTCAACCGCTACCCCCACGAGTTCTCCGGCGGGCAGCGCCAGCGCATCGGCATCGCCCGGGCGTTGGCCCTGAATCCGGACCTGATCGTCTGCGATGAGCCGATCTCTTCGCTGGACGTCTCCATCCAGGCCCAGGTGGTCAACCTGCTGGAGGAACTCCAGGAGCACCTGGGACTGACCTACCTTTTCATCGCCCACGACCTGAGCATGGTACGGCACATCAGCGACCGCATGGCGGTGATGTACCTGGGCAAGATCGTCGAACTGGCCGACCGGGACGAGATTTACCTGAACCCGCTTCACCCCTACACCCGGGCCCTGATGTCGGCCGTGCCGGTGCCGGACCCGGAGGTCGAGGAAAAACGCCAGCGCATCCTCCTGAAGGGCGAAATTCCCAGCCCGGCCCATCCGCCCAGGGGATGCAACTTTTCCACCCGCTGTCCGGATCTGATGGAGCAATGTAAGGAAGAAAAACCACCCTACAAGGAGGTCAAGCCGGGCCACTGGGTGGCCTGTTTCCTCTATTAGCGTCTTCCGAAAGGAGGTGATGGCTATCGAGAAAAGTTGCAGTTCCGGTTGTGAGAATTCTGGAAACTCTAGAGGAGGAATCAGATGAAAAGGTGGATGATCGTACTGAGCACCCTGGTGCTGGCGGGCACGCTGCTGGCCGCCTGCGCCCCTACGACGGTTGTGGTCACCCAACCGCCGGTCGTGCAGACCGTTCCCGGCGGGACACAGGTCGTCGTCGTTACCGCGCCGCCCCAGCCGACCCCCGTCCCGGTCCGGCCGAACGTTCTGCGTATTAACCTCGGTCCGGGCGATGTCCCGACCCTGGACCCGGCTCTGGCCACCGACACCTCCTCGGTGCAGGTAGTGGATGAACTGACCGTCGGCCTGACCCGCCTGAACGAGGTCACGCTCCTCCTGGAGCCGGGCATGGCCGAGTCCTGGACGACCTCCGCCGACGGCCGCGTCTACACCTTCAAGATCCGCCAGGGCATCCCCTGGGTGCGCTGGAACGGCCAGGAGGTGGAGCAGGTGCTGGACTGCGATGGCAACGTGCGCACCGTCACCGCCTACGACTTTGAGTACGGCATCCTGCGCACCGGCAACCCGGAGACGGCTTCCGAATACGCCTACGTGCTCGGCTTTGCCATCGAGAACTTTGACGCCTATAACACCGGGGCCCTTACCGACACGAGCAAGGTCGGCGTGCGGGCCCTCGACGAATCTACGCTGGTGCTGACCTTCACCACCCCCGCCGTCTACAACCTGAACATCGCCGGGATGTGGGTGGCCCATGCCCAGCCGCGCTGGATCATCGAGGGCGACGACTGCACCGAGGGTCGGGGCGAGCGCTGGACCGAGCCGGGCTTCAACCAGTCGTACGGCCCCTATGCTCTGAAGGAGTGGGTCCACGACTCCTACCTCGTCATCGTCAAGAACCCCTTCTGGCCGGGCATTGAGAGCGTCCCGGTGGCCCAGATCGACGAGATCAAGTTCACCATGCTGGATGCCACGCCGGCCTTTACCGAGTACGAGGCCGGCAACCTGGACGTGGCCGGCGTCCCCATCGCCGACATTGACCGCGTCAAGACCGACCCGGTGCTCTCCAAGGAACTCATGATTGCCCCGATGGGCTGCACCTACTACTACGGCTTCAACACCACCAAGCCGCCGGTAGATAGCGTCCACATGCGCCGCGCCCTCTCCCTGGCTATTGACCGGCAGGGGCTGATCGACACCGTCCTTAAGGGCGGACAGGAGCCGGCCCAGTGGTTCTGCCGGCCCGGCATGGCCGCCTGCCCGACCCCCGACAAGTATCCGGACCTGGGCGTCAAGTACGACCCGGATAAGGCCAAAGCGGAACTCCAGGCCTATATGGAGGAGAAGGGCTTTACCTCGGTGGACCAGATCCCCGAGCTCATCCTGATGTACAACACCTCCGAGGGCCACAAGCTGATCGCCGAGGCCATCCAGGATATGTGGGTCAAGACGCTGGGCATCAAGGTGACCGTCACCAACCAGGAGTGGAAGGTCTACCTGAAGACGATCAAGAGCCCCGACACTCCGCCGGTCTGGCGACTGGGCTGGTGCCTGGACTACCCGGATGCCAACAACTGGACCCGCGAGGTCTTTGCCCTGGGCGGCTCCTCCAACCCGGACGACGACGGCGACGGCGTCCCCGACGGCGGCATCTTCTACCGGAACGACACCTTCGAGCAGATCCTGAAGGACGCCGCCGTGGAGCCGGATCCGCAAAAGCGCATGGATATGTACGCCCAGGCGGAGCAGATCCTGGTCTGGGAAGACGCGGCCATCGCCCCGATCTACTGGTATACCCGCGTCACCTGCACCAAGCCCTACGTCATCCGCACCTTCTCCCAGCACGGGCATGAGGCGCTGGAGAAGTGGAGCCTCCAGCGGTAAGTGCGTTATCTAGACCGAGGGCAGGGCCTCCAAAGAGGCCCTGCCCTCTCTCCCAGGGAGGGTCTCGATGGGTCGTTTTATCGTCCGGCGTTTTCTGTGGATGCTTGTGGTCCTCCTGCTTTTGTCCTTGATCACTTTTGCTCTGGAAAGGGCCGTGCCCGGCGGGCCGTTCGATCGGGAAAAATCGCTCCCGGCGGTCACCGTGGAGATGTTGAACGAGAAATACGGTCTGGACAAGAGTTTCCTGGAACAGTACGGCCTGTTCCTCTATAATGTCGCCGTGCCCCGAATCCACCACGTCGGCCCCAGGCAACTGTTTTCCGTCGGTCCGGAGTTTGCCTCCGAATTGGACCGGCGCCAGGTATCCGAGGGACTCCGTCAGCAGTTCCGGGAGCAGGGACTGGACCTTTCCTCCCCGGTTCGGGTAATGGTGGGGAAAGCCGGAAGCAAATGGACGCTCGCTTCCGGGGAAACGTCTTATACCGTCCGAAAGGAAAACGATACGCTGAATGTGTACATCAACGATCCGGACCCGTCGAACTCGGTCATGGAAAGGTATCTGGTCGACATTCCGCTCGGTGGAGGCCGGCATTTCCGTTGGATCAACCTGGGCCCCTCCCTCCAGTTGAAGGAGCGTTCGGTTGCCGAGATTATCCAGCAGAACCTGCCGGTTTCTTTCCAGTTGGGCGTCCTGGCCCTGACGATCGCCGTTATCATCGGCATGCCCATGGGCATTCTGGCGGCACTGAAACAGAACACCGTCTGGGACTATTTGGGGATGAGCGTGGCCATCTTCGGAGTTTCGGTGCCGGTGATCGCCATGGGGCCGATTCTGCAATATATCTTCGGCGTGCTTTTGAAGTGGCTTCCCCCCACGGGCTGGGGTTCTACCCCACCCTATATCGCCGTTTTCTTCCCTCGCGATTATACCTGGGACGGCTTCTGGAAGTTCACCATTATGCCGGCCTTTGCCCTGGGCATCGGCAACTCGGCCATCATCGCCCGCCTGACGCGGGCCAGCCTCCTCCAGGTCATCCGCGAGGACTATATCCGCACGGCCCGGGCCAAGGGGCTTTCGGAGCGGGTTGTCATTTTGCGCCATGCCCTGCGTAACGCGCTCATCCCGGTGGTCACGATCCTGGGGCCGATGTTTGCCGCCGTGGTGACCGGCACTTTTGTCACCGAGCAAATCTTTGGCATTCCGGGACTGGGCAGGTATTTTATCACCAGCATCACCAACCGGGACTATACGGTGATTATGGGAACGATCCTGCTCTATGCGGTCTTCCTGATCCTGGCCAACCTGGCGGTGGACATCACCTACGCCTGGCTGGATCCGCGAATCCGCTATGAATAGGAGGGGTGAGACATGGCCGTGGCTGAAAGTGCCATCCCGAAGCGACGCAAGACGGCCGGTCTGTGGGCCGATGCCTTCTATCGCCTGAGCCGCAACCGGGCCGCCGTCATCGGTGCTGTCCTGGTTACCCTTCTGGTGCTGGCAGCCTTCTTCGCTCCGCTGGTTGCCCCTTACCATTATGCCGAACAGCACCGTATGGAAAAACTCCAGGTGCCAAGGTGGCTGATCACGGTCTTCCCGATAATGGAAGATTACGTCCAGGAGAGCGACCAGTATATCCTGGGGGCCGATTCCCTGGGACGGGACATCCTGAGCCGGTTGATCTACGGGGCTCAGATCTCCCTCTCGGTGGCCTTTGTGGGGCCGCTGATCGCCCTCCTGGTGGGTACAACCTACGGCCTCATTTCCGGCTTCTTCGGCAAGTGGGTGGATAACATCATGATGCGCTTTGTGGACCTCATGTACGCCATTCCCACCATGCTTCTCATCATCCTCATGATGGCCTTTTTCCGCTCCACCTTTGCCGGAACCGAGAGAATGAGCGATTTTGCCAAAGCCCTGAGCGATCTGGACCGCTACTTTGGCGGTATGCTCTTTATCTTCATCGGCATCGGGCTGACGGCCTGGATGGGCACGGCCCGGCTGGCCCGGGGGCAGGTGCTCTCGGTCCGGGAGCAGGAGTTTGTTCTGGCAGCGCGGGCCGTGGGGGCCAGCAACTGGCGCATCGTCTTCCGGCACATTCTCCCCAACATCCTGGGGCCGCTGGTCATCACCGTGACGCTGGCCATCCCCGGCTACATCGCCACGGAGGCGTTCCTGAGTTTCATCGGGTTGGGGGTCAACGCGCCCACGCCCAGTTGGGGGCTGATGATCTCCGAGGGCGCGCAGTATATCCGGAGTGCCCCCCATCAGATCATCTTCCCGGCCCTGGCCCTTTCCATTACCATGTTCGCCTTCAACTTCCTGGGCGACGGGCTGCGCGACGCCCTGGACCCGCGCCTGCGCGGCACACGCTAGATAAGGGCAACTTGGAGTTGCCCTCTTCCGGCCGAACCGGGAAAGCGGTTCGGCCGGACTTGTTGAGGCCCGGGAGAGCCGCCGGGCGAGCCGGCCGGCCTTCTGGGGCCGGGACAGTCTTTCTACCGGTGCATCGCCGGCCGGAAGGGACGCAGTTCCATTGCGCTCGTACGGCCACATGCGGCCATCGTCTCCCCCGGTAACATTTTCTATGCGGGGATTCATCGCCGAAAGCCCGAGTTTTCTTGCCCAATCCGGGCACGATTTTGCCACCTAGCCTTTCTCGGCCTTCTCGGCGGGGCCGCTTTTGCATTTCCCTTTTCTCTATAGTACAATGAATATATTGAAGGATGTCGTCGCTCATTCCCAGGAGCGCCGGGGTGATCCATCGTGTGGGCAATGGTCGGACTCATCGGGCTTCTGATCGCCTTGATCCTCCTTCTGATTTTTCTGACCCTGCCGCTTTCCGACTGGCGGAGGCTGGGACAGTGGCTGAAGGAGCGTGTGAAGCAAGTCCGTAGTGTGCAGATCAAACCGCTCCGACGGCCGGCTCCGGCCGACAGGGGGGAAGCCCCGGTTCCCAGGAAAATCCGCCCCTCCTACCCGGAGGTGGGACAGAAAGTTGTCCGGCGGATGGCCCAGGCGCAGGAAGCCCGCCCGAAAGGGGGCGCTCGCCCCTCTCCCCAGCTATCGGGGAGACCCGGGACGCCTCCTTCCGGCGAGGCCCCGGCGGTGCGCTGGCCGTTCCTGGCCCTGCTTCTCTTTGTGCTCCTGGCCGGCCTGTTTCTCTCCCTCTACCCGCTCCTGGCCTCTCGCCTTGTGGCCGAGCGCCCCCACCACCTGACCATTCTGGTGGCCGTCGGCCGGGAGGCGGGGGAAAGCGAAAAACTCCAGCAGGCCCTTCGTCCCCTGCTGGACGCCTCCGGCCTGACCCATACGGTCTCGCTTCAGGCGGTGCCGCTCCCGCCGGCCGGCATGACCTCCCGGCCGGCCGATTTTCTTCTGTGGGGGCACCCGGAGACGGAGGGGCGCTACGCCCTCACCCTGACCGTCTATCCGCGTCCCGACTCCGAGCGGCCCGAATTGGGCGAGTACTTTCGGGTAATGGTGACCCCGCCCCACTTCCCCCTGAGCGGAGAGGACGGTCTGACGGCAGAGGAGGTGGCCTCGCTCCTATCCTGGTTGGCCCGCTTCTATCTGGGCGAGTTCGAGTGGGCCGAGGTTTCCCTGCCGCAGAGGTTTCCCCCCGGATCGCCCATCGCCGACGTACAGAAATTCCATCAGGCCGGCCTCCTCTTCCTCCGGGGGGATTACGAGGGTGCGGCCCGCCTTTATGCCGGCCTGGCCGGCGAATTCCTTTATACCCAGAGAATTGGGTTGGGTTTTGAACTGAGCCTCTCCCCTGCCGTCTCCCCGGAACAGCCGCCCCTCCGCACCGCCGCGTTGAACAACTGGGCCGTCGCCTTGTTGCAGGAGGCAGAAGAGTGGGGGAACTTTTCCGATGAAGCCGTTTCCCTCCTGGAAGAAGCCGCCCAGTTGTCCCCCGATGACCCGGTCATCCTGTATAACCTGGGGCGGGCCTATCTCGGTCGGCACGAATGGTCGCGGGCCGTGGAGGCCCTGCAGAAGGCGCTCCAGGGCCGGCCCGGCGATCCCCTGACCCTGGCCCTCCTGAGCCAGGCCTGCTGTGGGGCCGGGGATGCCGTTTGCGCCGAGGAAAAGGCTCGCCAGGCCCTAAAGGGCGATCCCCACCTGGCCGAAGCCCACCTGGCCATGGCTTGCTATCACCTGGGAAAGGCCGATTCCGATGAGGCCGGCCGGGAGATCGAACAGGCCCTCCGTCTGGCCGAGGAGGAAAGTAAGCGCCGCCGCGCCCAGGAAATTGCCCTCCGTAGCGTTCCGGTCCCCCATCCCACCTGGGCGGCCTACCAGGCCGCTTGGGCTCGAAGAAGCCTCCCTCTCCTGGCCCGTTCCCATCTGGCCCAGGCCAAACGCTACCTGGTTCAGTTCTACAGTGAACCGCCGCCGGGCTTTGGAGAATACCTCTGGACCCTGGTGTTCGGGAGAGAATCCCCGCTCGACCCGGCCCAGAGGGAACTGGACCAGGCGGCGGAGGTGCTTCCGGAAGGGTACGAAGCCCTCTGCCTGCGCGGGGAAATTGCCCTGGCCCGGGGGAAGATGGAAGAGGCCGTCCTCTTCTTTGGGCAAGCCCAGGAGATGTTTCCCTCCGATCGGGAGACCTACCTGCGGCTGGCCGAAATCTACCTCCGCCAGTGGCAACGGCTCCAGGAGGCCGGCCGGTCGGATGAGGCGGCAGAGTATCTTTCCGAGGCCAGCGCGCAGTATCGCCTGCTGGTGGACCGGGAGATTGACCCCGTCCAGGGGTATCTGGGCCTGGGGGAGGTGAGTCAGAGGGCCGGTTTGGAAGAAGGTGCACTCGAGGAGTACCGCTGGGCGGTGGAAATAGACCCCAACTGCGCCGAAGCCTACCTCCGGATGGGTCTGCTGGAGCGGGACCTGGGACAGGAGGCCGAGGCGCTGGACCACTTTACCCTGGCGGCCGGAAAAGCCGGCCGGAGCGAGGTTCTCTCGGTCGCCGAAGTGGAGAGGGGGAGTATCCTCCTGGAACGCTACCTGAGCCAGGAGGTTCCCCTGCGCGAACGCCCCTGGCTGGACGAGGCCCGGACCGCCTTTGAGCGGGCCCTCCGGCTGCCGGAGGAGGGTTTCCGCTACGATACCTCCGGGGTGGGAATCCGGCCGGCCGCTTCCTACGGAACGGATTACGATCTGCGCGCCCTCTGCGGTCTGGGCCGGGTAGCCTACGAGGAGGGCAATTATGCCGAAGCCGAGCGTCGCTTCCAGGAAGCCCTGAAGAAGAATCGGGACTGGTTTGAGGCTCTGTACGGACTGGGGCGGGTTTACCTGGCCCAGAAGGAAAAGGTCGAGAAGGCGCTGGAATACCTCCAGCGGGCCGTGGAAAAGTCTCCCGAAAGTATTGCCGCCAACTACTACCTGGGCATGGCCTATTCTGCCCAACTGCAGGAGAACCGGGCCCGCCGGACCTTTGAAAAGGTGGCACGTCTGTGCGCGGAGGGAAAAGAGACGCGGGCGGACGACCGAAAGGCCTGCCGGGAGGTGCAACAGCGTGTGCCCGGATTTCCCTAAGTACAGTTGAAGGTTGATAAGGTTGCAGATTCGAGGTTCAAACGGCGGATGATTTTCTGCCGATTTGGCAAGAATACCTGATACGAATCTGCGAAACCGTGTACGAAGGATCGAACTGGAGGGCAAGATGGGACCGGTGAACTGGACAGCATATCTTTTCCCGGAGAGCGTGGAGGAGGCGCTGGAGATGCTTTCGACCCACGCCGGCCGGGCCCGGCTCATTGCCGGCGGGACGGACCTCGTGCTCCAGGCCCAGCGCGGCCAGTGTCCGGCCGAGGTGATGGTGGACATCACCCGCATCCCAGGGCTGGACTTCCTGGAGGAGCGCGAGGGATGGATCTGGGTCGGCCCCCAGGTCACCCACGGCCGGATCGCCGCCTCCCCGCTGATTCGGGAGAAAGCGGGTCTCCTGGCCCGGGCCTGTGGCTGCGTCGGCGGGCCGCAGATTCGCCACGTGGGGACGCTCGCGGGCAACGTGGTCAACGCCATGCCGGCCGCCGACGGCGCGGTCGCCCTCTTCGCCCTGGATGCCGAGGTGGAGGTGGCCGACCGTGCCGGCCGAAAGTGGTACCCCATCGCCGAACTCTATGTCGGAGTGGGGCAATCCCGGGTGGACCCCACCGCTCAGATGGTCACAGCCATCCGTTTCCGCCCGCTTCCGGCCGGGAGCGGATGGGCCTACAAGCGGCTGGCCCAGCGGAAGGCACTCATCTTGCCCATGCTCAACGTGGCTGTGGTAGTGGAGGTCGAGGAGGGCCGGGTCCAAAGGGCGCGTATCGCCTTGGGGCCGGTAGCGCCCACCCCGCTGCGGGCCCGCGCCGCAGAAGAGTTCCTTCAAGGCGCGCCGGTAGGAGAAGAGGCCATCGCCCATGCTGCCCGCCTGGCCCAGGAGGCTGCCGCCCCCCGCGACAGCGTCATCCGAGGCTCCGCCGAGTACCGCCGAGCCATGGTGGGCGTCCTGGTCCGCCGGGCCCTGCGGGAGGCCGTGTCAGGTACGGGCACAGGCCGGGGCTGAGGGAGGGAGGGCAGCCGGCCGGGCCCTTTGCCGCAGGGCCTCGAAGAGCAGGATGCCGGTGGCTACGGCCACGTTGAGCGATTCGGCCGCGCCGGCCATAGGGATGGAGATGACCTCTGTGGCCAGGGCACGGGCCTCCGCCCCAGCCCCTTCCGCCTCCCCGCCGACGATCAGGGCCGTGGGGAGGCTCCAGTCCACCTGGTCATAGGGCCGGCCGGAGCGGGCCTCGGCCAGGAGCACCTGGTGTCCGCGTACCTCGGCGGCGATCTCCGCCCAGGAGGCCACCCGCAGGGCCAGGCGAAAGTGGGCTCCCATCCCGGCCCGCACCACCTTGGGGCTGAAGGGATCCACACTGCCGGGGGAGAGGTAGACGGCCCGAACGCCGGCCGCCTCGGCGGTGCGCAGGATCGTCCCGCAGTTGCCCGGGTCGCGCAGGCGGTCCAGGATGAGGAGGAGGCCCTCTCCCACGGGAGGACGTTCCGGGAAGGGCACGGCCGCCACGACGCCCTGGGGGGTTACCGTGTCGGACACGCTCCGGAGGACCTCGGACGTGGTGGAAAAGGCTTCCCGGCAGGCGGCCAGGCGTTCCAGGAGGGCCGAACCGCGGGGGAGCCTCTGGAGTTGATCGGGCACGTAAAGCGCCAGGCGCAGGGGCAGGCCGGCCGCAAGGGCCTCTTCGACCAGGCGTACCCCTTCGATGAGAAAGGCCCGCTGGCGGTAGCGCTCGCTCCGGCGATGCAGCGAGCGCAGTTCCTTGACCCGGCGGTTTTCCAGGCTGCTGATTTGGGGAGACATATCCCGCCTCCCGGCGGCCGATAAAAATCCGGAGCCCATCTTTCAACGGCTAAAACCGGGGCCCTATCGGGCTTGACGCCGTTGCGGGGACGTGGTATGATGCGCCGCGTTGCGCCCGACAGAAATTATATCGTAACCGTTCGACGGTCGCAACCGGCCTGGTGCCGGGTCCGTTCGCCGGCCGCAGGAGGAAGATCATGAATTTTTCCATGTGGAAGAAGGCGCTGACGGTCATCCCGAGTGTATCTAAAGAGGAGTGGGATCGGCTCGATCCGATCTCGCGGTGGCTGATCGCCTCCCGGGCGGCCGTGCTGGTGATGACGCTGTTTTCGGCCCTTTTGGCCGGTCTCCTGGCCCTCCACGACGGTTTCCCGGTCAACCCGCTGACCTGGTTGGTCCTGTCCCTGGGTCTGGTCCTGGCCCATGCGACCAACAACATCTTCAACGATTTTGTGGATTACATACGCGGGGTGGACCGGGATGACTACTTCCGCCCCCTGTACGGCCCCCAGCCGGTTGCCCACGGGCTGCTCTCCCGACGCCAGCATCTGGGGTACTTTGCGGTCACGGGCCTTCTGGCCCTGGCCTGCGGTATCTTTCTCGTCCTGACCCACCGAAACGATCCCATCATCTGGCTTCTGATCGGCCTGGGGGCGCTCTTTGTGCTCTTTTACACCTGGCCGATGAAGGGATGGGCGCTGGGGGAGACGGCCGTACTGATCGTCTGGGGGCCGCTGATGATCGGCGGCGGCTACTATGTGCTGACCGGCGTCTGGAACTGGCAGGCCGTCCTGGCCGGTTTGCCCTATGCCCTGGGGGTAACGACGGTCCTCTTCGGCAAGCATGTGGACAAGTACGCCCTGGACCGGGCCCGGAAAATCCACACCCTGCCGGTCGTCATCGGCGAAAAGGCAGCCCGCTATGTGACCCTGGCGCTGATGGTCGTCCCCTACGTTCTGGTCGTCTACCTCATCGCCGTCCGCTATTTCACCCCGGTAATGTTTCTGGTTCTCCTGGCGGTGCCGCAATTCTTGAAGATCTATCCGCCTTTCCTCAAGCCCAAACCGGAAAGCCGTCCCGAGGGCTTCCCGGAGGGGCAGGGCGGCTGGCCGCTCTACTTTGCCCCGCACGCCTTTGTCAACAACCGGGCCTTTGGCCTGTGGTTCATCGTGGGGCTGGTGGCCGATGTGCTTCTGCGTCGTCTGATCGCCCCCGGCTTCTGGATGTAGGGCCGGGAATCAACGGGGCTCGACCGCAGGACATCCCGGGGCCGGCCGAACCACCTGCATACGCTGCGTCAATCCCAGGGCCGCCAGCGCGATGACCACGCCGGCCAGGAAGGTATATTGCGGCCCCACCGTCTCCCACACGATTCCCCCCACCACCGGGATGACCACCGCCGCCACATGGTTCATGGTCTGCCCCATGGCAATGTTCGGGGTAATCTCCTCCGGGCTCAGGGCGATCTTCTGGAAGTAGCACTCCAGGGCGATGGAGAAGCCGAAGAGGATATTGTCGGCCACAAAGAGGAACATGAGGATCAAAAGTACCGGCGTAATGCTGAAGGATGGCACCAGGACCCATCCTCCCAGGCCCAGGGCCGGCAGCGGCCAGGACGGGCCTTCCAGCGTCGGCCAGAGGGGAAGGAAAGCATAACCCAGGAAGATGAGCGCCAGGAGGATAAAGTTGGCCGTGAGCGTCGGCCGCTCCCCGAAGCGGGCCACCAGCCGGCCGAAAACCTGGTGAAAGTAGGTGCCCAGGAGGTAGTTCGTCAGGTAGAGAAGCGCCATCATCTGGGTAGGCACGCCGTACTGACGCACCATCAGGAAGACGGCAAAGGTGGTGAAGATGTGTCGCCGGCTGCCCAACAGGAATTGTAGGACGTAATAGAGGGCATAACGCCGACGCAGCCGGGGGCGGGGCCGGCTGATTCCCTCGGCCCGCACCTCCAGTCGGGTCCACGGCATGAGGACCACCCCGATCACCAGCACGACCAGCCCGGCAACCAGGAAAAGGGTACGAAACCCCCAGGTCTCCAGCGTGGCCAGGATGAAGAGGGTGCCCAGAAGCGCGGCCAGCGCCCCGAGGCTGTTCAGCCGGCCCAACACCTTAGGGGCCTCTCTCGGGCCGACGAGCAGGAGCACGGCCGAAGCGTTGCCGGCATAAAAGAAATGGAAGCCGGTGCTCATCAACAGTGTGGCGACGATCACTCCCCCGAATTCCCGGGTAAGGGCCGTCAGAGCGATGCCGGCTCCCATCACGATGACGGAGAGCCCGGAGGCACGCATCTCTCCCAACGCCAGCGCCACCACCCCCGAGAGGACCCCTAGCAGGCCGGGGATTTCCCGGATGGATTGAATCCAGCCGATTTGGTCCGCCCGAAAGTGTAGTTCCTGCACGGCAAAGTTGGTGAAGACGGCTTCCCAGAGGCGAAAGCCCAGCGTCCAGAGCATGTTGCTGAGGGTGATAACGAGCAGGGCCGTTTGCAGACGACGCATCCGAACCTCGAGGGACCAATTTCCCTTTCAGACCTTTTCCAGAGAGAGGATCGTTTCCTCAATCAATCGCACCGCCCGACCCAGCGTCTCGGCGTCAAAGGATAGTCGGGCGCCGGCCGTCTCATAGAGTTGAGGCAGAGGAACTGTCCCCCCCAGGGCCAAGGCCCGGCGATAAGCCGCTACCGCCCCGCTCTGGTCGGAGAGCGCGTTTTCCCAGACCTGTACGGCTCCCAACTGGGCCAGGCCGTATTCCACATAATAAAAGGGCCACAGATGGATGTGATGCTTGCGCTGCCAGCCGGTCATCATCGCTTCTTCTAGGCCGCCCCAGTCTACCCCTACCATAAAGCGGTTCCACAGTGCCGCCCATTGGGCGTCGCAGTTGCGTGGCTCCATGGCCAGGTCCGGGTTCTCATAGACCCAGTGCTGGAAGGCATCCACAACGGCCATGTAGGGCCAAAAGAGCAGACTTTTTTCCAGATGTTCGATGCGGGCCCGGGCCGCCTCATCCGGCGAATAAAAGCCCCCTTCTTCGATGGTCAGATAAGGCATCGCCAGGAACTCCATTGCCATCGAGGCCACTTCGTTGAATTCGGAGCCTACCTGGCGTTGCTGGAAGTAGGGCAGGCGAATGCGCTCGAAGACGTGAAAGGCATGGCCGCTTTCGTGTAAGAGGGTTTGAACATCGTCGTGCAGGCCGACGGCATTCTGGAAGATAAAGGGCTTCCGGGAAGCCGGGAAGGAAGTACAGAAGGCCCCCGGCCCCTTGTTCTTGCGATTGGCCAGATCGAGCAACCCCTCCCGCACCATAAGGTCGAAATATTCCCCCAACCGGGGATCGACCCGATGAAAGATGGCCGCTGCCCCCCTCTGGAGTTCCTCCACATGCCGGAAGGGCTTCAGAGGCGGTCGGCCGAGCGGATCCACGTCCAGGTCCCACGGGCGTAACGTCTTGACGCCCAGGAGACGACGGCGACGTTCGTAGAGTCGGGCCGCGGCCGGTACCACCACTTCCTCGATGGCCCGGTGGAAGCGGAGGCAGTCCTCCGGGGTGTAATCAAAACGTAGCCTCTGCTGCCAGCGAAAGGTTCGATAGTCCGGGAAACCGGCGTTTCGGGCCATCTGCCGGCGAAGCGAGAGGAATTGTTGCCAGAGGTCGTTTATGGTTTCGCGGTCAGCCAGTTGGCGCTGGGCGGCCAGCAACCAGGCCCGCTCACGCCGGCCGCGATCGGCTTCCTGATAGACGGGACGCAGTTGCGGGATGGTGACCTCTTGACCATCCCACTCGACCGTCTGAGCCGAGAGCACCTTGTTGAACTGGATGCCCAGGGCCCGTTCCTGAGAGGCCAACGGCACATTAACCTCACGAAAGATGGCCGCCTCGGTGCGCATTTTGCGTAGGGGAATCTCGAAGCCGGTCGGTTCCAAGCCGCTCGCCAGCAACTTCTCCTTAAGTTTTTGCTCCTCTTCTACATGGCCCGGATAGATCTGCTCCAGGTAGGCCCGATACCGCCGTTCGGCTTCTTCATCGGCCGTGTCGAGCACGGTGGCCAGGTGTAGCCGGCTCTCCATCTCTTCCAGGAGGTCGTTCAGGCGAGTCCAGTCGACCAGAAAACGGTGCACCGTGGCCGGAGAAAGAGAACGATTTCGGAGATCCCGGTAGTACAGCTCGATCTCATTCCATGACCATTGCAGCAGGTCCGGGGGTTCTTCGAGAAAATCGTTCATCATAACCTCCTTTTCGGATTCTTGCGGAAAGATTATACCGCCATTCCGCTTGCCGGCCAAATCACCCCCCTGAACCAGATCGGTAACCACCTGCATCAACCCGCGCACGCATTGGGCCAGACGGGCCAGGTCCAGCGTCTCCGGCCGGTCGGAGGGCCGATGATAGTGCGGGTTGCGGTAAAAAGCGGTATCGGTAACCATAACTGCCGGGTAGCCGTAGCGCCAGAAAGAGGCGTGGTCGGAAAGGGCCACACCGGGGAGAAGCGGGCTGGTGGAGAGTGTCTCCACAGGGAGCGGGGAGCCTCGTTGAAAGGACTCCCGAACCCGACGCACCAGGTCCCGGGAGCGCAAGTTGCCCACGATGCCGATAAAGTTGCCCGTGTTCGGGTACATCCAGCGCATCGGAAAGAAGGGAAACCGCTGGCTGCGGGGACGGTCGGAGTAGTAGCCGAGCATCTCCAGCGAGAGCATGGCGAGTACCCGTTCCCGGCGCTGGTGCAGGGATCGAGCATAGACCCGACTCCCCTGCCAGGGGGTGAAAAAGGCCGGGGGCTCCTCCAGGGTAAAGGCCACCAGGTGGAGTGTGCGCCCGGGGCGCATTTCCCGGCACAGCCGGGCCAGTTCCAGGAGGGCGGCCACCCCGCTGCCGTTATCGTCTGCCCCAGGCGTTCCGGGCACGGTATCATAATGGGCCCCGACCACCACGACCTCGTCCGGACGTGTCTCCCCGGGCAACCGGACCGCCAGGTTGCAGAACGTGCGACCCATCCAGACGTACTCCTGCTCCTGGACGGTATAGCCCAGGTCGGTCAGCGTCTCCTCGATGTAATCGCCGGCCTGCTCCAGTTCCCCGGCGTCCAGAATGCTGCGCGGGCCGATTTCCTCGCAGAGGACGGTCAGGTGGTGGCGCAGACGGGTTTCCAGAGACTCGGCAACCATCTTTACCCAACCACTTCTTCAAAGACCCGCAGGAAGTTTTCCCCCAGAATCTTTTCCACCACCCGATCGGAGAGTCCCCGGCGAAGCAACCCGTCGGTCAGACGAGGCAAATGGGCCACATCGGGAAGGTCGCAGAACGGCTCGGAGGAGCCGAAGCCGTCGTAGTCGCTTCCCAGGCCGATGTGGTCCTCCCCGGCCACACGGAGGATATGGAGGATATGTTCCAGAAGATGTTCCAGCGTGGCCGCCTGCGGGGCGATAAAGGAGGGAACAAAGGTAACCCCGATCCATCCGCCGGTCAGGGCAACGGCGCGGAGTTGCTCGTCGCTCAGGTTGCGGCGATGGTTGCAGAGGGCGCGGGCGTTGGCGTGGGAGACGATCACCGGAGAGGTGGTCACCTGAAGCACGTCGGCCAGGCCGGCCGGACTCAGGTGGGCCAGGTCGATCAGCATCCCCAGCCGGTTCATCTCCTCCACCACTTCCACCCCCAGGCGGGTCAGGCCACCGTCGGTGCGGGCTTCGTCCAGGCCGTCGGCCAGGGCGTTGCGGCGGTTCCAGGTGAGCGTAAGCAGGCGCACGCCCAGGCGGTGGTAGATACGCAGGGCGGCCGGCGAACCGTCCAGCGCTTCCCCTCCCTCAAGGCCCAGGATGGCGGCCACCTTCCCTTCGGCCTTGGCCCGGCGGATGTCGGCCGCAGAGGTGGCCAGGAGCATCCGGTCCGGGTTCGCCGCCAGTTCCCGGTAGAAGCGGTCCAGAAGATGGAGCGTTCGGCGGATGGCGTGGGCCGGCAGGTAGGCATCCTCCACGAAAAGGGCAAAGACCTGGGCGGTGACCCCGCCTTCCAGCAGGCGGGGAAGGTCTATATGTCCCTCCGAGGCCCGTTCGCCCAGGGAGCGTCCCCGGCGCTCCAGTTCCAGGAGGGTATCGCAGTGGGCATCGCAGACGATGGCCCGGCGATGCAGGGCCAGCGCTTCCGGAGAAACGCCTTTCATCTTTCCTCCTTATCCTCGGCGTTCAGCGGACCACAAGGCTATCCCCGCGACCCGGGCCCGGCCGGCCAGGACCTCCTGAACCCGCCGTACCCCCCGCAATCGAGCACGGCCGGCCTGGGCCACAAGGAGCACGATCCCCGCCGCCTCGGCGGCGAACAGGGCTTCGGGGGACTCGGTAGGGTCCGGCAGCCGCACCAGAACCAATTCGTCTCCTCGGCCCATCCCCGGCAACATCCCGGCGAGGCGACGCAGGACCGGCGCCCGGGCGGCCGGCGAAGGGCACTCCCCGGCCGGAATGAGGTACAGGCCGGCCTGGGCCGTCTCCCGACGGGGGGGAGGTTCCTCCCGGCCCGCCAGTTCCCCCAGGCCGGGGGAGGCGGGCAGGCCGAAGGTTTCGTGCAGGGCCGGGTGCAGAAGATCGGCATCGAGGAGCAGCACCAGAGCGCCTTCCTGGGCGATGGCTACCCCCAGGTTGGCCAGCAGGGCCGGGGGCACGCCCTCCCGCCCGACGCCGATCACCGCCAGGACAGGTCGCTCTGGCGGCCCGGCCCCGGCCAGCCGCAGTCGGGTATGGAGTCGCTGAAAGGCGAGGGCCGCCTCCCCGGCCGGCTCATGGAGTACGGCCAGATCGTCGCGGGGGAGAACAAGGGTCGGCCAGACCTCTACCCCCAGCCGGGCCGAGGCTCGGCCGGGGTCGGAGATGGCGTCGTCGAGAAAATCCCAGAGGAAGGCCAGCGGTAGACCCAGGACCAGCCCCAGCACCGCCCCGGCCGCGGTATTGACCTTGTAGCGCGGGCTGGAGGGGGCGCCGGGAGGTTCGGCCGGCAGGAGGGTGCTTATGTAGATATGCTCCCGTCCGAGTTGGGGGGCATGTTCCTGCATCCATTGGGCCAGCAGACGCCCCAGGGTGTTGGCATACTCCGCCGCCTGCGCCGGGTCGCCGTCGTCCACCTCGATGACCACGCGGCCTTCTTCGGGAACTATCTGCACATACATCCGCTGGCCCAGATCGGGCGGCAGGCCGGCCTTCCCCTCCTGGGGAAAAGCGCGCAGGACGGCCGGGAAGGTGCGCATCTGGGCCTCCAGGTACATCCTCAGCCCCCAGTCGGCCCGGTTGGGCAGGACGACCAGTTCGGCCCGGGCCCGGTAAAGGGGCACCTGGAGGAGGCTGTAGAGAAGCGCGGCCGCCGCCGCCACGACGGCCATGCCCAGGACGACCCACCAGCGGCGGCGAAGGACCTGCCAGACTTCGGAGGCGGTCATCGTTCCCTCCCGTAATTCTGGACAAAGTTGCGGATGTTTTCCTGAAAGCGGGGGACATCGAACGGCTCGGCATACCGGCGGACCTCGGCCGGGTCGAAATCGTCGTCGCGGAAGGAGGAAAGGGCGTCCAGAAGGGCCTCTTCCTCCTGGGGAAAGAAGAGGAAGCCCGTCCGGCCGGGGATGACCGTCTCCAGGGCCCCGCCGGCGCCATAGGCGATGACCGGCCGGCCGCAGGCCATGGCTTCCAGCGGAGCCAGGCCGAAATCCTCCTCCCCGGGGAAGAGCAAGGCCCGGCAGTTCAGGTACAGCCGGCGCAGCCCTTCTTCCGTGACCCGGCCGACGAAGCGCACCGTTGGGCCGGCCAGTCGTTCCAGTCGGGCGCGGTCGCGTCCCTCGCCAAAGACCACCAGCGGCACCTTCAGCCGGGTACAGGCGGCCACGGCGAGGTCCAGCCGCTTGTGCGGCACCAGCCGGCCGCCGGCCAGGAAGTATTGTCCCCGTTCGCGGGCCAGGGGGAAAGAGGAGACATCCACCGGAGGATGGATGACCGTGCTTTCCCGGCGGTAGTAGCGGGCGATGCGGGCGGCTACAGTACGGGAGTTGGCGATAAAGGCGTCCACGCGCAGGTTCGTCGCCACATCCCAGAGGCGCAGGTGGTGGAGGACTCCGGCCAGGAGCCAGCCGGCCGGCCGGCCCAGCGGCTCGCGTTCCAGGTAGGAGGCGGTATCCCAGAGAAAGCGGGCCGGGTTGTGGCAGTAGCAGATGTGCCTGGCCCCGGCCGGCGGAATGACCCCCTTGGCAAAGGCGCTGCTGGAACTCAGGATGAGGTCATAGCCGCGCAGGTCGAACGATTCGAAGGCATAAGGATACCAGGCCAGGTAGAGGCGGGCCAGGGCGACCCGCCGGGGCAGGCGCTGGAGGAAAGAGGTGCGGATGTCCCAGCGGCGGAACGTTTCCGGCATCGCCCGGGGGTCGTAGAGCGAGGTATAGACGGGGGCCTCGGGGTAGAGCGCGTGCAGGACCTCCAGGACGCGCTCGGCTCCGCCGTACTGGTTGAGGTAATCGTGCACCAGGGCGACACGCATCGTTTTTCCTTTCACATCCAGGCCGGCCTCATTATAGCACGCCTGCCCGAAAGGGCAAACGCCTTGCCGGATTCTCCGCCTTATGGTATAGTAAGGGCGTAACTGCACGGACTTTAGAATGCCCAGGAACGACTTATGGAACCGTCCAAACCGCCGGCATTTCCGCTGATCTACACCAAAGTCCGTATTCCCCGCATCTCCAGCCTTTTCTCGCGGTCCCGCTTGCTCGATTGGCTGCATGAGAATATCCACCGCAAACTCCTCCTGCTCTGTGCCGGCCCCGGCTACGGTAAGACCTCCCTCCTGGTGGATTTCAGCCGGGATGTGGATTTCCCGGTATGCTGGTACACTCTGGACCCCACCGACGCCGACCTCCGTACCTTTCTGGACTATTTGGTGGAGGCCGTTCGGGTGCGTTTTCCCTCCTTCGGCGAGCGCACCCGGACCCTTCTGCGGGAGGGCGGAGGACCGGCCGGCCGGGTCCACGAGGCCATCGGCCTCCTGTTGAACGAACTGAGCGAGGAGATTCCCGATTACCTGGTCATCGTCCTGGACGATTACCACAATGTAGAGGCTCAGGAAGAGATCAACCGCTGCCTGGACACCCTGATCGCCTACCTGCCCGACCATGTCCACCTGATCGTCTCCGGCCGCACCATTCCCCCGCTATCTCTGGCCCGTCTGGCCGCCTACGGGGAAGCCGAGGCCATCGGAACGGAGCATCTGCGCTTTACGGTGGAGGAGGCCTCGGCCGTCCTGCGCCAGAACCTGGGCCTGGACCTCCCGGAGGAGACGGTGCGGGCCCTGGTGGAGGAAAGCGAAGGCTGGATCACCGCCATCCTGCTGCGGGCGCAGGCCGGCTTCCAAAGGGTACGCGAGACCCTGGCCGGCCTTCCGCGCTTCCCCGGCCTCTATGACTACCTGGCCGAGGAAGTCCTGCGCCGCCTCGATCCCGAGGAACGCCGCTTTCTCTACGGGGCGGCCATCCCCAGGCAGATCGATGCCGCCTTCTGCGATGCCCTGCTGGAGCGGAGCGGGTCCGAGCGCCTCCTTGCCTCCCTGGAACGACGCAACCTCTTCCTGATACCCCTAGAGAAAGGGTGGTATCGCTTTCACGCCCTCTTCCGCGACTTTATCCTCCGGGAGGCCCGCGCCGATCGGGAGGACTTTGTTCGGCTCCAGCGCCGGGCCGCCCTCATCTGGCGCGAACGGGGGGAAAGGGAAGAAGCCGTGGAGCACCTTCTGGAGGCGCAGGCCTATCCGGAGGCGGCAGAAGAGATCGAAGCCCTGGCCCGTAGCCTCCTTGAGCGTAACCGCCTTCAGACCCTGATTCGCTGGGTCGAGGCCCTGCCGCCGGCCGTGTGCGACGAGCACCCACGCCTTTTCCTTTTCCTGGGCAAGGCGTACCAAGAAACAGGACAGGGAGACCGAGCCCTGCTTGCCCTTCAGCAGGCCGAAAGGCTCTTTGCCGAAAGGGGCGACCGGAAGCGCCGGACCCAGGCCCTGGCCGACCGGGCCGTTCTGGAGCGCACCCGAGGGCACTACCGGGAGGCGCTGGAGATGGCCCTCCAGGCCCTCTCCACCGCCTCCGGGGAGGAGGATGCCTCGGTCCTTGCCGATTTGCACCGGACCGCCGGGGTTTGCCTCTTGGCCCTGGGGGACCCGGCGGGAGCGGAGGAGCACGTCCGGGCCGCTGTCGCGTCGGGGCCGGCCATCGGCCTCTACAACCTGGCCATGGCCTACCTGGACCTGGGTTTCTGCCTGCGTGCCCAGGGCCGGATGGAGGAAGCCGACGCCGCTTACCGTCGGGCCCTGGAGCAGGCCCGTGCGGTCGGTAGCCCCGGGCTGGAGGCCAACATCCTGAACAACCTGGCCATGGGGCCTTTTCTGCGCGGGGAACTCTGGCCGGCCCTGGAACTCCTGGAGCAGGCCCGGGAGGCGGCCCGCTCCTCATTCTCCCCCCGGCTCCAGGCGATCGTCCAGGCCGGCCTGGGGGACCTCTACCGCGACCTGGGGGAGTACTCCCGTGCCCGGCAGGCCTACCGGGAAGGGCTGGAGCAGGCCCGTCAGGCCCACAGCGCCGACCTGACCGCCTACCTCCTGGAGGCACTGGGCAACCTTTCCCGGCGGGAAGGCGACCTTCCCGAAGCCCGCCCTCTTCTAGAACAGGCCCTGGACATGGCCGCCACATCCCCCCGCGATCGGGCGCGCATCGAGGTCTCCCTGGCTCTCCTGGAAGCGGTCGAGGGGCATCCGGAGGAGGCCCTTGGGCGAATTGAAGAGAACGTCCGTTGCCAGGAGGCGGCCCGCTGGCAGCCCGACCTGCTGCGCAGCCTTCTGGCACGGGCCATCGCCCGGCACCATGCCCACCGCCCGGAGCAGGCCTGGGAATCCCTGCAGGAAGCCCTGGAGATGGGCCGCCGCCTGAACATCCTGGAACCTTTCCTGGCCGAAAGGGAGAGCCTCCATCCTCTCTTGAAACAACTTCCGGGCGGAGAGGACTTCCTATCCCGGCTGCTGGAAAGCCTGCGGCAGCGGGAAACTCGACCCGTAGAGGAAAAAGCGTTACCGCTCCGCATCCTGGCCCTGGGAAAGGGGCGGGTGTTTCTGGGAGAAGAAGAAATCCCCACCTCGGCCTGGGGTTACCGTCAGGCCCGCGAACTCTTCTTCTATCTCCTTTTCAACGCTCCGGTCGGCCGGGGGGAAATCGGCCTGGCCTTTTGGCCCGAACGAAGCCCCTCGCGGGTGACGAGCGCCTTCCATGCGGCCCTCTCCCAGGCCCGCCGGGCTGTCCGATGCTTCTTCGTCGTCTTTCGGGACGAAAAGTACCGGTGGAACCCGGAGGTCCCTTACTGGTGCGATGTGCTGGAGTTCGAGCGCCTGCTCGACCGGGCGGAGGAGATGCCGGCCGACGACCCCCGGGCCATCCCGCTCCTGGAACAGGCCCTGGACCTCTACCGGGGCGACTTTCTGGAGGATGTGGACCGGGAGTGGTGCTTCCTGCGGCGGGAGGAACTGGCCCGACGCCGAATGCAGGCCCTCTTGCGGTTGGGAAGGCTCTACCTGGGGCAGGGCCAACCCGACCCGGCCCGCCGCACCTTCCTCCAGGCCCTCCGGGTGGATAATTACAACGAAGAGGCCTATCGCGGGCTGATGCGCAGCCTGGCCCTGGGCGGGGATCGCGTTGCCGCCCTCCGTACCTACCACCGCTGCCACCGCCTCCTTCGGGGCGAACTGGGCATCGAGCCTTCCGAAGAGACCCGCTCCCTCTACCAGGCGATCCGGGAAGGGAAATTTCCCCAAGAGCCTATCCGGAAGCAGGCGTAGGACGACCTGGAAAGGCCGTCCGGGCAGGGCAGGAATTTCCCTACAGGTTTTCGGATAGACCCTAAGAACTTCCCTAAGAGTCTCCCCAAGAGCCGCCCGCTAATCTGTTGCCAGGATAGAAAAACGTGTGGCAACAGCACAGGAGGGCGTGCCATGGGTGACCGAATCAAAGTAGTGCTCGGGCGGTATGCAGATCCGCACTACCTGAAGTGGGTGCTTTTCCTGCTCAGCCTGATTGCCCTGCTCCTGGGTGCGGGCGCTCCCGACGCTCCCGGTGGAGTCGGAAGCGGCGGCTAAACCTGTCGTCGGGAGCGCCGACCCGGTTTGGGGGCACTGGGGGATCGGGAAGGGATTTTCTTTCCCCTGGTAGACGGCCGTTCCATTACGGGCCGACCAAAGGGTCCGTCCGGGCGATAGGCCCAGAGGGAGGAGGTATCCCGGGAGGTCATCTTGATCCTGCTGGTAGCCCTGTCCCTGGCCTTTGTTGTGGCCCTGCTGCGTGGGGGAAAACTTTCGCGTCTGGTGGCGCTTCCGCTGCGCTGGCCGGCCCTTCCCCTGGTGGCTTTGGCCGTCCAACTCGTGGTGATGCACTTTCCCCAGCCGTTCGGCCGGAGTTTTGACCTCCATGCCGTCGTCCTGCTCCTTTCCTACCTGGCCCTCCTTCTGGCCGTCTGGCTCAACCGACGCATCCCCGGCCTGGCCCTCCTGGGGCTGGGCCTGCTCCTGAACCTGGTGGTGATGGCGGCCAACGGCGGCTATATGCCCATCGCTCCGGAGGCGATGGAGCGCATCGGGCACGGCGATGCCGACACCATTCTCCCCAGCAGCCGGGTCTCCGGCAGCAAGGACATCGCCCTGCCCCGGGAACAGACCCGACTATGGTTTCTGAGCGACATCTTTGTCCTTCCCCTTCCTTTCCCCTTTTCTGCCGCTTTCAGTGTGGGAGACGTGTTCATTGCCGCCGGCGCCTTCTGGGCGGTGCAGCGGGCGCTGGTCGGCCGGCCCGATGGGAAGAAACATCTTCAGGCGACCGATTCGATCGGGGGACCCCATCCTTCTTCGCCCCGGTCCGGGAGCGAGAAAGAGGGCCCCCCGGCTTGAGTATGCGGACAAAAGGAGAAGGCCATGTCCTGCCGCGAACTGAATCGGCTGATCGGTACGGCGATGGTGGAGCCCCGCTTCCGTGAGGTTCTGCTGGGCGACCGGCGGGAGGAAGCGCTGGGCGCCTTTGACCTGACGCCGGAGGAAAAGGCCGTGCTCCTGAGCATCCAGGCGCCGACCCTCCAGGGCTTTGCCCAGGCCCTCTACCACTGGATGAGCGCCAGGAACGGCGCACTGCCCTTCCCCGTCGGCACGGTGGAGCGGTATCTACGGGAGAGAGAGGTGCTCGGGGCGCTGTAGGCGGCCGGGCACGCCACTCCACGAGCAGCCCTTCGGGGCCGGACGGCAAAAGCGTCACCTGGAGGGCGGTTGCCTTCTCCCCGGTCGCGCTGACCGTCTCCTGGGCCTGGACGGCGGCCGGGAAAGTGCCCAGGAGGAAAACGATTAGCAGGAGCCATATCCCTTGAGAACCCACACGACGCGGCATCGCCACACCTCCCACAGAACCTTTTTCTTCATTCTGCGGGAGGCCGGGCTACGGCCGGTCAGCGCGGCGTTACAGGCTGGTTATCGGGAGGAAAAAGCAGGGGCATGCAAACGACACGCCCCTGCTTGCAGGTATCCTCGCAGGACGGCCTTCCCAGGCCATAAGGCGGGCTAGCCCGCCCTACGAGTTTTGGATAGGCTCTCAGTGCCCGTAGCGCCACCGGTAATAATGCAACCCTACATTGCCCATTTCCACCTGCCAGCTGGGGGGATTGGCCGGGGTATAGGTAAGCACCCGGCGTTCGAAGAGTTGCACGAGGATGTCCCGTTCCACGCCGGCCACCCGGCAGCGCACCCAGTACGGCTCGCTGATGGGATAGCCGAAGGCAAAGAGCCAGTCCACCAGTTTCCCGTTTTGAAAACTTCCGTTGATGTAGATCAAGCCGCTGCGGTTCATAAATTCCCAGAAAACCTGGGGGACATTGTGGCCGGTGGCGGTTTCGTAGTAGGCGATGGCCGTCCCACCGTAGCCGGCCCTGGCCGGGTCGTTCCCTACGACGCCGTTTTTGGTGAGCGTGGCGGTAACTTTTTGTCCCAGGCGCGAGGAAGCCGGTTGTCCGATGAGGCCGCCGAAGGTGGCATAGGTCGGGCAGTCGGGGTTGACGGAAGCCCAATCGCCGGCCACCGCTTCGTCTGCCGGGGTGCGTGTCTCGAAGGAAGCATCGCCCACCATCATCCGGCCGGTTACCATTTCATACACCAGGAGGCCGTTGGTGACAAACCACATCGAAGAGCGGTCGCCAGAGGGGTTGTTGATTTCCATACGCGATTTATCGAAATACTGCACCAGGCGGACTCCGCCGGGGGACTGGGCGTAGGGTTCGTAGAGACCGGCGCTGAAAGGGGCCGGCCCCCAGACCCAGGAGCGGGTGGTGCGTCCGTCAGCTACCGGCTTGTCGGTGCGTTCCCAGACCGCTTGAAAGGCGCCGTCGGCAAAGGGGCCGGCCGGGATGGGGGTGGGGGTAGGGCCGGGTGGTGGGGGCGGTGTCCCACTTTTGAACTGGGGCACCCACTGGGCGGTGAGTTCCAGGTACTGGGTGCCGTAATTCTGGCTCGGCTCGATGTGGCTCCCCTCGTACCACTCGTTCCAGCTGTTGATGATGGCCAGCGAGGCCTGGTAGTCTATAGCCGCCTGCCAGGACTTGCGGTAATATTCCCCATTGGCGCGGTCGCGGTAGTGGGTGGGCCGGCCGGGCATACGGGTATCGTCGTAGCCCGGCATCACCGTGGCGATAAAGGGCTTGGAGGTGCCGTGGGCGTCGTTGTAGGTGTTCAACTTGCGGGCGTAGGAGGCCAGGGCACTGGACGGCTCGGCCGCCCAGGAGATGTCGAAGAAGTAGATGGCGTCAAAGATGTCCAGATAGGAGAAATCTACCCCCTCGCCCAGCCAGAAGGTCCATCCGCCGGGGTCCAGTTCCTGGCGCAGTTGCTTCCACGTCTCGTAGGGGCTTTTCCCGGGGAAGGTTGGGACGCTTGGAAGAGACCAGAAGCCGATGAGTGGGCGGTTCTGAAAGCGCAGATAGTTCGGGTGGGAGGCAAAGGTGTTGATCACATAGCGCAGGTTTTCCCGCGTCTGTTCGGGGGTCTGGAAGTTTCCGGAGGCGGTGATGTCGAGGAAGACGGCAATCTTGAAGCCGTAGGCGCCGGCCAGATCGAGCAACTGGCGGACTCGGCCGTCAATGCGGGTATCCTCCTGGCCGGTCCAGGCAACCATGAAGGCGTCAATGCCGGCGTTGTGGGCCTGCTCGATATGGCGCTGGAGGGTAGCGCGTTCGCCGCAGGAGTAGAGCACCTGGGGCAAGTCGCTCATCCGGCCCGAGTTCCAATCCGAAAGTTCGTACCAGGCGAAGTAGAGGGCGACGACGGGCCGGCTTTCGACACCCGTAACCGGGAGGGCGGGAAAAAAGGCCAACAGAAGCACCACGAGCGGCAGCAAACGGGAGATGTGGCGCATCCTACCTCCTGAGATACTCCAGATGTTGCCGGAACCGGCCTACCTGTCTTCCGCCGACCCTCCTTATCTCTCCCCGAAGCCCTCCGGGAAAACCTTGCCGGGGTTGAGGATGCCCTTGGGGTCGAGGGTGCGTTTGATGGCCCGCATCACCTCGATGGCCACCGGTCCCAGGTTTTCCTCGATAAAGTCGCGTTTCAGGAGGCCGACGCCGTGCTCGCCCGAAAGGACGCCGCCCAGTTCCATAGCCACCCGGAAGATGGCCTCGGCGGCCTGTTCCACGCGGGCGAATTCCTCCTCATCGCGCCGGTCGAAGAGGATGTTGGGATGGAGGTTGCCGTCGCCGATGTGGCCGAAGATGGGGATGGGCAGGTTATATCGGCGGGAGATCTCCTTGATGCGGGCCACGGCGGTCGGGATGGCGCTTCGGGGCACGGTGATGTCCTCGCCGAGTTTGTTGGGCCGGCGGCGGGCCAGGGAGGGGGAAACGGACTTGCGGGCGGCCATCAACACTGCCCCTTCCTTTGCGTCGGCCGCCACCCGAACCTCGCGGGCCCCCGTCCGGCGGCAGATTTCGGCGATCGCTTCGATCTCCCGCCGGGCCTGGTCCGGTTCGCCGTCGGTCTCGATGACCAGGATGGCCTCCACATCCAGGGGCAGGCCCATCTTCTTGTGCGCCTCGACCGTGGCGATGGTGGTGTCGTCCATAATCTCCAGGGCCACGGGGATGATGCCCTGCTCCAGGATGCGTGTCACGGCCACGCCGGCATCGTTCAGGCGGGGAAAGACGGCCATGGCCGTACAGGTGGCCTTGGGAGGCGGGATGAGGCGGAGGATAGCCTCGGTAATCACCCCCAGGGTGCCCTCCGAGCCGATGAAGAGGTCGCTCAGGCGGTAGCCGACGGCCCGTTTGATGGTCTTGCCGCCGGTGCGCAGGATGCGCCCGTCGGCCAGGACTACCTCCAGTCCCAGCACATAATCGGCAGTCACCCCGTACTTCAGGCAGTGCGGCCCGCCGGCGTTGCAGGCGATGTTGCCGCCGATGCTGGAATGGCGCTGGCTGGAGGGGTCGGGCGGGTAGTAGAGGCCACATCGGGCCACCGCCTCCTGCAGATCGGCGGTGACCACGCCGGCCTGCACCACGGCCACCATATTGGCCCGGTCGATCTCCAGGATACGGTTCATGCGGGTCAGGTTCAGGACGATGCCGCCGTGGATGGGGATGCTCCCGCCGGCCAGCCCGCTGCCCAACCCCCGCGGCACCACCGGGATTTCCTCCCGATAGGCCACCTGCATCACCCGGGAGACCTCCTCCGTCGTCGCCGGGGAGACGATCGCCTCGGGCAGGCTTTCCCGGAATGTGGCGTCAAAGCCGTAGCAGAGGAGGTCTTCCGGCTCGGTATGGACCCATTCCCGGCCGACAATGCTTCGTAATTCGCGCAGCGTGGCTTTGGAAATCATCGGTATCATCCCTTATTCAGGTTCTGGGCCGGCATCGTCCTCCTCCGCAAGGGGGACGGCTTCGCGTTCCGAGACCTCGAAGCGGAGGCTGCCGCAGCGGGGACAGACGTAGCGGCCCCGGAGGTAACCCTTGGGGTCGCGGGTCAGTCCGCCATAGCCACAGTCCAGGCAGACGTACTCGTACCACCTTTTCATCCGTTCCTCCTGGCAAACGGTCCGATGTCGCAAATTTTACCCGATGTGGGCGGGTTTGTCCAATTCCGGGCGTGGGCTTGCGCAGCAAATCGCTTCCGAGGAACACCACACCCATGGATTTTGGAAAGGAATGATATGTTGTGGGGCGGCGAAACCGACCCCCAACATATCATTCATATTATCGCCCACAACTGGCGAATTGCTGCGCAAGCCCAAAATTATAGGGCTTTTCAATTTTCTAACCCAACCAGGACTTCCGAGGTCAAAGTTCTGCGAGGCTATCCTCAGATGCCTTCGGAGGGGCCAGGAATGCTTGGCCCATGCCGGATATTCGGCTGTTCTGAGGCGGCTTCCCGAACTTCGGAAGCCCCCAAAGTTACAGCATTGAAAAGCCCTACAAAATTATCATTTGACTTGACGCAAATGCGGGGAAGATATAATAAAACTAAAAATACCGGTGGATCATTGGGAGAGGTCAAAAATGTCCGGTTCCGTGGTATATCAACAGGCCCTATTCCCCGAATTGGTGGCCCATTTTCCCTCTACCCGTTACCAGGGCAGCAAAGCAAAACTGGCCGATTGGATTTGGGCACAGATAGCCGCTCTGGATTTTGACGGAAGTTCCCTACCGGAATCTCCAGGAATACTGGGAATGGAAGAGACGCGGGTGAAGTTATAACCCTTACTGCTTGGAACGACCTACCCCCGGACAAAAATCTTCGCGTCTTTTTCGTGCAAAAACTCTTCCAGGTCGTGCAAAGCCCGCGCGGCGTAGGCCCGGCCGCGGTCCTGTTTATTCCGGGGTGGGTGGGGAAGTTCCGGGAGGAGGCCGAAATTGGCCTTCATCGGCTGGAATTCGCCCTTACGGGGGGTGGTAATGTAGCGCACGATGGCTCCCAGCATCGTCGTCGGGGGGAGGACCCAGAGTTCTTCCCCGCGCAAGAGGCGGGCGGCGTTGATGCCGGCCAGCAATCCCGTGCCGATGGAGCCGACATAGCCCTCGCTGCCGGTGATCTGGCCGGCGAAGAAGAGGTCGTCCCTGGCTATGCTCTGGAGTGTCGGGCGCAGGAGGGAGGGGCTATGGAGGAAGGTGTTGCGGTGCATCTGTCCGTAGCGGACGAACTCGGCCCGCTCCAGGCCGGGGATCAGGCGGAAGACGCGTTCCTGCTCCTTCCAGCGCAAGTTGGTCTGGAAGCCCACCAAGTTATAGAGCCGGCCGGCCAGGTCGTCCCGGCGCAACTGCACCACGGCATAGGGCCGCTTCCCCGTGCGCGGGTCCACCAGGCCCACCGGCCGCAGGGGGCCGAAGGCCAGCGCTTCCCGTCCCCGGCGGGCGATCTCTTCGATCGGCAGGCAGGCCTCGAAGAACCGGGCCTCCTCCCGCTCAAAGTTGTGCAAAGGAATCTGCTCGGCCGCCAGGAGCGCCTCCACGAACCGTTCGTACTCCTCCCTGGTCATCGGGCAATTGATGTAATCTTCTCCGCCGCGCCCGTAGCGCGAGGCGTAAAAGGCGACCTCCATATCCACCGAATCGGCGGTTACGATGGGGGCCATGGCGTCGTAGAAGTAGAGGTGCTCCCGGCCGGTGAAACGGGCGATGGCTTCGGCCAGCGGAGGGGAGGTGAGCGGGCCGGTGGCGATGACGGCCGGCCCGTCGGGAATCTCGGTCACCTCGGCGGTCCGCAGGGTGATGCGCGGGTGGTTCCGGATGCGTTCGCTCACCCGCCGGGCGAAAGCCTCCCGGTCCACGGCCAAAGCGGCGCCGGCCGGCAGGGCCGTCTCGTCGGCGCAGGCGATGAGGAGGGAGCCGAGCCGGCGCAATTCCTCCTTGAGAAGCCCCAGCGCCCGGTCGGTTTCCCGCGCTCCCAGCGAGTTGCTGCAGACCAGTTCGGCCAGGAGGTCGCCGGTATGGGCCGGGGTCATCTTCAGCGGGCGCATCTCGTAGAGGAGGACCTCGATGCCCCGTTCGGCCGCCTGCCAGGCCGCCTCGCTCCCGGCCAGCCCCCCGCCGACTACGGTCAACCGTTCGCCCATCTTTCCCTCGGGAACGGATTTTGCCGGAAGACCTGCCGTGCCCACGGCCGCCGCGTTGTCTGCTTCCGGAACCGCAGGCGAGCGCTTTCCCTATGGCTCCCCCAGAAAGCGCAGGGCCAGGGTGACCCCCTGTTGCAGGTCGGCGCAGGAGGTGATGCCGGCCAGGTCAATGCCCAGTTGGACCATCGTCTGAGCGACCTCCGGGCTGATGCCGGTGAGGATGGTGCGGGCGCCCAGGAGTTGGGCCGCCTGCATGGCCCGCACCAGGTGGTTGGCCACCTGGGAGTCGATCATCGGCACGCCGGTGATGTCCAGGATGGCCACCCGGGCGCGGTGCTCCCCAATGCCGTGGAGGAGGTTTTCCAGAATCCGGCCGGCCCGCTCGGTGTCGATGCTGCCGATGAGCGGCATGACCAGGATGCCTTCCAGCACCGGTATCACCGGCGTGGAAAGTTCGGCCACCAGGTGCAGAAGCCGTTTCCGGGTTTCCTCCAGCCGAGAGCGCGACTCCTGGAGTTCGCGGTAGAGTCGGCTGTGGTTCAGGGCGATGGCCAGGCGGTCCATTAGGGAGCCCAGTTTGCTCACATCGCGTTCGCTGAAGATGGGAGGAGAGAAGCGTTCCAGTTGCAGGGCGCCCAGGAGAGTGTCCTGGAAACGGGCGGCCACGACCAGAATCGCGTGGATCCGTTCGGCCGAGAAGGGATACAGCGACCAGGAAGGGGCTTCTTTCCCCTGGACGATAAAGCCTCGCTCCCCCTGGAGGAGACGCCGGCCGGCCGGGTTGTCCGCCGGAACCTGTTCCCCCTGACCCCGCTCCGCCTCGGCCACTCCCCGGCCGGCCAGGAGACGAAACGCCCCACTTTCCTGATCCCAGAGGTAAAAGACCCCGATTTCACAGAAGAAACGGCTCGTCACCCGCTCCAGGAAGTCCTCCACCGTCTTTTCCGCCTCCAGGGAGGTGCCGATGGAGGAGAGGATTTCGTACATAATGGAAAGTTCCTGAAACTTTTCGCTCAGATCGTTGGGGTCCATGTTCCATCCTTGAAAGGCCCAGGGCCTACCGGGCCACCCGGAATCGGCCCCGGGCCTCCCGGATATCGCTCAACCCGTCGCACCGGAGGTCTATCCGGAAATGGCGATACGGTTTTTCCGCCGGCTCTCCGGGGCAAGTTCGCGGAGAATCGCCCGGAGTTCAACCTCAGCGCCCGAAGAGGGCCATGGACAGGGTCTTGTTGTGGAACTGAGGCAGGCCGCCCTTGAGGGCGCCGATTTCCCCAAAGGTCAGGCAGCCGACCAGCGGCACGTCCGCGCCGATCACCTGCTGGACGGCGGCCAGTTCCTCGCGGAAGGCATCTCCGAGCATCAGGCAGCGGGATACGCAGTCAAAGAGCACGGCTCCGGCCACCCGAGCCCCGCCGAGTTGCGCCCGGGCCGTCTCGGCCGCCTCCCGGGCCGCCTGCACCATATCCTCACGTGTCCCCTGCATGACCCGCACGATGCTGTTCTGGGGCACTTCACCCACGCAGACCAGGGAGCCGTCCTCCTGGACCTGGATGGGATCGCGGACGACGAATTGCTCTTCCGCCTGTGGGATGCCCAGGGGGTGGACCATAGCGAAGGCGGCAAAGTCTTCGCGCTTCAGGTCGGGCGCGCCGGCGGCCTGACGGTAGATCCGGAAGGCCTCTTCCCAGTCCAGTTCGTGGACGATGCTCTCCGTGGATCGGGTCACCGTCAGGGCCTGGCTGAGCGGTTTCCAGCCGTGGCGCACGGCCACGCCGATCGGCCGTTGGGAGAGAAGGAGCGCCCCGGCGACGGCATCTTGGTAGACCCGGTCGCCTTCTATCTGGTAGGTCTGGATGAAACGGAGGTTATCCCCGGCGCCTCCTCCCAGGTAGGTGACCTCGGCCCCGGTAATTTCCAGAGCCCCGCGCAGGAATTCGCTCACGTTGCAGCCGGTCAGCGGGTCGGGGAGGGTTAGGAGCAGGGCGTAGGGGGCCTTTTCGGCCTTGCCCATGACCTGGCGGGCGAATTCGCGGCCGGCCTCCCGCGAGCGGGTGCCGACACGGGTCACCACGGTGGTGTGCACCCGAAGCCCCGGCGAGGAGAGGCCCATCAGGGCGACGCCGCGAGTATGGACCTCCGGGCCGGTGAAGACGCCGGCTCCGCAGAAACCGATCAGGGGCGTCTGGGGGAAAACGCTGCGGACCTCCTGAAGTACCTCGGCCTGCTCGTATTGCTCGGTGGTGAAGAGGAGGAGGAAGTCGGGTGTCGTCCCTTGCAGGCCCTCCTGAACTCGGCGGGCGATCTCGCGGCCGGCCGCCCGCGATTCCTCAAGCACACTGCTGGCCGTAACCATCCGTGTTTCCATAGGGCACCTCCTCGATTCGGTCCCACCCACTGCACCTAAGGCTAGTATATACGATCAAACGGGATCTGTCAAGTGCCCATGTGTCGGCCCTTACTTGACCCGGCCGGCCTTTGTGATAGAATGAAAATGCAAGGTCGTTTTCCCCGGCGATTTTGCAGGAGGGTCAAGATGGGCATCAAGGAATACGGTCTGGTGCAGGTGGATCCCTACCGCTGGGATATCCCCAAAAGCGGAGATATGCGCGTCCCGGTGCGCATCTTTGCCGACCGGCGTCTGATGGAGCAGATCGCCCAGGACCGCAGCCCGGAGCAGGCCCGCAACGTGGCCACCATGCCTGGCATCGTCGGCCGGTCGCTGGCCATGCCCGATATGCACTGGGGCTATGGTTTTCCCATCGGTGGCGTGGCCGCCTTTGACCCGGATCAGGGGGGAGTGGTCTCGCCCGGAGGCGTAGGCTATGACATCAACTGTGGTGTCCGCCTGGTGCGGAGCAACCTCACCCTCTCCGACGTCAAGGACAAAATCCGCGATCTGGTGGCGGCGCTGCATCGGGATGTGCCGGCCGGCGTCGGCTCCCGGGGCGACATTATCTCCGACCTGGCGCGGGCCCGTGGGGCGCTGGTCAAAGGGGCGCAGTGGGCCATCGAGCAGGGCTACGGCTGGCCCGAGGATGCCGAGCATTGCGAAGAGAACGGGGCCATGCCCGGAGCCGATCCGGAGGTGGCCCGTCGCTACAGCCCTCGGGCCTTTGAGCGGGGGCGCAACCAGTTGGGTACGCTCGGCTCGGGCAACCATTTCCTGGAGATCAGCGTGGTGGACGAGGTCTTTGATTCGGCTACGGCCGAAGCCTTCGGACTCTTCCAGGGGCAGATCGTGCTTCAGATCCACTCCGGCTCCCGTGGCTTCGGCCACCAGATCTGCGACGATTTCCTCAAGGTGCTGGGCGAAGCGGTGCGCAAGTACGGCATCTCCCTTCCGGACCGGCAACTGGCCTGTGCTCCGGTCAACTCGCCGGAGGGACAGGCGTACTTCTCCTCGATGGCCTGCGCCGCCAACTATGCCTGGGCCAACCGCCAGTGTCTGACCCACCTGGCCCGGCAGGCTTTGGCCCATGCCCTCAAGAGCACGCCGGAGCAACTGGGGCTGCGGCTGGTCTATGACGTAGCCCATAACATCGCCAAGATGGAAAAGCATCGCACCAACGGGCAGGAACGGCTGCTCTGCGTGCACCGCAAGGGGGCCACCCGGGCCTTTCCGGCCGGCCGGCCCGAACTTCCCCCCGCTTACCGCAACGTGGGCCAGCCGGTGCTGGTGCCCGGCGATATGGGGCGGGCTTCCTACGTCCTGGTGGGCCTGCCGCAGGCGCTGGAGGAGACCTGGGGCAGCAGTTGCCATGGGGCCGGCCGGGTCCTCAGCCGGGCGGCGGCCATCAAACGCGGCCAGGGCCGCAACATCCGCAAGGAACTGGAGGCCAGGGGCATCATCGTGATGTCCACGGAGAAGGACATCCTGGCCGAGGAGATGCCCGACGCCTACAAGGACGTGAGCAACGTCGTGGATGTGATGCACGGGGCCGGCCTCTGCCGCAAGGTGGTGCGCCTGCGGCCGCTGGGCGTGGTCAAGGGATGAAACTGCCGGGGTGCCGGCCTGTCGAGGAGGAACGTTGCCCGGAAAGATAGCGGGACTGTGGCTTATCTTCGCCCTGGCCTGCCTTCTGGCGCTGGCCGGCCTGGTAGCGCTCTTCTGGCTTCTCCTGGGCCCCTACGGCCCGCCGGCTCCCTGGGAGGAATGGCCGCCGGCCGTCTCTCCCACGCTCACCTCAACCCTGCGGCCCACTCCCGCGCCCACTCCCCGGCCTACGCCTTCCCCAACTCCGGGGGCAACTCCTACGCCGCAGGCCCGGGAGGGCGAAGAGACCGCCCGTCGCATCGCCGAAACGACCCTTCCCCACCGCGACCTGGTGGACCTGGCCGGCCGTCTCCTCCACGGTGGAAAAAACCCTCCCCGCGTGGTCGCTCAGGCGGTCTCCCCCCTCTCCCCCGGCCATAAGGAACGCTTCTGGGTGAGCGATGCGGACCAGATGCGCCAGATTACGGCCACGCTCCGGCTGGTCACTCCCCACCTGTATATGTACGTGGAAGACGGGGCCTCTGTGAGCCAGAAGGCCCTGGAAGAGGCTGCCCAGACCTTCGAGGACAAGATCTACCCCACCTGCCGCCGTATCTTCGGCCAGGAGTGGAACCCGGGTGTGGACGGCGACCCCCACCTGATCATCCTTCACACCTACCTCACGGAGGCCTCGGGCTACTTCTCCAGCATGAACGAGGTACTCCGGGAGGTCAATCCGTACAGCAATCAGCGCGAGATGTTCTACATGGACCTGGATTCGTTCACCGTGGGCAGTTCATCCTACCTGAGCACCCTGGCCCACGAGTTCCAGCACATGATTCACTGGTATCAAGACCCCCGCAGCGACGCCTGGGCCGACGAGGGGCTTTCCCAGATGGCCGAGGAGGCCTGCGGATACGACGCCAGCGATCTGGTCTGGGCTTTCCTGGACAACCCTGACCTGCAACTAACTGCCTGGAGCGATGATCCCCTGGCCTCATTGCCCCACTATGCCGCCAGTTACCTCTTCTTCCGCTACTTTGTCCACCGCGCCGGGGGCATGGAGGCGCTGGGCACCCTCCTGGACCCCGAAGTGGACAACTTCACCGCCGTCGAACGGGCGCTGGAAAGGGCCGGATACCGGCCTGTCGTCTCGGCGCCACGCCTCTTCGATGCCTTTTTCGCCGACTGGGTCCTGGCCAACACCCTGAACGATCCGGCCGTCGGTGACGGCCGCTACGCCTACGATCCCGACCTCGAACTGATTCCTCCCTGGCCGGCCGAGCAGGTCTACCGCCTGCCCTGGACCATCACGACCACCGTCTACCCCTACGCCACCGATTACATCGAAGTCAAATCCTCCCAGTCCGGCCGCCTGCGCCTTTCCTTCGACGGAAGCGAGACGCTTCCCCTGCTCCCCATCGCCCCTCACAGCGGCGCTCACTTCTGGTGGAGCAACCGGGGCGACCAGGCCGATAGCACCCTGACCCGGGCCCTGGACCTGCGCGGGACGGAGCGGGCCACATTGCGCTTCTGGACGGCCTACGAG